>CAZBGV010000067.1:0-19225 GCA_964491485.1 uncultured Woeseiaceae bacterium | reverse complement strand
GCGTGATCTTCTCGCGGCGGAAATCGCGGAAATTGAGCGCGACCATGCCGGCGAACAGCAGCCACAGCAGCAGCAGCCACAGCGCCGCGCCCTCGCCGAGCACCGTGTAGGCGAAGAGCGCGATGCCGGTCGCCACGGTCGCGGGCTTCAGCGCGACCCGGTTGTAGGCGAGATAAATGCCGCCGCCGAGGAACAGCAGGAACCAGACGAGACCGACGACGAATTCCGACACGTTGTGCTCCGCTTGCCGCTCAGGTCGAGGGGGGCCGAGGCCTCAGGACGGTAAAGCCATCTTCCGCGCAAGTGCATCCTGCACTTGCGCAGAATCGCAAGAACGAAATGCGGGCGGGGCGCCCCGCTTCAAGGCAGACCCTCAAAGCAGCTCTTCGATGGCGGCGCGTTCTTCCCGCAGCTCGGCTTCGGTCGCGCGCATCCGCTCGCGGCTGAACTCGCTGATTTCCAGGTCGCGCACGATCTCGTAGCGTCCGTCGCCGCAGCGCACCGGGAACGAGTACACGATGCCTTCGCCGATGCCATAGCTGCCGTCCGCGGGCACGGCCATGCTCACCCAGTCGTCCGCGGGCGACCCGAGCACCCAGTCGCGCACGTGATCGATGGCGGCGGACGCGGCCGACGCCGCCGACGAAGCGCCGCGCGCCTTGATAATGGCGGCGCCGCGCTGCTGCACGGTCGGGATGAACTCGTTCTCGATCCATGCCTGGTCCACGAGCTCGCGGGCGGGCCGGCCGGCCACCGTCGCGTGATCCAGGTCCGGGTACTGCGTGGCGGAGTGATTTCCCCAGATGGTCATGTGCCGCACGTCGCTGACGTGGTGCCCCGTTTTGGCCGCGAGCTGGGCGATGGCGCGGTTGTGGTCGAGGCGCGTCATGGCGGTGATCTGCGACGGGTCGATGCCGGGCGCGTTCGCGCGCGTGATCAGCGCGTTGGTGTTGGCCGGGTTGCCGACGACCAGCACCCGGATGCCGCGGCTCGCGTGCTCGTCGATGGCGCGGCCCTGGGCCGAGAAGATCTGTGCGTTGGCGGTGAGCAGGTCCTTGCGCTCCATGCCGGGGCCGCGCGGGCGCGCGCCGACCAGCAGGGCATAGTCGGCATCGCGGAACGCCTCCGCGGGATCGGCGGTGGCGAGGACGCCGTCGAGCGTCGGAAACGCGCAGTCGGCGAGCTCCATGACCACCCCTTGGAGCGCCGGCAGCGCCGGCGGGATCTCGAGGAGCTGGAGACGGACGGGGCGGTCGGCGCCGAGCATCTGCCCGGAGGCGATCCGGAAAGCGAGCTGATAGCCGATCTGGCCGGCGGCGCCGGTAATGGTGACACGAGCGGGTTGCTTCATCGCGAATCCTGAACAGGGGGTAGAATGCCGCGGCGGGCGCGGGCTCGACCCGTTGTGCGAGCCCCCGACCAGCCGAAAAACGATGCGGGCCGCGATTTTACACGTTTCCGGCCCGGGTTCGCTGTCACCGGCAATCGAAAGGTGTTATAGTCTACTACAACAGTATGTCACCGAGGCGCAAAGCGTAGCACGATGGACCCGAAGTGGGACGAGGACCTGCCGATTTACCGGCAGCTTCGCGATCGCGTGGTCGCGATGATCCTCGAGGGTGTCCTCACCGACGGCGACGCCCTGCCGTCGGTGCGCAACGTGGCCGCCGAGTACCGGCTGAACCCGCTGACCGTGCTCAAGGGTTACCAGGAGCTCGTCGAGGAAGGCCTCGTCGAGAAGAAGCGCGGCCGCGGCATGTTCGTGACGGAAGGTGCGCAGAAGAAGCTCCTCAGGCTCGAACGCGATCGTTTCGTCCGCGAGGAGTGGCCGCGCATCCTCGCCACCATCGAGCGGCTGGGCCTCGACCCCCGCGCGCTGCTGGACGAGGCCGACCGCAAAGCCGGGAGGGACGGGGAATGAGCCTGGTCAGCGCGCGCAACGTTTCCAAGCGCTACGGCAGCGTGCAGGCGCTCGATCGCGTTTCGTTCGACCTCGAGAAAGGCCGGATCCTGGGCCTCATCGGGCCGAACGGCGCCGGCAAGACGACCCTGCTCAAGGCGATCCTGGGGCTCACCGACTGCGAAGGCGAGCTGTCGGTGCTCGGGTTCGACCCGTTCCGCGAGCGCAAGCAGCTGATGCAGAACATCTCGTTCATCGCGGACGTCGCCGTGCTGCCGCGCTGGATCAGGGTCGACCAGCTGCTGGAGTTCGTCGCGGCGGTTCACCCGCGCTTCTCGCGTGCGCGGGCGGAATCGATGCTCGCCCGGACGAAAGTGCCGGCGCGAGCGAAGGTGCGCGCGCTCTCGAAAGGCATGGTGACGCAGCTGCATCTCGCGATCATCACCGCCATCGATGCCGAGCTCCTGGTGCTCGACGAGCCGACGCTCGGGCTCGACATCCTTTTCCGCAAGGACTTCTACGCCAACCTCCTCGACGACTACTTCGACGAGGAGCGCACGATCCTGGTCACCACCCACCAGGTGGAAGAGGTGGAGAACCTGCTCACCGACGTCATGTTCATCAACGACGGCCGCATCGTGCTCGAGGCTTCCATGGAGGCGCTGCCGGAACGCTACGTCGAGCTCATGACCTCCGGCGAGAACGCCGAGCGCGCGCGGCAGCTGAACCCGATCTTCGAGCGCGACGTGTTCGGCAAGAAGGTGCTCACCTTCGAAGGCGTGGCGCGCGAGCGCCTGCGCGGGCTGGGCGAGCTGCGCACGCCGGGCATCGCCGATCTTTTCGTCGCCAAGATCAAGGGGGCTGCGGCATGATCGGGAACCAGCTGGCTCTCCTCAGGCGCGAGCTCTGGGAGCACCGGGCGATCTACGTGACCCCGCTCGTGATCGCGCTCCTGATTTCCCTGATGGCGATTACCGGGCAGGCCACGATTTCGGCGAACGACCACGTCGTGGAGCTCGCCTTGTGGGGTGCCGCTTCCATGCAGGAGGCGCAGCGCACCGCGATGATCACGGCGATGAGCTTCGGCGTCGACGGCCTGCTGGCGCTCGCCATGATCGCGCTCGCGATCTTCTATTGTCTCGACGCGCTGTACGCCGAGCGCAAGGACCGCAGCATCCTGTTCTGGCGCTCCATGCCGGTCACGGACGCCGAAACCGTCGTCTCGAAGCTCGTCACCGCGATCGTCGTCATCCCGCTCGTGACCTGTGCGATCACCTTCGCGACGCATCTCGTCGTGCTCGCGACGGCGAGCGTCTGGGTGGCCGTGCATGGCGCGAACCCCTGGGAGCTGATCTGGGCCGCAACGCCGCTCGGCGGGATCTGGCTCGCCACGCTGGCCTTCTTCATCGGCATGCCGCTGTGGCTGTCGCCGTTCGCGGGCTGGTTCCTGCTCGTCTCGGCCTGGACCCGCCGCTCGCCGCTGCTTCTGGGTTTCCTGCCGATCGTCGTGTTGCCGATGCTGGAGAAAAGCCTGCTCGGCTCCCGGGTGCTGGCCGATGCCATCTTCCAGCGCTCGGTCGAGCTGCCGCTCTTCCGCGGCGTGGGCATGGGCACGTTCGTGTTCGGGGGTGACGCGCTCTCGCCGGGCATCCTGTCGCGGCTCGACATCGCCGGGTTCCTCACGAACCCGGGACTGTGGCTGGGACTGCTCGTGTGCGCGCTGTTCAGCGCCGGCGCCATCTGGCTGCGCCGCTATCGCGACGACAGCTGAGGGGCGGCCGCGTCAGGAAGCCCTGGCTCCGGCGCCGCGATCCAGCCCGTGCTTGCGCAGCTTGCCGCGCAGCTGGTCGTAGGTGAGGCCGAGCAGGTCGGCCGCCAACCGCTGGTTGTAACGCGCCCGCGATAACCCGGCCTCCAGCAGCGTGCGCTCGGTCTCGCGCAGGCGCTCCTTGAGGTCGGTGGGGAGCAGCGGCGCGGGCCGGCTGGCCGCCGCACCCGTTGGATTGCCGGCCGGCGCACGGGTCGCGGGTTCGCGCAGCCGGAACGGCGAATCGAAGGGATCGAAGGCAATGTGGGTGATCGGCCGTTCCTCGTCCGTGCTGCGGTAGACGGAGCGCTCGATGGCGTTCTTGAGCTCGCGCACGTTGCCGGGCCAGTCGTGACGCAGCAGCGCGGAAGCTGCCTGCGGGTTGAAGCCGGGGAAATACGGGCGCTTGAGCTCGCTCGTCATGTTCACGGCGAACGCATAGGCGAGCGGCAGGATGTCCTCCGGCCGCTCCCGCAGCGGCGGCACGGTGATCACGTCGAAAGCGAGGCGATCGAGCAGGTCCTCGCGAAAGCGTCCTTCCGCGGCGAGCGCCACCAGGTTCGCGTTCGTGGAGCCGACGATGCGCACGTCCACGCGGATGGTTTCGGTGCCGCCGACGCGCGTGAGCTCGCCGTATTCGATCACGCGCAGGATCTTCTCCTGCATGCGCAGGCTGATCGTGGCGAGCTCGTCGAGCACCAGGGTGCCGCCGTCCGCCCGCTCGAAATGGCCGACGTGCGTGCGCACCGCTCCCGTGAACGCCCCGGCCTCGTGGCCGAACAGCTCGGATTCCAGGATGGATTCGGTGAGGGTCGCGCAATTGACCTTGACCAGGGGCTGTTCCCAGCGGGTCGAGAGATAGTGCAGGCGCGACGCGATGAGCTCCTTGCCGGTACCGCGCTCGCCGACCACGAGCACGGGTTTGGCGAGCGGCGCGGCGCGCGAGACGTGCTCCAGCATGGCGAGGAAGGCCGGGGCCTCGCCGATGATGGGCTGGACAGGGCGTTCGGAAGCCATTGGCTGATTTCACCAGAGTGTGGCGGAAAAAGCCAATACATGGTCTAAAATGCCTGACGGCGGTCGCGCCCGTATGGCGTTTTTCCCTTTTAGAACACTCACTTGGAGCGATCGCCCGGGCTGGCACGGTCCCTGCAATAGGCTTCGCGTCCCGACCAATCGACCCGAAGAGGAACCACCATGGGCATATTCACGAGATTCAGCGACATCGTGAACTCCAACATCAACGCGATCCTCGACAAGGCGGAGGACCCGGAGAAGATCGTTCGCCTGATGATCCAGGAGATGGAGGACACGCTGGTCGAGGTGCGCTCGGCCGCCGCGCGCTCTATCGCCGACAAGAAGGACCTGAACCGCAAGCTCGAATCCCTCGAGCGCGAGCAGAAGGAGTGGGAAGCGAAGGCGGAGCTCGCCATGCGCAAGGGCCGCGAGGACCTCGCCAAGGCGGCGCTGATCGAGAAGCAGCGCGCGACGGCAGCGGCGAACGCGGTGCGCGCGGATTACGAATCCATCGACGAGGGCCTCGCGAAGCTGAACGACGACATCGCGCGGCTCGAAAGCAAGCTCGGCGATGCGAAGGCACGCCAGAAGGCGTTGCTCGCCCGGCACAAGACGGCCAACAGCCGGCTCGCCGCCCGCCGCCGGATCCACGATTACAAGATCGACGACGCGCTGGTGCGGTTCGAGCAGTACACGCGCCGCATCGACGATGTCGAGGGCCGCGTGGAAGCGTACGACCTCGGACTGCCCAAGGATCTGAAGCACGAGTTCGCGAACCTCGAGGCCGACGAGTCGGTGACCCAGGAGCTCGATGCGCTGCGCAAGAAGGTCGCAGGCTCCGGCACCGGCGCCGTCTGAGCAGGCACGACGGTGGCTGAGTACATCGGCATTGCGCTGATCGTCTTCATCGCCATACCGGCGCCGCTTTTCATCGTCCTGTACTTCATTACCCGGTGGAAGGAGGCGCGCGAAATTTCGGGAGGCGACGAACGGATGCTCGAGGACCTCTGGTCTCTCTCGCAGAAGCTGGAAGAGCGCCTGGAGTCCCTCGAGCGGATCATGGACAACGAACAACCGGAATGGAGGAAAGGAGCATGAGCAGGGGTGAGCATGTCTGCGACGGCAATCGGCCGCGCGGCCTGTACCGCGATCGCGAGAACGGCTGGCTGTTCGGGGTGTGCGCCGGGATCGCGGACTATTGCGACGTCGGCGTCGCCGTGGTGCGCGTGCTTGCCGTGGTCGCCCTCTACCTGTTCTTCTGGCCGACCGTCCTGGCCTACACCGCTGCCGCCCTGTTGTTCAGGACGAAGCCCCTGACCTGGAACGGCCGCTGCCGCGAGTACGACTTCTGGCGCGGCCGGGAGCACGACCGCTGGAGACATTCGTGAGCAGTTACGATTCGATGCGCCGTCGCCGCTTTCACCGCAGCCGCGATCACGCGGTCATTGCCGGGGTCTGCGGCGGCCTGGCCGACTACTTCGGCTTCAATCTCAAGGTCACCCGGCTGCTGGCGGTGATCGCGCTCGTGATGGCGACGCCGATCACCTTGCTCGTATACTTCGGCGCGGTGCTGCTGTTCCCCGCGGAGTCCGACGAGCGGTACCGGCGGCCGGACTACGACCCGGAGTTCCATCGGGCCTTGCGCGCGTCGCCGCGCGAAACGCTCGCCGACGTGAGGCGCCGCTTCCAGTCGCTGGACAGCCGCCTGGCGCGCCTGGAGCGCTACGTCACGTCGTCGCGCTACAAGCTGGATCAGGAATTCAAGAACCTCTGAAAAAAAACTGAAAAGCCAACGGCACCGATCCAAAGGAACGTCGCATGAATGTATTCACTTTCGTGTTCTTGATCGTGACCGTCTCGTTGTGCGCCGGCATCGTCAAGACGTGGCTCGAGCAGCGCAAGGGGCGGGATCAGACGACGGAGGAAATCGAGCAGACGCTGAGGAGGATCGACGAGCTGGAGGAGCGTATCGAGGTGCTCGAGCGCATCATCACGGACAAGCGCGTCGACCTGAAACAGCGCATCGACGAGCTCTGATCGGCCGCGTCACTCCGCGCCGCGCGACTGCCACTCCTTGAGCTCGTCGTTGAATGCCGCCGCGACTTTCACCATGTCCTCATGCGCGGCGTTGTACTTCTTGGTGAGCATCTCTTCGCGCTGCTTGATTTCGTCCGGCTCCAGCTCCTTGCCCTCGCGCGCCTTTTCTTCTTCGTCCACCAGGCACTGCTGGTAGTCCTCGAGCTGCTTGATGTAGGCCTTGACGGCCTTCTGCCCCTCGACCATTTCGTCCTTGCTGGCGGTGCTGCCGTTCGGCACGCTGGGGCTTTGCGGGTAATCACACGCCAGCGCAACACCGGTCAGGAGCAGCGATGCTGCGCAAGCGGCGGACAAGCTCGTTTTCTTCATTGGCAATTCCAGAACCGGTGGGGACGGTTATTTAAGCATGGGGTCGTAAACGTCGGCAACAGCGGCGATGCGCCCGCCGGCCGGGGTCAGGCGAACAGCGCCCGGTGACTGTCGGTGCCCTGTGCGTGCGCGAGGAGGAGCTCCAGGTAATCCTCGGAGCTCATGGGATCGCCGAACAGGAGCCCCTGCGCGTAGGTGCAGTTCAGCGACTGCAGGAACCCGAGCTGCTCCTCGGATTCCACGCCTTCGGCAACCACGTCCATGTTCAGGCTGCGTCCCATGTGGATGATCGTGCCCACGATCGTCGCATCATCGGCGTTGGTCGCAACGTCCTTGACGAAAGACTGGTCGATCTTGAGCGTGCTGATCGGGAACTGCTGCAGCGCGCTGAGCGACGAGTACCCGGTGCCGAAGTCGTCGATGGCGAGGTGCAGCCCGAGCGAATACAGCTCGTCCAGCAGGCGGATGGTGCGCCGCGGGTTTTCCATCAGGGTCGTCTCGGTGATCTCGAGCTCCAGCGAGGTCGGCGACACCTCGAACTTGCGCAGGATCGCGTTGATGCGGCTGATGAAGTTCGGCTGGCGCAGCTGCTTGAGCGACAGGTTCACGGAAACGCGGCCCGGATAGGAAATCGAGCGCTGCCAGAAACGGAAGTCCTCGCATACCCGCTCGAGCACCCATTCGCCGATCTCGACGATGAGGTTGGTCTCCTCGGCGAGCGGGATGAAGTCCGACGGCAGGATGATGCCGCGCTCCGGCAGCTCCCAGCGCACCAGCGCTTCCGCGCCGACCACCGCGCCGGTCTCGAGGTTGTATTTCGGCTGGTAGTGCACGAGCAGCTCGTCACGCTCGAACGCGCGTTTCAGCTTGCTCTTGGTCATGAGCCGCTCGACCGCGGCCTCGTTCATCTCCGGCACGTAATACGAATAGATGTTGCCGCCGTTCTTCTTCGCGTGATACAGCGCGGCGTCCGCGTTGCGGATCAGGTCGATGACGTTGGGCGCGTCGTCCGGGTAACAGGCGATGCCCATGCTCGCGGTCATGAATACCTCGTGTCCCTGCACGTAGAACGGATCGGCGAGGCGGTCGAGCAGCATGCGTGCGAGGTCGTCGAGATGCGCCTTCTGATCCTCGCGTTCCTCGTCGGCATCGACGATGACGGCGAATTCGTCTCCCGCCAGCCGCCCGATCACGGATTCTTCGGGCAGCGCCGAGGTCAGCCGGTCAGCCACCGTCTCCAGGGTCGTATCGCCCGCGAGGTGGCCGAAGGTGTCGTTGATTTCCTTGAAGTGGTCGATGTCGACGTAGAAGAGATACAGCGACCTGCCGGCGCGCCGCGCACGGGCGATCGCGCGCTGCAGCAGGTGCTGGAACTGCATCCGGTTCGGCACCTTGGTCAGTGCGTCGATGCGCGCGAGATAGCGGATGCGCTGCTCGGCGCGGCGCCTTTCGGTGATGTTCTGGGCGGCGTAGATGCGATCGCCGGGCCGGGAATCGTCGCCCGCGATGGTGGAGCCCGTGTACGACACCGGCACCGATTCGCCGCTGCGCGTCAGCAGGAAAGCCTCGCGGGGTATGCCGGCCGGCGAATCGACCGCGAGCGCGCCGCCCTTCTGCTTGTCGACGATCAGCTCGAGCGGCTGGCCGATCAGCGCGTCCTCGCTGTAGTTCAGCATGCGCGTCGTCGCGTCGTTGACGCGCGTGATGACGCCTTCCGCATTGGTGACGATCACGGCTTCGTTCATGCTCGAGAGCACGCGGTCGACGTAATCCCGGGACAGGGTCGTCCGCTGCAGCTTCTCGCGCATGTTGTTGAACACCTCCGCGAGATCGCCCAGCTCGTCACCCTTCATCACGTGCAGGGGCTCGCCGAAATCCGCCTCCGACAGCTTCTCCGCCTGCACCTTGAGCTCGCGGATGCGCCGCGCCTGCGAGCGCGAGATGCTCCAGATGACCAGCGCGCACAGGACCAGCGCGAGCAGGGTGGCGCCGCCGACGCGCAGGAAGGTGTGGCGGCGATAACTTGCCTCCTGCTCCAGCAGCCGCTGCTCGAAAGCGCCGGACTCGGCGCGCAGGCCGGCGAGATCGAAGCCGCCGATCAGGCGTCCGGCCGGCTCCTCGCCGCGCATGACGGTGTAGCGGAGATACAGGCGGCCGGCGGTCCACTCGGGCGATCCGCGGGCGGCGCCGGCCGGCACGCTGCCGCTGCGTACCACGTCGCCTTCCGCCGGCTCGTAGCGCAGGGCGATCAGGTCCTCGTCGATCGAGGTGGCGTCGTCGAGGATGCGCCGGATCGCGGCGGTGTCCGCGGGGTCGGCGGCGGCCAGCGCGTCCGCGACGTGGTGCAGCCGTCCCCGGGCCTGGCGCTCGAAGCTGGCCGCCAGCGCGGCGCTGTGCTCGTCGACGCTGGCCCCGACGATGCCGCCGGCGAGCCAGTGATACTGGCCGTAGAAAATCGACAGCATGAGACCGACCACAACCAGCGACAGCGCCGCCGCGAGGACGAGATATCTCGGTAAGATTCTGCCGGTCATCCTCTCTTCTGACCTTGCGGCGCTTGCTTGATTCGCGTGTAGCCGGTCGGTTCGCGAAACCAGCGGGAGGGCCGTCCGTCGTTCTTGTTGCTGTTGTTGCGCACGGTCATCCGGCGACCCATACGATCCCGGGGGCGAGCCCGGAGCCGATCCGGAGCCGTTCCCGGATGCGCGGTCCCGGACGCGCCGGTGTTCGTGCCTTTCCCGGGAACCCGGCAGATAGTCTAACCGCAGTGTCTGGGGGACAGAAGCATTTTGCGACCCCGGACCGGGCCAGCTTGCGGCCCCGCCGGGGGCGGCGCAAGCGGCATTTTTCGGTGCAATCGGCCGTTTCGGGCGCAACCGTCGACGGCGCGCGGCGCTGGTCTTGCCCCGAACCCGTGACATAATCGGGCGAGCCGGCCGGGCGGAATCGGGCGCCGCCAGGCCCGCAGGGGGCAAGCCGTGAGAAAGAGCGCGCTGATAGTCGACGATTCCAGATCGGCGAGGCTCGTGCTGAAGCGCATGCTCGAAATCCACGATCTCGAGATCGCCACGGCCGAATCCGCCGAGGAAGCGCTGGATTACCTGACCGTGCACCGGCCGGACGTGATCTTCATGGATCACCTGATGCCGGGCATGGACGGTTTCGAGGCCGTGAGCGCCATCAAGAAGAACCCGGCCACCGCGACCATCCCCATCATGATGTACACGTCGCAGAAGGGCGAGGTGTACGTCGGCCAGGCGCGGGCGCTCGGCGCGGTCGGCGTGCTGCCCAAGGAGGTCGGCCCCGTCGAGGTTTCCAAGGTGCTGGCGTCCCTGCGCGTGATCGGCGAGCACGCGGATCGCGAGCGCGAGGCGGCGAGCGCGGGCGAGCGCCAGCCCGGGGCGGAGTGGCCCGAGCTCGAGCGCTTCGACAAGGACCTGCGCGATCTGATCGAGGACCTGTTCGCGCAGCAGCGGGCGGTGATCCGCCGCGACCTGCAGGACAGCTACGAGGCGATCGCCCGGCGGGTCGCGGACGAGATGCGCGCGCCCGCCGCCATCGACGAGCCGGCCGCCGCCGCGGCGCGCGACGCCGTGCCGCTGCCGCTCAGGATCGCGGTCGTGGTGCTCGCCGTGGCCGGCATCGCGTTCGCCTGGGCTTACTGGCAGCGCGACCGCGCCTACAGCCGCGCGCGCGCGGAAAATGCCGGCCTCGTCCTCGCGCTGCAGAATCTGCAGGATGCGCAGGCCGCGGCCGCCCCGGCGATCGAGGACGCGAGCACCGCGCCCGCGCGGCCCGGGGCGGCGGCGCTGGAGGCCGTTGCCTGGGCCATGAACCTGAGCGCCCGCTACGGCTACGACGAGTTACCGCTCGACGACCGCCGCGTGACGATGCTCGAGGGCCTCACGTCGCGCCTGCTCGACATGGGTTTCGAGGGCGACGTGCTGGTCGAGACGCACGTCGGCGATTTCTGCATGGTCGCGGGAGAGGGAGGGTTCGAGCTCGCGCCGGCCGGGCTGGACGCCGGCGACTGCGACCAGCTCGGATACGCGCCCGCGGAGGCCTTCGAGCTCGGCCTCCGGCAAACCGTCGCGTTCGCGAATTTCCTGGGCACCGCGGAGGAAGCGACGCACGGCAGGATCCGCTACGTCATCATTTCGCAGGGCAACGCCGAGCCGGCCGTGCCCTACCCGCCGGTCGCCTCGGGTGCGACCGCGGACCTGTGGAACGCCGCGGCGCGCGCGAACAACCGGGTCGAGATCAGGCTGTTGCCGGTACGCTGACGGCGCTTCCGGCGTCCGGGGGCGACGGGACCCGGGCTCAGGCGGTCGGGTGATCCTCGGCCCTGCGCTTTTCCACGAACTCCTGCGGCTGTCGGCGCCCGGTCGTTTTCATCGAGCCTTCGACCACCGCGCCCGCGGCCACCGCGATCGCCTCGCCCGTGACCGTGCCCGTGATGCGCGCGGAATCCGCGATCTCGACGTGCCCCGTCGCCAGGATGTCGCCCTCGACGGTGCCGGCGACGACGACGGAACGCGCCTTCAGCAGCCCGCGCCAGACGCCGCTCCGGGTGATCGAGACCGAGCCCGTGAGCTCGCTGTCGCCCTCGATCTCGCCGCTGATCATGAAATCGCCGGGGCCGGACAGGATGCCGGTGATCTTGCAGCCCTCGTTGATCAACGTGACCGGGCCGGTCTGGCGGTCGCGAAACCGGCGCTTTTTCGAATCGAGCATGCGAGCCGTCTCCTCGGGGGGAAGCGGCACGATAATACGGTTTGGCGGGAACGGTTGTGACCCGTTTGGCAGTGCGGGCGCGCGGCAGGGATTGCCTACTCGCTCTCCTCGCGCCAGCCGCGGCCCAGGACCTCGATATCGGTGAGCTCACCGCCCTCGAACCGCAGCTTGCGCACCAGCTTGCGCGGGCCGAAGTTGTAGATGTACTCGGTGACCAGCACGTCCTGGTAGAAATTGCCGTCGCTGAAGCGGACGCCCTCGGCACCCGGCAACCGGAGCATCTCCTCGGGCGTGTACGCGCGCAGGACGAACCCGCGTTGGCGTATCGCCGTTGGCTCGCCGCAGCGCGCGAGAACCTCGACCTCGAGCATGCCCTCGCGCACCACCTTGCCGTCGCAGCGCAGCGCGTGCGCCGGCACGCTCGCGAGCAGCGTGCCGCCGGCGAGGAGGAGGGTGAGCGTGACGGTGCGTGCGGATTTCATCGGCCTGCCTGCAGTCCACATTGTAAAACACCCGGCTGAACGGCGACTGAAACGCCCAGGTACGGGGCATCGCCGCCGGCGGTCGGGGAGCCATTTCCCCAAAGACACACCGCCCGCCGCCGGCGATACCGAACCCGCCCCGGATCGCGTCGCCTGCAGTGCGTTGTCAGCCGCAGTTACCGATCGGTATAGTGGCGTACCGCCGCCGTTGTGGGACGAGGCTCCCCGTTTTGACCCGCACATTCGAAGAAAGGATCAGCCGCCTGGTCAACGGTGGGATTGCTGGCATGCTCGCGGGCGGCCTGAAGGGCATCGAGAAGGAATCGCTGCGCGTGCGCCCGGACGGCACGCTGTCGGACCGCCCGCACCCGCGCCTGCTCGGCTCCGCGCTCACCAACCGTTACATCACGACCGATTTCTCCGAGGCGCTGCTCGAGTTCGTAACGCCCGCGTTCGCGAACACCTGGGAGACGCTGCGCTTCCTCTGCGACATCCACCAGTTCACCTATGAGCGGCTCGACGACGAGCTCCTCTGGTCGGCGAGCATGCCCTGCCGCATCCCCGCGGACGAGGAGATACCGATCGCGCAGTACGGCAGCTCGAACGTCGGCCTCATGAAGACGATTTATCGCCGCGGCCTGGGCCATCGCTACGGCCGCAGCATGCAGACGATCGCCGGGGTGCATTTCAACTACTCCGTCCCGGAGCGGTTCTGGCCCGCGTGGCAGGAGCGCCAGGGACACCGCGGGCCACTGACCGAGTTCCGTTCCGAGGGTTATTTCGGGCTGGTGCGCAACTTCCGCCGCCTCGGCTGGATCGTGCTGTACCTGTTCGGCGCCTCGCCCGCGCTGTGCCGCTCGTTCGCGCCGGCGGGGAACGCCGGCCTCGAAAGCTTCGACGAAACGACCTTGTACGCGCCGTGGGCGACCTCGCTGCGCATGAGCGATCTCGGCTACAGCAACCGCAACCAGGCGAAGATCAACATCTCGCTCGACAGCCTCGAGCACTACGTGCGCGACCTCACGGCCCTGATCACCACGCCGGAGCCGGCGTTTCGCGACATCGGCGTCAAGGTGGACGGCGAGTACCGGCAGTTGAACGCGAACCGCCTGCAGATCGAAAACGAGTACTACAGCCCGATCCGCCCGAAGCGGACCGCGTACACCGGCGAGCGCCCGACCGAGGCGCTGCTGCGCGGCGGCGTGGAGTACGTCGAGATCCGCTCGCTCGACATCAGCGTCTTCGACCCCGCCGGCATCAACCAGAACACCATGCGCTTCGTGGAAGCGCTGCTCCTGTATTGCCTGCTGGAGGAGAGCCCGCTGCTCGACGAGGCGGGCTGGAACGAGGCGCGCACGAACCAGGGGCTCACCGCGCGCCGCGGCCGCGATCCCGCCCTCAAGCTGCAGCGCGACGGCCGCGAGGTGCCGCTCGCCGAGTGGGCCGGGGAGATCGTCGACGGCGCGCGTGCCGTCGCCGAGCTGATCGACCGCGCCGCCGGCAACGACGACTACGTGCAGGCCGTGGATCACCAGCGGCAAAAGATCGCCGATCCCGCGAGCACACCTTCGGCGCGGCTGCTCGCGGCGCTCACGGAAACGCCCGGCGGCTTTTTCGCGCTCGGGCTCGAGGCCGCCCGCCGGCACCGCGAGTACTTTTTGTCGCTCGCGCCCTTGCACCCGGAGCGGCAGGCGGAGCTCGAGGAGGAAGCGCGCGATTCCGTACGCCGGCAGCGCGAGATCGAGGCCTCCGACCGCCTCACCTTCGACGAGTACCTGCAGCGCTATTTCTCCTCCTGGCCGCGGCTCGCCTGAGAGGCCGGCCGGCTGCCCGCGCCGGCGGGTGTGCACTGCTTCACATTTCGCCCGTCCCGGCCTGAGACGCCGCGGCGACTTCACTTATTCTTGCGCCAGGGCAGCGCCCCCGTTGGGGACTCGAGAGCAGTGAAGAGCTTCTATTTCGGCATTTTTTTCGGCATCGCCGCGACGGCGGCGGCGCTGTGGTTCGTGCCCGCCGTCGATCAGCATCGCGAGCCGTCGATCGTGGCCGTCGAGGCGAACGGCGGCAACCGCGAGACCTTCCACGTCAACCTGCCCGAGGACCGGATCGTCGGACACGGCAGGGGCACCGCGGTCGTGCCGGCGGAGCTCGAGTGGCCCGCCGCCGCCGCGCTCGCCGGCGTCGAGGCCGAGGTCTTCAAGCTGCGCGATGCGCACGACGTCGTCGTCGGGCTGGCGAGCCGCCTCGCCGGGCCCGGCGATGCCACCGGATCGGTCCTCGAATGGTCGCTGCACCTGCCGGCGCGCGGTACCGTCTACGCCGTGATGCAGCCGGGCGCGCCGGCGGGCCCTTACCGCGAAGGCGCGTTGCGGGCCGGCACGCGCGAGTTTGCGAAGCTCGAAGGCCGCGTGCTGGAGCGTTACGTTCCGGACGCCGCGGGAAGCGACGAAGGCCGCATCGAGCTCACGACCGTGCTGGTCGGCATCGGGGAGCCGGAAGCATGAAGTACCTGCTCAAATTTCTCGCAGGCGCGCTGGTGGGCGCGGTGCTCTGCGTGCTCGCGCTCTACTACAACCCGCTGGCCGACGCGCGCACGACCTCGCCGCTCGCCCTTGCCGACCAGCCGCTCGCGGACCTGACCTGGTCGGCCGTGCCCGCGGAATCGATTGCGTTCATCAACGACGGCGAATCCGCGGTCCCGCCGCACCCGACGACGATCGCCGAGCTGTGGGAGCCTGCAATCGAGCGCACGAACGTGCTGGTCACCGTGCTCTCCGACCGGCCGGGCTCGACCGCCGGGATCGGCATCAAGTACTCGTCCGATTCGGAGCGGACCCGCCTGCTCGCCTCGGAAGCCCTGGTCGACAGCGCCTGGCACGTCTACCTGCCGGGACGCGGCACGTTCTTCATCGACCAGACCGAGAACCTGTGGAATTACCTGCGCCACATCGTGATTCCGGCGCGCTGGAGCTCCGCCGACAGCTGGCGCGGGGCCTGGTACGGCATCGTCACGGCGGGGCCGGGGGCGCTCGGCACCGCGTGGCTCACCGGCGGCAGCGGCCAGTTCGCGGACATGCGTGCCGAGGTGATCGAGGCGTGGAACGCGAAGGCCTGGTCCGCCGACCGCGGGCCGGTCGCCATGAGCGGCAATCTTACGATCGCGCTGCCGCCCTCCGCTCCGTGACGGGGTAGAAAGAGGTCCCTGCCACAGCTCGCCTCGTCGAGTATCGCTTGAGCGCTGAACGTGCCTGCGTTTGGTCGCCCGCATGGCGGGCTCCTACGCCGGTTTCAGCTCGGCCTCGGGGTCCGCGAGCGTTGCCCGGTCGATGTGCCCGCCCGCGGCGATCACCTGCTTGGCGCGGAGGAAGTCTTTCGGATCGTTGATCGCATCGAGCGCGATCAGCCGGCGCTCGCGCAGGTAAGCGCAGGAGAACGATCGGCTGGCGGGATCCCCGCGCACGACGGTCTCGTCGTAGCCCTGCGACAGCCCGGCGATCTGCAGCTTCAAATCGTACTGGTCCGACCAGAACCACGGCACCTCGGGGTGTGCGGCATCCTCGCCGCAGATCGCGGCGGCGGCGGTGCGCGCCTGCTCGAGCGCGTTCTGCACGGATTCCAGGCGCACGCTGCGGCCGAGGACGGCGTTCGGGCGGAACGTGCAATCGCCGATGGCGTACACCGCCGGGTCGTCGGTCCGGCAGTGGACATCGACCACGATGCCGTCGTTGACCGCGAGACCGGCGCCGGCCGCGAGCTCGGTGTTCGGCACGATGCCGATGCCGATCAGCACGACGTCGGCGGGTATCTCCGTGCCGTCCGCCAGCAGGATGCCGCGCACCTGCGTGTCGCCGACGAATGCCTCGATGGCCGTGTCGAGCAGGATGCGGACGCCGTGTGCCCGGTGCTCGGCGGTGTAGAAATCGGATACCGCGGGCGATACGACGCGCTTCATGACCCGGTCCAGCGCCTCGAGCACGGTCACTTCGAGCCCGAGCTGCGCCGCGACCGCCGCGACCTCGAGCCCGATGTACCCGGCGCCGACGACGACCAGGCGCTTGCCCGGGGCCATGTCGTCCCGCAGCGCGGTCACGTCGCGAACGTTGCGCAGGTAATGAATGCCGGCGAGCTCGACGCCGGCGAGATCCAGCCGGCGCACGCGCGAGCCGAGCGCGAGCACGAGCGTGTCGTAGCCGAGCGTGTTGCCGTCGCTGGTCGCAAGCGTCTTTTGCGCGCGGTCGATGTGCTCCACGCGGGTTTCGAGCAGCACCGTCGTGCGCGGATCCTCGTAAAAGGACGCGGGCTTGACGAACAGGCGCTCGGCCGGCAACTCGCCCGCGAGAAACTTCTTCGACAACGGCGGCCGCTGGTACGGCAGCCACGGCTCGTCGCCGATGAGCACGATTTCCCCGGGGAACTTTTTCTGGCGCAGGGTGGCGACCGCCTGGCCGGCGGCATGCCCCGCGCCCGCAATGACGACTCTGGCTGGCATGGCGGAATGCGAAAGACCAGCGGCAATGATGCCGTCTGCGGGGCCGGGCCGCTAGTACGGGAGCGCACGCTTCCAGTATATGGGCGGCGGCGCGCGCTCGCGGCCGTGCAGGCGGTGCGGGAACATTTCAGCGGAAACCGCCGTTCGCACGCTCGGGATTGCTTTCGCGCGCAACGTGTCGCCAACGTCGGCGTATAGTTTCGCCGAGGAGGATGTCGCATGCAGACCCGAGCGATCCGTTTTCACGAGCACGGCGGCCCCGAGGTGCTCCGTTTCGAAACCGTCACGCTGCCGGAGCCGGCGGCGGGCGAGGCGCGCATCCGGCACACCGCGATCGGCGTCAATTTCATCGATACCTATCATCGCAGCGGCCTGTATCCGGTGACGCTGCCGTCGGGCCTCGGCAGCGAGGGCGCGGGGATCGTGGAGGCGGTCGGTCCCGGGGTCGGCGAAGTCGCGCCCGGCGACCGCGTCGTGTACACGGGACGGCCGGCGGATGCGTATTCCGAGGCGCGCAACTTCCCGGCGGAGCGGCTGGTGCCGATTCCGGAAGGCGTGACCGACGAGCAGGCGGCCGCGGTGCTGCTGAAGGGATTGACCGCGTGGTACCTGCTGCGGCGCAGCTACCGCGTGCAGCCGGGCGATCCGATCGTGATCTATGCGGCGGCGGGCGGGGTCGGCTCGCTCGCGACGCAGTGGGCGCGGCTGATTGGCGCCACGGTGATCGGCATCGTGGGCACGGAGGAGAAAGCGCGGCGCGCGCGCGAGCTCGGCTGCAGGCACGTGATCCTGTCGGGAGAAACGGACCCGGCCGGCCGCGTGCGCGAGCTCACCGGCGGAGCGGGAGTCGCGGCCGTGTACGACTCCGTCGGGCGCGACACGTTCTTCCAGTCGCTCGACATGCTGCGCCCGCACGGCGTCATGGTGAGCTTCGGCAACAGCTCGGGCAACGTCGAGCCGTTCGCACCGCAGGAGCTCGCGAAACGCCATTCGCTGTACGTGACGCGTCCCATCCTGTTCGACTTCATCGACACGCGCGAGCGCCTCCTGGACGCCGCGCGCGAGCTCTTCGACCTGGTCGCGGGCGGCGACCTCGAGATCCCGATCAACCAGCGCTACGCGCTGAAAGACGCGGCGCAGGCCCACCGCGACCTCGAAGCCCGCAAAACCACCGGCTCCTCGATCCTCCTCCCGTAACCCGCCCTCGCCGCCACGCAGCCCCAGCCCCATACCGCAAACGTGCGTGAACGATGCGGTCTCAAAGAGAGCGGGCCACGATCCGGTCGCCCGCATGGCGGGCTCCTACGGGGGGGTGGGGATGAGGGGCCAGACGATGGGCATGAGGAAGTAGGCCGTGATGAAGACCACCAGCATGAGCGGCAGGCCGACCTTGGTGTAGTCGAAGAAGCGGTAGCCGCCCGGACCCATGACCAGCGTGTTGGCGGGATGCGAGATCGGGCTCGCGAAGCTCGCGCCGGCGGCGATGGCGACGGCCATCATCGCGGATTGCGGCTCGACGCCCATGTCGTGCATGGCGGTGAGCACGAGCGGCGACATGAGCACGACCAGGGCGGCCGAGGGGATCACGACGGTGAACAGGGTCGTGAGCAGGTAGAAGCCGATCACGACCGCCCACGGGCCCGAGTGGCCGAGCGTGGCGACGAGGTGACCGGACAGCCAGGAGGCCGCGCCGCTTTCCTCCATCGCGGTGCCGAGCGGGAACATGCCCGCGATGAGGAAGATCGCGCGCCAGTCGATCGCGCGGTACGCGCGCTCCATGGTGAGGCAGCCGGTGAGCACCATGATGCTGCCGCCGACCACCGCCGCGACCGGCGGCGTGGCGAAGCCCGCCATCACGCTCACGACGACGCCGATCATGATCGCGGCGGCCAGCGGCGCCCGGCGCGTGTCCGGCGGCTCCTGGCCGAGCGGCGTCAGGATGAGGAAATCGGAGTCGCTGGCGAGCAGCTGCAGCCGATCGCGCGGGCCGAGCAGCAGCAGCGCATCGCCGACCTGCAGGCGCTCTTCCGAGAGGTTGCTTTCGAGGGTCTCGCCTTCGCGCCAGATGCCCGCGAGCTCGATGCCGTAGCGCTCGCGAAAGTTGAGCTCGCCGACGGTCCGGCCGGCGAGGCGGCTGCGCGGATCGAGCGTCGCGTCCATGAGCGTGAGGCGCTCCGAGTCGAATGCGCCGCCGAGGTTGCGCGATACCTGGGTCTCGATTTCGAGCTCCTGCAAGCCCCGGAGCACGTCGAGGTCCTCGTGCTGCCCCTCGATGAGCAGCAGGTCGCCGCCCTGCAGCACCTCGTCGCCCTTCGGCATGACGTTCAGCTTGCCTTCGCGGAAGATCGCCAGCACGCGGAAGTCGAATACGTCGGCGAGCCGGCTCTTGC
>CAZBGV010000066.1:18117-19269 GCA_964491485.1 uncultured Woeseiaceae bacterium | reverse complement strand
GCGCCTCCGATCGTGCCCAGCACAATGGTGCCCCCATGTCCTGAGAAGACGTGCAGCGGCTGATCGATCCAGCAATAAAGCCGCATTCCCGCGTCGGTCATCAGCCCGACGGCGAGACCGTAAGCGGCGCCCGTGAGCGCAGGACGCAGCGGCAATGCACGCGCGACGAGCCACGCAGCAACAGCCAGCGAAGGTATCGCGAACGGCAGCTCCATGACCACGCATTCCCACGCCAGCCGCTTCCAGGCATCCGCATCATGCAGCGGCGTCGGCAATACGTTTGCCGTCGTGAACGAAACGCCAATGAACAGCAACAGGCCGGCGGTCAGCGCCAACAGCACCCACCGCGGCCGTACGGTCATTCCGGGCACGGCCTGACGCAGCGCGAAGCCGAGCAGCGCGATCCCGCCGAGCGATTCGAGCGCCGACAGCCCCCAGCTCGCCCACGCCGGCAGCTGCGCGAGATTTTCGCGCCAGTGGTGGTACAGCGGCGGCCCCAGGAACAGGATCAGCGCAAGCGGCACCAGTGCCAATACGCGCCGCGAAGGCGACGCGAGCGGCCTCACCGGCTCGAAGCTGGCGCGCACGTGGTCCAGGAGCGCCGCAGGTACGTTGGATTCAGTCATGATCGGGTCCGTTCTCCAGCGCGGCTCGCAGCGCTCGCGAGGCGCGGCTGCAGCGCAATCTCACCGCGGTCGCTGCAATCCCGAGTCGTCGAGCGATGGCCTCGAACGAAAGTCCTTCAATGTTTCGCATCCACCAGGTCGCGCGCGAATCGGGCGAAAGGTGGTCGAGCGCATCCTGGAGCGGCTGCAATTCGAGCTCCGCGGGGCGTGCCGCGAGTGCCTCCTCGAGAGCCAATGAACCTGCCGGCACCTCGTGCCGATCGCGCCGGCGCGTTTCGCGGCGATGCCGAAGCAGCACGTTCTGCGCAATGCCGAAGGTCCATCCGATGACGGAGCGGCCCGGCAAATACGTGTGGCGTGAGCGATGCAGCTCCAGGAAAGTTTCCTGCAGCAGATCGCTTGCATGGGCATCGTCGCGCACTCTTGCGCGAATGAACCCGGTCACGCGCGGAGCAAGCGCACGATACAGGGCTTCGAAAGCCGCGAGGCTTCCGCCCTGGTATTCCCGCATGTATTCATCGAGCGC
>CAZBGV010000066.1:1614-18017 GCA_964491485.1 uncultured Woeseiaceae bacterium | reverse complement strand
CTGCGCGCCGCGGCCACCCTGCTCGACGGTCCCTGGCGATTCCATACCGGCGACGACCTGCGCTGGGCGGACGCGAACGCCGACGACAGCGACTGGGAGACGGTCGATATGACTCCGTCGCCGGGCAGCCACGACGGCGACGTGGGTCTGCCCGACTACGTGGCCGGCTGGATGGCGCACGGTCATCCCGGCTATCACGGCTACGCCTGGTACCGGCGCACCGTGACGGTGCCGGCCGGATCCGCGTCGTGGGACATCCTCGGGCCGACTCTCGTCGAGAACGGCTACGAGCTGTACTGGAACGGGCAGCTGCTGGGCGGGTCGGGCCGGCTCGGCCCATCCCCGCGCGTCGTCGGCACGCGACCGCTGCGATTCGCCCTGCCTGCCGACGCGGCGGGCACTCGCGGCGTGCTCGCTGTCCGCGTCTACATGCTTCCCGGTGACTGGGGCAGCGCGGACAGCGGTGGACTGCACAGCCCTCCCATATTGGCGCCGCGTCCCGTCAGCGATGCGCTCCACCGCGCGCAATGGGAGCGGACCATCGCCGGCTACATCGTCGAAGTCGTCGAGCCGCTGGCAATGTTTGCCGTCATCGGCCTGGCGCTCTGGTGCCGGCCTCGCACCGGCCACGAGGGGTTCCTGGTCTTTGCCGGCATCGCGCTCGCGCTCATGGCCCTCAGGCGGCTCAACAACGCGATCGTCTCATGGACCGACCTGATGGACCTGAGGACCTATGCGTGGCTGGCCTCCGTGATGTGGGTGCCGACGATGGCTGCCTGGACGTTGGCCTGGAATCGCTGGTGCCTGCCTCCGCGGCGCAGCATGGACGTGTTGGCAGTACTGCTGGCGGCGACCGCGCTCATCGGCGTGGTGACGCATTCCGCGAGCGTGACGAGCGGCAGCCGGCTGGCCTCGATCGCGCTGTTCGTCGCGATCGGCGCGCGCATCGTCCGCAGCGGCCCGATGCGGGTGCTTTCCCTCCTCACGCTGGCATCGATCATGGCGGCGCTGTTCGGCGCTGAGCTGCTCGATACGATCGGCGTGCCCGGCATCTGGTTCCCGCTCAACATCGGCGTGTCTAGGACGCAGTATGTCTACGCGATCGTCATCCCGCTCCTTGCCTTCCTGATCGTCCGAACCTTGCGTGCAAACAGAGAGCGAGGTTATCGACAGACAGCTGACTGATTGTTCCGGGCGCATGGCCTACGCTATTCGGCCAGCGCCAGTCCAACCGGAGGATTGGCAGCTACTCGTGCAAATCGAAGGCGCGACCGCGCGAAATGCAATGCGTCCCCGGTACGCCGCTTAGTAAAGACGAACTAGTTCTGACTGCACACCGCTTCGCTTCATGCAAATGCCTCCTCCGGATCCTCCTCTGAATCCTCGATTTCCGCACTTTGAAACTCAGTGTACAGCTTAGGATGAAAAATGCCGGCCGATCTGATTTGATCTATTGGGATTACCTTAGCCAAGTCGCTGGAGGAAAGATCGGCCCCACCCTCAGACGCGTGCCTTTCCAAAGCGTCCAGGTATGATGTTGTTATCCGCAGTCGCTTGCTCGGGTTTTCTCGATAGCCGCTTACCGTGGGAAGTACTTTCACGAAATTGTCGGTGCGGCCCGCCACTGGTATCTCGCTATCTACATAGCCAATGTATACCTTGTCGTCGACAAGCGTCACCGAGACTTGCTGAAACGTAAGTGCGGCATAATAGAAGAGCTGTTGAAGCCCGTTGACTTCGCCAGTATCCACGAGCCTCTGGACGGCTGCCTCGTACGGATACAGCATGTTCGCAGGCAACCATAGGGAAGCCCCCATTAAGAACGAAAGCATCGACACGCCCGCGTATTCAAATGGAACAACTTGGCGCCACGTTGCGGCAATCAGGTCTTGCTCCCAAAGCGCGATGAGGAAAAGAAAGGTCGCGATAACAATAATCACGCCAAGCCTAAAGGCAACCTGATATCCCTTCAGCTCCGAATAGCTCTTTATGAAGTTCACTGTCAGTACGGTGGCCACAATCACAACGAGCACGGTCAGAACTAAGGTGGGCATATGAATTAAGAAGAACCCCCAATATATATGCCAAGCCGCTGCAAGCAGTGCGGCGAAGCTTACGATGAGGGCTGCTTTCGCACCGACACATTCCTGCTTCCGGAGTCGCTCACGCTCTTCGAACTCCCCTTCGTCATCTGTTTCGAGCGGCTCACCTGGTTGGGAAGTCGCTTTGACCACCTTCCACGAGCCGAACAGCAATAGCAGCAAGCCCACAATGGTGGGCGAGGCGATAAGGTGATGGAGGAGAACGGTGTTGCTCGACAGCTGCCGAATCAGATGGAGTATACCGGCGGCCGTGAGCAGAAAGACCAAGCCAACGACTGAGGAACTGAAGATCAGTCGATACCCGGAATACCCCGAACTTCGGTAGGCAGTCCCGTTGAAACGCGCTAAATAAATAGCCGCCAAGTAACGGCGGGAGCAGCAGGTTGAAAGGCATGAGACGTTTACGCCTTCGCCCGCGGTACTATTGGCTTACCTTGACGGTACTCGCTTGGTTTTGTAGAGACTGCGCATCTGCTTCAGTTCATCTCTGAAGAAGGTTGATTTGGCAGCCTTGGACCAATCCACGGTAACAGCACCGGACTTTTCAAGATGAACGATGCCAGACGAACGTACCTTTTTTGCTCGCTTTTTTGCGCTGAGTGACATGTGGCGAGCCCCCGGCTAATACTCGCTAACATAGCAGTATAGCCAAAAGTTTCAGGCGAGAAAATGCGCTTTCTTCCCAGATTAAGAATCCGGGGAGCCTATCCATTAAATTCCCTGGGGCTGCCCGTTTTCCGGCTACCCTCCTTCCGCAACGCTGAACGTACGGCGAAAGCGGCTCGGATCCATTCCGTGAAGTTGGCTGAACGCAAGGGGAAAATTGCTTCTGCTGGAGAACCCTTTCGAGACGAAACCACACTGGGGCACAGCTATTATCAGTCTGTAGCCCGAGCGAAGATCTCGTCCCGCGATGCGGTGTGAGCACATTCCTCGGCTGGGGCCGCTTTGAGGCGGCTGATTCCCGGAAGACCGCACTTCCCGACTAAACCACGGACTGCCGGCACCGTCACGTGTCCGCGCGAAGCCCCGGACCGTGGGCCGAACGGCCTTCCATCGCCGCAACCCTCGCACCGAAGAGACAAACGACGCAGGAGATATTCATGAAAGCCGTCGTGGTGATGGATCAGGCTGCGGGAACGGCCGGGATGAGGCTCGTGGAGCGGCCGGAGCCGCAGGCGGCGATAAACGACGTGGTCGTGCAGGTGCATGCATCGGGGTTCGTGCCGACCGAGCTGGACTGGCCCTCGACCTGGACGGATCGCCTCGACCGTGATCGGACACCGTCGATTCCCGGGCACGAGCTGGCCGGGGTGGTCACCGCGCTCGGCTATGGCACGACCGGGCTGGCGGTGGGGCAGCGCGTGTTCGGCCTCGCGGACTGGTATCGCGACGGCACCCTGGCGGAGTACGCGGCCGTCGAAGCGCGCAACCTCGCGCCGCTGCCGGGCGACGTCGAGGTCACGGTGGGCGCGAGCCTGCCGGTCTCGGGCCTGACCGCGTGGCAGGGATTGTTCGAGCACGGGCGCCTGCAGGCGGGGCAGAGCGTCCTCGCGCACGGCGCGGCCGGCGCCGTCGGCTCGATGGTGACGCAACTCGCACGAGAGGCCGGCGCCTGGGTCGTCGGTACCGGGCGCGCCGCCGACCGCCAGGCGGTGCTCGACTTCGGCGCGCAGGAGTTCGTCGATCTCGGGAACGATGCTCTCGAGGACGTCGGCGGAGTCGACCTGGTGTTCGACGTCATCGGCGGCGACATCGGGAAGCGGTCTGCCGGCGTGGTTCGGGCCGGGGGAACGCTGGTGTCCGTCGTCGGGCCGCCCGGGGCGCGGCCGGCCGAAGGCCTCGCGATCGACTTCGTCGTCGAGTCCGATCGTGACCAGCTCGGCGAGATCGTCCGGCGGGTCCGGGACGGCCGGCTGCGGACGAACATCGGCAGCGTTGCGCCGCTGGACGAGGCCGTCTCTGCCCTGAACCCGTCCGGGCGACGGAAAGGCAAGACGATCATCCGCGCCCCTGAGGGCTCGATGACGCATTGAGAGGAACGAGGTTCCGCGAGGAGGAGACGATGGACAAGAACGCCATCCGGGAGACCATGCTTTCGCTGGAGGGCGCGGCCCTGCAGAGCGCCCGGGACGAGTATTACGCATACGTCGCCAGTGCCCGGCTCGACCGAAGCGAACCGATCGAAGACGACGAGCAGGCGCAGGCGGAATTCGCGAGTGATCTTTCCGAAGCCCTCGACGATACGCTCCACGAGCGTGCCGACAAGCTGGAGAAGCTGCGGGAGGTCGACTTCGGGCCCAAGTCGACCGTTACCGAGGGAGCGCTCGTTCGGCTTTCCGGCCGTTACTTCGTCGTTGCCGTCTCGACCGGCAGGTTCACCTGCGAAGGCCGCGAGGTCATGGGAATTTCCACGATGGCCCCCATATTCGGGGCCATCAAGGGAGCACGGGCCGGCGATACCGCGGAGTTCCACGGCAGGCAGCTGGTGGTCGAAGAGGTCGCCTAGCGGCCGCCCGCCCTCCGCCCCGGAACGATGCCGCAGCGCCCGGAATGCTTCCGGGGCTGCGGTGTCTGAAGACGATGCACGGACGTCGAGAGCCGGCAGCAAGCTACCCGGCGCTAGAGCAAGGCCCTGATTGGAGGCGCATTATGCAGTACCGAAAGACCCAGGAGGCAATCGATCGACTGACGCCGGAGCAGCGGCGCGTCACCCAGGAGGCAGCCACCGAGCGCCCGTTCACCGGGGAATACAACGATCACAAGGAGCCCGGCATCTACGTGGACATCGTCTCGGGCGAGCCTCTCTTCGCGTCCTCCGACAAGTTCGAGTCGGGCTGCGGGTGGCCCAGTTTCACCAAGCCGATCGTTCCTTCCAACATCAATGAGTTGCGGGACAACTCCCACGGGATGATCAGGACCGAGGTCAGGTCGACCCACGGCGACAGCCATCTCGGCCACGTCTTCCCGGACGGCCCGGCCGACCGCGGCGGCCTGCGCTACTGCATCAATTCCGCGGCGCTCCGGTTCATCCATCGCGACGACATGGAGCGCGAGGGCTACGGTGAATATCTCGACCAGGTGGAGGACGTTTGACATGCAGCAGCGCGCTGTTCTTGCCGGGGGATGCTTCTGGGGAATGCAGGATCTCATCCGCAAGCTCCCCGGGGTGGTCTCGACTCGCGTCGGCTATACCGGCGGCGATACTCCGAACGCGACCTACCGCGACCACGGCATGCACGCCGAAGCGATCGAAATCATCTTCGATACGGCAGAGACGAGCTATCGCCGCATCCTCGAGTATTTCTTCCAGATCCACGATCCGACGACGCGCAACCGCCAGGGTGGAGACGTCGGCACCTCGTACCGGTCGGCGATCTTCTACACGGACGACGAGCAGAGGCGGGTGGCGGAAGACACGATCGCCGACGTGAACGCGTCGGGCCTCTGGCCGGGCAAGGTCGTCACCGAGGTCGTGCCTGCCGGCGATTTCTGGGAAGCCGAGCCGGAGCACCAGGATTATCTCGAGCGCTATCCGAGCGGCTATACCTGCCACTTTCCGCGTCCCGACTGGGTGCTTCCGAAGCGGAAAGCTCCTCCCGAGTCCGCGGTCGGGTAACGGCTTCGGTCGTACGCGGCGGTGCGCGTCACCCCGGGGTGTAGGCCGCAGCGTGGCCGGGCGTGATCTCGATGAGTGAGACGGGAGCATCACCGCGGCCCGCATAGCGCTGGTCCGCGAGCAAGCCCGCCGGCGGCGGCGGCACGGCGTGCTCGCGCTGTGCCAGGCGGTAACCGTGCTCCGCGTTGCCCGCGAGCTCCGGCACCGCGTTCAGCAGCTGGCAGGTGTAAGGGTGGTGCGGCCGGTCGAACAGGGCATCGGCGGGCGCCATCTCGACGATCCGGCCGCGGTACATCACGATGACGCGATCGGCGATCTGCTCGACCACGCCCAGGTCGTGCGTGATGAACAGGTAGCTGAATTCGAAGCGGGCCTGGAGCTTCTTAAGGAGCTCCAGCACCTGCGCCTGCACGGTCAGGTCGAGCGCCGAGACCGCTTCATCGGCGACGACGAGACGCGGCCGGGACACGATCGCACGTGCGACGCCGATGCGCTGGCGCTGGCCGCCGGACAGCTCGTGCGGGAACCGCCGGGACCAGCCGGGCTCGATGCCGACCTCGGCGAGGATTCGCTCCACCCTCGCCTTCCGCTCCGCGGCACTCAAGCCGGGCACCAGTCGCAGACCCTCTCCCACGATGCGGCCGATGCGCTGCCGCGGGTCGAGCGACGAGTAAGGGTCCTGGAAGACGATCTGCATCTCGCGCCGGAGCTCGCGCAAAGCCGTCTTGCCGAGCCCGTCCGTATCCCGGCCGTCGACCAGGATGCGCCCGCCGCTCTTGTCGACCAGCCGCAGGATCGCCCGGCCGAGCGTCGTCTTGCCCGAGCCGGATTCGCCGACGACGGCGAGCGTCTCGCGCGGCCGGATGTCGAAGCTCACGCCGTCGACGGCGCGTACCACGTGCGCCCGCCGCCAGGGCAGCATCGCCCTTTTTGCGAACGTAACCTCCAGGTCCCGCACTTCGACCAGCGGCGGCGTGCGCACAGCGCCCGCATCCGCGCCCGGCGTCTCCGGGCGCCGCGGCAGGGCCGCGAGCAGCTCGCGCGTGTACGGATGCCGCGGCCGCGCCAGCCGCTCCGCGACCGGGCCGCGCTCCACCACCACGCCGCGCCGCAGCACGGTCACGGCCTGGCAGTATCGCGCCACGAGCCCGAGATCATGCGTGATCAGCAGCACGGCCGTACCCAGGTCGCGCACGATCTCCAGCATGATCTCGAGCACTTCCTTCTGGATCAGCACGTCGAGCGCGGTGGTCGGCTCGTCGGCGAGCAGCAGCTTCGGGCGCAGCATCAGTACCGACGCGAGCATGATGCGCTGCCGCATGCCGCCCGAGAACTCGTGCGGGTAGCGCTCGAGGCAGCCGGCGGGGTCCGGCATCTGCACGCGCTCGAGCATGGCGATGCTCTGCGCACGTATCTCGGCGCGGCTCGCGGACGTGTGCAGCCGCATCGCTTCCGCCATCTGCACGCCGATGGTCAGCGCCGGGTTCAGCGACATCATCGGTTCCTGGAAGATCATGCCGATCTCGCCGCCGCGCAGCTGCCGCATCTCCGCTGGCGGCAGGGCGGTGAGCTCGCGCCCGCGGAACGCGATGGAGCCGCCGGCGACCTGTGCGCCGGGCGGCAGCAGGCCCAGCACCGCGCGTGCGATCATCGTCTTGCCCGACCCCGATTCGCCGACGAGGCCGTGAATCTCGCCCGGTGCGAGCTCGAGCGAAGCGCGGTCGACGACGGGGGGAGTGCCCGCGTGCGCACCGAAGCGGATCGTGAGATCCCGGACGCTCAAGACCGGCGGAGCAGCGTCGTTCACAGCCGGTTCATCCGTGGATCGAGGTAATCCCGCAGGGCGTCGCCGAACAGGTTGATCCCGAGCAGCGTCAGCGAGATCGCGAGCCCCGGGAAGATGCTGAGCCAGGGTGCGGCATCCATGTACATGGTCGCATCCGCGAGCAGCCCGCCCCAGGTCGGCGCGGGCGGCGGTACGCCGAGGCCGAGGAAGCTCAGCGCGCTTTCGGACAGTAGCGCGGAGCCGAAAATCGAGGTGCCGATCACGGTCAGCGCGGAGATGCAGGCGGGTACGGCGTGGGTGAGCGCGGTGTAGAGCTCGGAATTGCCGAGCGCGCGCGACGCCTCCACGTACTCCTTCTCGCGCACCGAGAGCACGATGCCGCGCACGATGCGCACCACGTTCGGCGTGTACGCGAGCCCGAGCGCCACGACCACGCCGTAGCGATGCGGGCCGATGACCGCCATGATCGCGAGTGCGAGCAGCAGCCCGGGGAACGCCATGAGCGCGTCGATGACCGTCATGGCGATGCGGTCGGTCCAGCCGCCCAGGTAGCCGCTGACCGCGCCGATCAGCGTGCCGGCCGACAACGCGAGCAGCACCGTCGCAAAGCTCACGGCGAGGCTCGTGCGGGCGGCGGTCACGAGGCGGCTGAACGTGTCGCGCCCGAACTGGTCGGTGCCGAGCCAGTGCTCCGCGGACGGGGCCTCGAGCCGGTCCTCGAAGGAAAGCACCAGCGGATCGTAGGGAGTGGCTATGATGCCGGCGAGTGCGGTGACGGCGACCAGCGCCAGCAGCGCGGCACCGATCGCGCCGTTCGCGCGCCGCAGCATAGACCGAGCACGGGAGTCCGCCGCCGTCACAGGCGCACCCGCGGGTCGAAGATCGGGTAGAGCAGGTCGACCACCAGGTTGGTGATGACGTAGATGCCCGCGACGAGCAGCAGTGTGCCCTGTACCACCGGGTAGTCCCGCGCGTAGATGCCGTCCACCAGGAAGCGGCCGAGCCCCGGGAGCGTGAATACCGTCTCGATCACGACCGCGCCTCCGAGCAGGCTGCCGAGCATGAGCCCGAGCACGGTCAGCACCGGGGCGAACGCGTTCGGCAGCGCGTGCCGCCACAGCACGGTGCGTTCCGGCAAGCCTTTCGCACGCGCATGCGTGATGTATTCGAGGCGCAGCACTTCGATCGTGCTGGAACGCATCATGCGCGCGAGTGACGCCATCTCCGTGAGCAGGAGCGCGGCGACCGGCAGGATCAGGTAGCGGATGCCCTGGCCGAAATCGTCGGCGATGGACACGTAGCCGATGGTCGGCAACCACCCGAGCTCCACGCCGAAGACCAGGATCAGGAGGATGCCCACCCAGAAGCTCGGCACGGAAACCCCGAGGATCACGAGCGTCATGGTCGCGAGGTCGGCCCGGCTGTTCTGCTTCCAGGCCGCGAGCAGCCCGACCGGTATCGCGACGAGCATGGCCAGGAAAATGGAAATCGCGACGATCTGGGCGGTGACGCCGAAGCGCTGGAGCATCGCGTCGAGCACGTCCTCGCCGGTCATGAGCGACGTCCCGAGCTCACCGTGCAGCACACCCTGCAACCAGATGCCGAACTGCAGCGGCAGCGGCTCGTCGAGCCCGAGCTGCTCGCGCACTTCTGCGAGCACGGTGGGGTCGTCCAGGTCGCCCACCATGACGGCCGCGGGATCGCCCGGCACGAGGCGCATCAGGGTGAACACCATCGCCGCGACGATCAGGAAGGTCGGGATCGTCATGAGGAGGCGGCGGGCGGCGTATTTCAGCACTGCCGGGCCCGTCGCGTTTCAGGTCGCATCGGACCAGCTCGTCTTCCACACGCCCCACAGGCGGGGCAGGTTGAGGGGCCACGGGCGGTAGCCGCGTACCGTCTCGTCCAGCCCGGCGGCGCTGTGCGCGTTGTACAGCCCGATGATCGGCACGTCCTCGATCATCAGCCGGTGCAGCGCCTCGAAGCTCCGCCACTGCTCTTCGCGGTCGAAACTGTCGATCGCGCGCTCGATCAGGGCGATCGCGCGCGGATCCTCCCACTGGTACACCGGCCGTTCGTCTTTCGGTCCGATCAGCTTGTAATAACGCATCGCGGGGCTCGCGAGCGGGGAGAAGCTGAAGGTCGAGAGCTGGAAATTGCCGTCGAAGTAGTGGGACAGGTGGCTCGCCCAGTCCATGACGTCGATATGCGCGTTCATGCCGGCCGCATGCAGCATCGCCTGGATGACCACGGCGTTCGCGTACATGTTCGGGTACTTGCGGTTGGCCTGGATGCGGATCGGCTCGTCCGTGTACCCCGCTTCGCGCAGCAGCTCGCGGGCCTTGAGCACGTCCGGCTCGTACCACTCGTCGTGTACCGGCGTATGCGCGGCGATACCTGCCGGGATCGCGGACGAGTTCACGCTGGCATACCCGAAGGTATTGAACGCGGCCACCTGCTCCCGATCCACCGCGTACGCGATCGCCCGCCGGATGCGCGGGTCCGAAAGCAGCGGGTCGCGCGTCTGGATGAGGAGAACGGACCAGCTCAGGGTCGGCGACGGGAGCACGCGCACGCCGGGCGCGTTCTCGAACGCGGCGATGGTGTTCATCGGCACGTTGTGGAAGAAGTCGATCTGGCGCCCGAGCAGCGCGGCACGCGTTGCCGCGGCATCCGGTGAGACGATGAAGCGCACGCGCTCGGCGAGCGCGAGCTTGCGGCCCGCGAGCCCGTCGACCTGGCCCTCGCGCGGCCGATAGCCATCGAAACGCTCGAGCTCGATGTACTGGCCGCGCTTCCAGGTGCCGAGGCGATAGGGACCGGTGCCGATCGGCGCGCGCCAGTCGCCGTTCTCATCCACCGAGTCCGGGTGCAGGATCGCCGACACGCACTGCACGTTGGCGAGGCGGTCGAGGAACAGCGTGCTCGGCTCGGCGAGCCGGAACACCACGGTCAACGGGTCCGGCGTCTCTATCGCGGTGATGACGCTCGGCTTGCCGTCCTCGTCGTCGGTATCCCCGGTGAACCAGCTCGTGCATTTCCAATGGGTCCGCGGATCGAGATAGCGCTCGAAGCTCCACTTCACCTCGCGCGAGGTGACCGGTGCGCCGTTGTGGAAGCGCAGGCCCTCGCGCAGCCGGAACACCCACGTCTTCCTGTCGTCCTCGAGGCGGAAGGACTCGGCGATGACCGGTACGATCGACAGGTCCTCTGCGTAGCCGACGAGCGCCTCCACGACGTGGTGCATGACCGCGTCGGTATTCGCATCGCGGTTGACCCCGGGATCGGTGCCGCGGATGTCGGTGTTGATGGCGACCCTGAGCAGGGGCCCGGTGGGCGGCGCCTCGGCGGCGCTGCCCGCGGCAGGGGCCAGGCAGACGAGGAGTACCGCGATGAATCGCATTCCAGTCCCTGATGGCACGTTGTTTACCGGCTGCGGCCAACTGGTGGAGCAGCGATTTTCGACGTCTTCCTTGTATTATTGACCTATATAATACGGTAACCGCGCTGTCGCAAGCGACGGCTCAGGCCAGTTGAATGACCCGCTCGGGGGTGCCGCCCACGTCGGAGGCGTCGGAATCCGCGCCTTCCGGGTACGGGCTCACCGCGCTCGACACCTCGAGGTGACGCCTGAGCAGCGACGACGCCCAGCCCAGGTCGCCCGCCTTGACCGCGTGCAGCACCGCCATGTGCTCGCGGCAGGTCTCGAGGACGCGTTCCGCGCCGTAGGTCCAGTGGTAATTGACGAAGCGCCGGAGGCGGTTCTGCTGCCGGATCGCCTCGAGGAAGAAGCGGTTGCCCGAGCTCGCGGCGAGCAGCTCGTGAAATTCGGCATTCATCTCGAACAGCTCGATCGGCGTCACCTGGCGGACGGCGCCCGACAGGATGCGCATGTGCTTCTCTTCGCTGCGCGCAGCCGCGGCCTCGTCGAGGCGGAAGCCTTTCTCGAGCAGCGCGGCAGGCTCGATCACCCGCCGGAAGCGGTAGCTTTCATCGTGCACCCGCTTCGAATCGAGCACCGGCGAGAACGTCCAGCCGCGCCCCGGCCGCCGCTCCGCCAGGCCCTCGCGCAGCAGCCGCTCGAGCACGCGGGTGAGCACGCGCCGGGGCACCGGGTAGCGCCGCAGCAGGTCCGCCTCGGAGTTCTGCGGCGGCAGGCGCTTCAGCACGCGGTCCTGGGCCACCTGCAGGTAGAGGCGGTCCTCCTCCGCTTCGGGCAGGTCGTCTCCCGCGCCCGCGCCGCCGCCCTTGAGGGTGAAATAGCCGCGGCGCGGAACGCGCTCCACGTAGCCCTGGGCCTCCAGCAGGGCGAGCGCGGCGCGCACCGGCGTGCGCGAGACGTTGAAGCGGGCGCAGAGCGCCGGCTCGGGGAGGTGGGTGCCCGCGGGCAGCCGGTTACGGCGGACGTAGTCGAGCACCTGGCTCGCGAGCCTTGCATGCAGATTGCTGGGCCGGTTCATTGCGGGAGGTCCCGTCGGGTCGCGGCGATGCGGCGGCCGCGCGTTCCACTTTGTGTACTTACACGGCGATTGATACGATCTGCCTGAATTGTATTATACTCCCGATTAATAACCATCGGGTGCCCGCCTGCAACGAGAAGGATGCCGCAAACCCCCATGGACAGCAAAAAGCCCGTCGCGCCGTCCGCCGCTCCCGCGACCGGGACCGCGGATGGATTTCCCCTGATCGAGGTGGCCGGCGCGCCGCGCGATGTCGGCCTCGCCTACGGGCGCGCTGCCGGCGAATACATTCACCGCAGCATCTCCATTTACCGGAATGCGTTCGCGCGCAAGGGGGTGACCTGGGACGTCGCGCGACAAAAGGCCCGCGAATTTGCACCGGTCATCGAGCGCTATGGCGCGGACCTGACGACCGAGCTCGCGGGCATCGCCGCCGGCGCAGAGGTGCCGTTCGAGGACATCGTCGCCATCAACTCGCGGACCGAGCTCCTGTACGGGCAGAAGCCCGCCGCTCCGCCCGGGGCCGATGCCGATCCCGATGGCTGCACGGGTGCCATGGCGATGCCGGAAGCCACCGCCGACGGCCACACCCTGCACGGGCAGAACTGGGACTGGCGCGACGAGTGCGCGGATTCCTCGATCGTGCTCAAGGTCGAGCCCGAGAACGGGCCGCGCATGCTGATCTTCGTCGAGGCCGGCATCCTCGCGCGCTGCGGCATGAACAGCGCGGGGGTCGCCATCACCGGCAACTTCCTCCAGACGGATAATGATTACGGCCTGTCGGGCGTGCCCTTGCCCTTCATCCGGCGCCGCGTCCTCATGTCGACCGCGCTCGGCCACGCGATCCGGGTAGTGTTCGACGCACCGCGCACGTTCTCGAACAATCTCATGATCAGCCAGAGCGACGGCGAGTGCATCGATCTCGAGGCGACGCCGCGTGAGGTGTTCTGGATCCACGCGGAGCAGGGGCTGCTCGTGCACGCCAACCACTTCACGTCGCCCGGGGCGCTCGCCAAAGTCCACGACCTCGGCGTCGAAACCAACACCGATTCGCTCTACCGCGACCGGCGCGTCCGCGCGCGGCTCGCGAGCCGGCTGGGTCAGCTCGGAATCGAGGATTTCAAGGCAGCCTTTGCAGATCGCTACGGTGCACCGCGCGCCGTCTGCCGTTCGCCGGTGCTCGGTCCCGGCGGCAAGACGTCGTCGACCGTGGCGACCGTGATCATGGATACCACGGCCGGAAAGATGTGGATTGCACGGCGTCCCTACGAAGGCGCGCAGTTCCGGGAATATTCGATTCACTGATGTGCGGCAAGGCGCGAGCCTTCCGCTTTGGGGGAGAACACCATGTGTTGTAACAGCATCCTGAAGGCCGCCGTTCGGGCGGCGCTGCTCGGCGGCAGCCTGCTGGGGGCTGCGCTGGTCCAGGCGCAGGACCGGAACGAAGAAGAGGCGCAGGCGACGGCGCGCGGAGAAATCCTCGACGAGATCCTCGTCAGCGCCACGCGCACGGCGCGCAGCGACAAGGCCATAGCCAACAAGGTGACCTTGTTCGACACGGAAGCCGTCCAGGTGCAGCAGCTGCTGACCGTGAACCCGACCGACATGCTCTCGAACCTCCTGCCGAGCTTCTCCGCGTCGCGCCAGAAACTCACCGGGCTCGGTGAGACCTTCCGCGGCCGCAGCCCGCTGTTTCTGATCGACGGCGTGCCGCAGAGCAACCCGCTGCGCGACGGCAACCGCGCGGGCTACACGATCGACATGGGCGTGATAGAGGAAGTCGAGGTCATCTACGGCGCGAACGCGATCCAGGGGCTCGGCGCCACCGGCGGCATCATCAACTTCATCACGGTGCGGCCGCCGGAAAGCGGCGAGCTCGAGCAGCGCGCCGAGCTCGGGCTGACCAGCGACGACGGGCTCCACGGCGACGGCGCGGGCTGGCGCGCGAGCTACCTCGCAAGCCAGCGCTTCGATCGCTGGGACTTCACCGGCTCCGTCAGCTGGGAAGAGCGCGGGCTGTTCTACGACGGCGACGGCAACCCGGTCGGCATCGACGAGACCCAGGGCGACATTGCCGACTCCGAGTCGTGGAACGTGTTCGCGAAAGTCGGCTTCGAGCCCACCGAGGACCAGCGCATCCAGCTCATGGTCAACCGCTTCAACCTCGCGATGCAGGACAACTACGTGTCGGTGCCGGGTGATCGCGCCCTCGGCATCCCGGCGACCTCCGTCGAGGGTCACACGCCGGGCCAGCCGGCGGAGAACGACGTCACGACGGCGACGTTGAACTACGCGCACATCGACCTGCTCGGCGGCCGCTTCTCGGGCCAGGTCTATTACCAGGATTTCTCGAGCAACTTCGGCGGCGGCGATTTCGCCATCTTCCAGGATCCGCTGATCGCGCCCGTCGGCACCTTCTTCGACCAGTCGCAGAACAACTCGGAGAAGCACGGCCTTCGGCTGACGCAGGCATGGAGCAATCTCCTCGACAGCCCCGCGTCGGTGATCGTCGGCATCGATTTCCTGAACGACACCACTTCGCAAAGCCTGATCTTCTCCGGCCGCAACTGGGTGCCGGAGACGGAATTCAAGAACCGCGCACCGTTCGTGCAGCTCGATGTCGACGTCACCGAGTGGCTCCAGCTCACCGGCGGTGTCCGCTTCGAGTCGGCCAAGCTCGACGTACCCTCGTACGAGACCCTGGCCGGCAACCGTGCAGATTTCCAGCGCGTGACGGTCGGCGGCGGCGCACCCGATTTCGACGAATCGCTCTACAACTTCGGCGCCGTGGTCCGGCCGACGGACGCGGTCAGCGTCTACGGCACGTACTCCGAAGGTTTCTCGATGCCCGACGTCGGCCGCGTGCTGCGCGGTGTCACCGAGTTCGGCACGGAAGTGGAATCCTTCCTCGACCTGGCGCCGCTGGTGACCGAAAACATCGAGTTCGGTGCCGAGTACACGACCGACCGGGCGAACGTGCAGGTCGCATGGTTCGAATCGACGAGTGACTTCGGCGTGCGCCTGGTGCCGGATGCCGACGGCATCTTCAGCGTCAATCGCGAGCAGACCGAGATCGAGGGCTGGGAGCTCAGCGGCACGTTCCAGGCCAACGAGTGGCTCGCTTTCGGCGCCGGTGCGGCGTTCCTCGACGGCCGCTTCGATTCGGATGGCGACGGCTCGGTGGACTCGGATCTCGGAGCCCAGGACATCGGCTCGGATCGCCTGAACCTGCACGCGCAGCTCACTCCGCCCGGCAACCTGACCTACAGGCTCCAGTCGTTCACCTATTTCGACCGTACGTTCCGTGACGCAAGCGGGAGCGCGACGGCCGAGTTCGACGGCTACACCGTCATCGACGCGATGGTGGTCTGGGACGTCGACGAGCGGGCGCGCCTGACGTTCGGCATCAGCAACCTGCTGGACGAGCAATACCTGACCTATTACAGCCAGGCGGGCAACGCGCGCGACGATCGGTACAACGCCGGCCGCGGCCGGACCCTGACGGTCAAGGCGAACTTCACGTTCTAGGGCGCCCCGGTGCGCTGGTTGCGGTTGCTGCATCGTTATGCCGGGCTCGCGGCAGCGGCGTTCCTGCTGCTGCTCGCGCTCTCCGGCGGCGTGCTGGTGTTCAAGGAGGAGCTCACGCGGCTGCGCTACCCGGTGCTCGAGGAGCCGCTCGCCGCGCTCGGCGCGGCGGACCATGCAGCGGCATTCGCAGCCGCTGCCGAACGCTGGCCCGGCGCCGTGCGCATGGTGCGCACGCCGCGCGCGGGGCTGCCCGCTTACCACGTGTATTTCGCGGGTGGCGAGGCACTGCTGCGCCAGGGCACGCACGAGGTGATCGCGGAGTGGGCGTGGCACGACACCGTCCTCGGCGTGCTCACCGAGCTGCACATGCACCTCGCCGCGGGGCCTGCCGGCCGCAGCATCGTCGGCTGGCTCGGCGTCGTCTGCGCCTGCATGGCGCTCACCGGCGTCGTGCTCTGGTGGCCGGTGCGCCGTCAGTTCCGCATGGGGTCCCTGCGGCCCGAGCGGTTCAAACGGGCGCAGCTCGTGCGCCTGCATCGCGACCTCGGTGCGCTCAGCGCGCCGCTGATCCTGCTGTTCGCGCTGAGCGGCGCAGGCGTGGTCTTCGGCGGTGCCGCCGCGTGGCTGTTCACCAGCGTGCTCGGCGGCGCGCCCGAAGTGCCCGCGCCCCGCCACGCAACGACCGTGCCCGTGGGGCCTCCCGACGCTCGCATGATCGAAGCCGCGCAACGCGAGCTGCCCGCCGCGACGCTGATGTCCTGGTCGCCGCCGGCGGCCGGCAACGCCGTGCACTACTTCCGCTTCCGCCAGCCGGGCGAGGCGCACCCCTACGGCCGATCGACCGTGCACGTCGACGGCCGCGACGGAGCGGTGCTCGCGAGCAGCGACATGCTCGAGGCCCCGCGGGG
>CAZBGV010000066.1:0-1514 GCA_964491485.1 uncultured Woeseiaceae bacterium | reverse complement strand
TGCCTCACCGTTCCGCAGGCGCATGCCGATGGCGGCTGGAAGCTCGACGCGGTGTACACGGGCGAGATCCTGTCCAACGTGTCCGGCGGCATTCGCACCGGAACGCGCTACCTGGACAACCTCGACCTGATGCTGGAAGTCGACCTCGCCGAGGCATCGCCTTTCGGCGCCGGCACGCTGTTCGTGTACGGGCTGTACAACAACGGCGGCACGTTCACCGGGGAGCTGGTCGGCGACCTCATGGCGGTGAGCAATATCGACGCACCGCACGCGTTTCGGCTGTATGAATTCTGGTACGAGCTGGGCGGCGAGGACTGGTCGGTCAGGGCGGGCCTGTACGACCTGAACAGCGAGTTCGACGTCAACGAGACCGGCAGCCTGTTCATCCACAGCTCGCACGGCATCGGCGCCGGCATCGCGCAGACGGGGCAGAACGGTCCCGGAATCTTCCCGGTGTCCGCACTCGCGCTACGCGCGCAACTCGGTGGCGACGTGCTCACGGCACGCGTCGCGGTGCTGGACGGGGTACCCGGTGACCCCGACGACCCGTCGAGCAACGCAATCCGCCTGAGCAGCGACGAGGGAGCGCTCCTGTTCGCCGAAGTGGAGCTGCCGCTCGCGGGCTCCGGCCGGCTGTGGTCGGGCACGTGGCGTTACACCGCTGAATTCGAACGGCTCGCGGGTGGCGAGCCCGACAACGACAACCGCGGCTGGTATTTCGGCGTCGAATCCGGCATTCCGCTCGGAGATGCGCGCGGCGCCGCGTTCCTGCGCTACGGGCGCGTGAACGGCGCCATCAATCCGTTCCGCGGCTATTTCGGCTCGGGCCTGGTGCTCGAGCGCTTGCCGGGATTGCGGTCGGACGACCGCGTCGGCATCGCCGTGGCCTCCGGCGACATCAGCGAGGATTACCGCGCCCTCATCCGCCGGCGCGACGGCTCCGCACCGGCGCGCGAGACCACCTGGGAGCTCACGTTCCGCCGGCAAGTCAACGACCGCCTCGCCATCCAGCCGGACTTGCAGTACGTCAAGAACCCGGCCGAGGCGGGTCACCTCGACGACGCCTGGGTCGTCGGCCTGCGCTTCGAGCTCTCCTGGTAACTGTCGCGCGACGTTGATGCACGGTGCCGCGAGGCATCGAGCCATGCATTGCGCTTCCCTTCGGTCGACCCTTGATCGAGGAGTGCATTTCGCCCAAAGTCGGCCCCCATTCAGGGATCGAGCGCGGAGCCTCACATGCGCATGCGGACGACCGCCGGCACACGACTGATTTTTCCCGCTCCGCTGCTCCTTTGCGCCGTCTTGCTCGCGGCAGCGCCGCACGCGCAGGAACGGCTCGCGGGCGCGGCGCCGAACGGCAAACTGCCCGAAGGCGTGCGGCCGCTCCATTACCGGCTCGACCTGACCGTCGACCCGCGCGAGGAGCGTTTCGGCGGGACGGCCGCGATCCGCATCGAGCTGGACGCAGGCTCCGACGGCTTCTGGATGCACGGCAACAATCTCGACGTGCAGGA
>CAZBGV010000065.1:0-19291 GCA_964491485.1 uncultured Woeseiaceae bacterium | reverse complement strand
TCCGGCCGCCGATGCCGTTCGCGCGGGAGCACGCGGACCTGCTGCTCTCGGTGCTGGACGATTGCCTGCGGGACCTGGAGCGCGCGCCGTGAGCGTGCCCGTGCAGAGCCGCCCGGAGGACGCGCTCTCCACGATGCGCGGCATTGCACGCGCGGCGCTCCGTCGCTGGAGGCTCGAAGGCGCCGGGCTCGACCTGCTCAAACACCGGGAGAACGCGGTGTTCAGGGTCGCGGTCGGGGAGGAACGCTACGCCCTGCGCGTGCATCGTCCCGGTTACCACAGCGACGCGGCCCTGGCCTCGGAGCTGCAATGGATGGAGGCGTTGCGCGCAGCCGGCGTCGACGTGCCGCGGGTCGTGCCGACGCAGAGCGGCGAGCCGTTCGCGCTCGAGAGCGCGCCCGGATTGCCGTCTCCCGTGCAGGTGGACCTGTTCGAGTGGATCGCAGGACGCCCGCTCGGCTCCGTCGAAGGCGGGGTCGCGGCGGAAGGCGGAGTGCGGCCCCTGTACCGCGCGCTCGGCGCGCTTGCCGCCGCGCTGCACGATCAGGCTGAGGCATGGCATCCGCCGCCGTCCTTCGTGCGCCACGCGTGGGACGAGAACGGGCTCGCCGGCGAACGGCCGTTGTGGGGATCTTTCCTCGACCTGCCGGAGCTCACCCTGGCGGAGCGCAGGCTGCTCGCTGCGGCCCGCACGCGCGTGCACGGCGAGCTCGGCACGCTGCCCAAGGCGGGCGGCGGGTACGGCCTGATCCACGCGGATTTCACGCCGGAGAACGTGCTCGTCGAAGGCGGCCGGCTGCGCCTCATCGATTTCGACGACGCGGGCTGGGGCTGGCACCTGTTCGAGCTGGTCACGCCGCTGTTCTTCCTCATGGAGGACCCCTGTTTCGACGAGGCGAGGGACGCCCTGGTCGACGGTTACCGCGCGCGGCGCCGGCTGGACGATGAGCAGCTCGCGCGCCTGCCGCTTTTCTTTCTCGCCCGTGCGTTCACCTACCTCGGCTGGGTGCATACCCGGCGCGAGACGGCCACGGCGCGGGAGCTGACGCCGATGCTGGTGGCAGCGGCGTGCAGACTGGCCGCGGAGTATCTCCGTGGCCGTTGACGGGACCGGTCGCGTCCGTCCGGGACGGCGGCGCCGCGAGCGCGCTGCTATGCTCCTGGATGAAAGCGCGACCGGCTGGATCTTTGTTGAAACGGGTGCAGCCGTCCGTTGATGCGGACGCAATCCGTGCTTTCGGGAGACCATGATGGATGACCAAGAGGAAATCTTTCTCAAAAACTGCTGGTACGTCGCGGCCTGGGATCACGAGCTGATCGACGGTAAGAAGCTCGCGCGCACCATCCTCGAGAAGCCGGTGGTGCTGTTTCGCGGTCACAGCGGGCGTTACATCGCGCTCGACGACCGCTGCTGCCACCGCGGGGCGCCGCTGTCGATGGGCCGCATCGAGGGCGACTGCCTGCGCTGCATGTACCACGGCATGAAGTACGATCCGTCCGGTGTATGCATCGAGGTGCCGGGGCAGGAGCGCATTCCGAAGACGCTGCGCGTGCACAGCTACCCCGTCGTCGAGAAAGGCCATCTCGTCTGGATCTGGATGGGCGATCCCGCGCTCGCCGACCCGGACCTGATCGTCGACTATCCGCCGCTGCACGACCCGAAGTGGCGCGGCCTGCCGGCCTACCTGCACTACGACGCGAACTGGCTGCTCATCGTCGACAACCTGAGCGACCTCGCGCACCTCGCGTGGGTGCACACGAACACCTTGGGCGGCTCGGAAGAATACGCGTACGTCTCCAAGGCGGGTCCGATCGAGAAGATGGACAACGGCTACCGCCTCGAGCGCTGGCATCGCAACAGCCTGCCGCCGCCGTACCACAAGCGCGTGATTCCCGCCGACGAGCACGACAAGATGCTCGACCGCCGCAATCGCGTGACGATGCTGATTCCCGGCATCTTCCTGATGGAGACGCTGTTCTCGCCCGCGGGCTCGGGGCTCGAGGACCTCGAGAGCACGCGCCAGTACCGCAACTGCCAGTACATGACGCCGGAGACGCGGCGTACGACGCACTTCTTCTGGAATTACCTGCACAACTACAACATCGACGATCCGAACATCGCGATTTCGCTGCGCGACAGCCTGTACGAGGGATTCTACGAGGACAAGGCGATCATCGAATCCCAGCAGGTGCTGCTGGATCGCGAGCCGGACTTCCGGTTGCGCGCGCTCGAAGCCGACGTGCCACTCACGCACTTCCGCCTCACGCTGAAGAAGCGCATCAAGGAGGAGCAGGCCGCCGCGCGGGCAGAGCCCGCGCCGGTGAAGACGGCCTCTGCCTGAGCGCGGTCACGACGCGTCGGCGCTTGCGCCCCGGCAGGTGGCCGGCCGAGGCGGCCCGGCCGGCCCGGGCTGCCGCCGCCGCGCGGGCAGCGTAGCGGCTGGCAGGGATCGAGCGGGCAGCGGCGTCAGGCCGCTGCGCGCGCGTCCGTGAATACCCGCGGTCTCAGGTTTTGACGGCGACGGCCTGGACGATTGCTATGCGGCCCTCTTCGAGGTTGCGGATCGTATTGCCGAGCTTCGCGCGCGCATCGGCACCCATCAGCAAGTGCAGGCCGAGCGGCGGCGGCCCTTGCGTCGCGATGCGCCCGGCGACGTTCCGGAACCACGCAAGCGACGCCTGCGAGCTGTCCTCCCACTCCCGGATCGCGAAGCCGCTTTGCTCGAGCAGCGTTCGCAGCGCCTCCGGCTCGACGAGCGCGCTGATCGACGGCTCATCCGCCCACGGCACCGGGAAATGCAGCGCGCCGTTCGGTCCTTGCAGGATATCGTGCAGGGCGAGAGTGCCGCCGGGCACGAGAACGCGTGCGATCTCGGCGTACAGCGCCTCCTTGTCGGAAATGTTCATCTGCGCATGCTCCGTCCAGGCGATGTCGAACGCCCCGTCCGCGAACGGCATGTCCAGCGCGTTGCCGCACTGAAACGTCGTGAGGCCCGCGAGACCCACGCGCTCGGACAGCGCCGCGGCGACCTCGCAGAACGCGGGCGTCAGGTCGAGCCCGGTGACCCGGCAGCCGAACGTGCCGGCGAGGTAGCGCGCCGAGCCGCCGATGCCGCAGCCGACGTCGAGCACGCGGGAGTCGCGATCGACGCCGGCGCGCTCGGCCAGCGCGATCGTCGCCTCGCGCCCGCGGCTGTGGAATTCATCGACGGGCGCGAGATCGCCCGGCGCGAGCGCCCGCACGTTCTTGCCCATCTGCTCGAGCGCTCCGAGAATGCGCCCGCCCAAATCCTCGACTCCGTAATGGCTGGCGACCGCCCGTTCATCGAGCGGCGGCTGTTGCAGGGTGATGCTCATTGGCTTCTCCTCCTGGCTGACTGATCCGCAGGTATTCGAGCCTGCGCGCCGGAGTCCGGGCCGACAAGTTCAGATTCTGTACTGTTTGCCCGGCGGGGCGGCTGCTAGGATTGAGGGCGTGAAGGGATACGGCCAGTTCTGTCCCGTGGCGAAAGCGCTCGAGGTCGTCGGCGAGCGCTGGACGCCGCTCATCATCCGCGAGCTCCTGTGCGGCAGCCGCCGCTTCAACGAATTGCGCCGCGGCGTGCCGCTGATGTCGCCATCGCTGCTCGCGCAGCGGCTGCGCACGCTCGAGCGCGCCGGCGTGATCCGCCGCGAGAAGACCCGCTCGGGAAACGCCTGGAGCTACCTCCTGACGCCGGCCGGCGAAGAGCTGCGGCCGCTGGTCGAAGGCCTGGGCGTATGGGGGAGCCGCTGGGTGCGCAGCCGGCTGGGGCGCGACGACCTCGATCCCGGCCTCCTGATGTGGGACATCCGCCGGCGCCTCGACGCGCGGCGCCTGCCGCCGCGGCGCCTCACGATCCGCTTCGAGTTCACGGATACGGCGCGAAAATTCCGGCACTGGTGGCTGGTCGTCGACGATGAGGTGGACCTGTGCCTGACGGATCCCGGGTTCGACGTGGACCTGTGCGTATCCGGGAAACTCAAGGACCTGACCGCCGTCTGGTCCGGCGACCTGCGGATGGCGCCCGCCCTGCAAACCGGTCTCCTGCAGCTCAGCGGGCCGCACCGCCTCCGGCGGGCGCTGGTCTCGGCGCTGCAGCTCGGCGCATTCGCGGGCGTTGCCGGCGCGGCACGCACGGGCACGGCGGGCTAGCGTCACGCTGCACGCATCGACTGCTATAGTCGAAACGGGGATCCGGGGACAGGGAGAGATCCCCTTTGCGCGCCGGGAGATGGATCGAACGGATTGCGTGGGTCGCCGGCATCGCGCTGCTCGGCGGCTACGCGGCGGCGCGGCTGTCTTTCGAGAACGCGCGGGTCGCCGCCGTCGAAGGCTTCGAAGCGCGCGCCGCGGCGGCGCAGGCTACTCCCCTGGAAGAGCAAACCGCGGTCGTACCCGCCGCCGCATCTCCGCCGGCCACCCCCGCGGACCGACTGGCTCCCGTTACCGATACATCGCTCTGGTCGCAGCAGCGAATCCGTGCCTTTCGCGCTTCGCTCGGCAACGCCGGGCCGGTGCTCGGAGTGCTGCGGATGCCGTCGGTCGCGCTCGAGGTGCCCGTGTATGCCGAAATCACCGAGGCGAGCGTCAACAGCGGTGCCGCGCACGTCGCCGGAACGTCCGCCGTGGCCGGCACCGGCAACTTCGGCCTCGCCTCGCACCGCGACGGGTACTTCAGGAAGCTCGAGGACGTCGCGATCGGCGATGCGCTCGAGCTCGAGACGGCTGGCGGCACGCTCGTGTTCGACGTCGTCGGTCTCGCAGTCGTCGCGCCGGACGAGACGGGCGTGCTCGCAGCCGGTGAAACACCCAGCGTGACGCTCGTGACCTGTTATCCCTTTTATTTCGCCGGCCGCGCGCCACGGCGCTACGTCGTGCGCGCCGAGCTTCGCACTTCGGTGCGGGCCGGAACGCCAACCATCGTCGACTCGTCCGCCAGCAGCAGCAGGAGAGGGAATCACCATGCGAAGCATCAGTAGAGGAGTGGCAGTACTCGCGGTACTCGTGTGCGCCCCGGCGGCGTTCGCACAGCAGACGCGCGTCGATCGCGCCTTCACTGCCACCGGTGCAAGCTGCGACCAGGTGACCTGGTCCGGGCAGGCGCTCCGGCAATACCCGAACATCGCGAGCGCGTGCCGGGACGTGATGGAACGGGACGGCAACTATTACGTGCTCTTCGAGGGCGAGGTTCGGCGGGTCGCCGACCGCGGGCGCCAGGTGACCGTCGATTTCGAAGGGGGCGACGAGCTGACGCTCACCCCGCCGGAGAACCTGTCGATCTTCATCGACGGGCGAAGGACTTCCCCGAGGCAGCTCCGTCCGGGCGACCAGCTCAACTTCTACGTCCCGCAGCAGCAGCTCGTGGCCACGTTCTTTGCCGGCGAGCCCGCGACGGCGCAGCCCCAGGAGGTGCCGATCGAGGAGCCCGCGGACCGCTACGCGGCCGCCGACAGCGATTTCCAGGGCAACATGCCGGACACGGCCGGCGAGCTGCCGCTCGCGGCGCTGGCAGGGCTGCTGCTGGTCGGACTCGGCGCGGCGCTCACGACGTACCGCCTGACGCGCAGCTGACGCGCGCGGCCGAACGCGGCGCGGACGTCGGCGAGGCCCTCGCCCTATCCGGCGGAACCGGGGGGATCGGCCGGGATACGCCGTCGCCCGTAGACATGCGACAGCAGCCACGCCGGGCCGATGAGCAGGAACTGCACGTCCTTAAAGAAGGACGGCTTGCGGCCCTCGATGCGGTGGCCGATGAACTGGCCGATCCAGGCGACGACGAACACGGCGCCGTACAGGATCCAGGACGGGAACGGCAGGCTCGCCTCCAGCCGGGCGATCGCCGCGAGCATGACCAGCGAGATCAGGAGCATGCCGAGCGCGAGCGGCGGCGAGAGCAGGACATACCAGATCGCGGCGAGCGCCACGACCAGCGTCGCCCAGTTCGCCCACGGACCGAGCGCGGCGGCAAAGGCCGGCACCGGCAGCAGCCACAGCAGGCCGAGCACCGTGAACATGATCGCCGGCACGCACACCCAATGCACGGCCTTGTTGGTCGGGTGGCGGTGGCTCTCCCCGTATTCGTCCAGCCATTGCTGCATGCTGCGCATCCCCTGACGGTAGCGCCGCGCCCGCCGCGCGGCAAGATGCCGGCTCTCCGGCGGCCGCCGATGCCCGGTGCCGCGCCGCCGCCGGCTCGGCAGGAATTGCAGGCCGTCGCACGGCACGGGAAACTGGCCGCTTCTGCCGCCCGGGATCCCGCATGCCGACCGCTGCCTTTCCTGCCGCCTTGAGCACCGAGCGCCTGCGCCTGCGCGCGTGGCGCCGGGAGGACGCGCCGCGGCTCTTGCCCGTGCTCGAGGCCAACGTCACCCACCTGGCCGGCTGGATCCCGAGCCACGTCGCGACCCCGCTGCCGCTGCCCGAGCTCGAGCAGCGACTGTCGGGCTTCGCGGAGGATTTCGCGGCCGGCCGCAGCTGGCGCTGGGCGCTCTTCGCGCCCGCGAGCGACCTGCCGCTCGGCGAGGCGAGCCTGTTCCCGCGCTCCGCCGCGGAGCGCGTCCCGTTCGCCTCCGCGGATCGCCTCGAGATCGGCTACTGGCTGGACCGGGACGCGACCGGCAAGGGCTATGCGACGGAAGCCGCCCGCGCGCTGCTCGAGCTGGCGCGGCGCGTGCCCGGCATGGTGCAGGTCGAGATCCGTTGCGACTTGCGCAACGCGGCCAGCGCCGCCGTTCCGCGCCGCCTCGGGTTCCGCCTCGTGGACGACGGCGCCGATGCCGGGCCCGGCAGCGCGGGCATGATCTGGGCTTCCGCGGGGTGAGACCATGCGGCTGAACTGCGGCCCGTGCCTCGTGCGCGACTGGCGAACGAGCGATCGCGAGTCGCTCGTCACGTTCGCGAACAACGTGAACGTCTGGCGCAATCTCTCGCATCGCTTCCCGCATCCGTACACGGAGGCGGACGCGGACGAGTGGCTGGCACTCGTCGCCGGCCAGCCGGATGCGACGAGCTGGGCGCTCGAAGTGGAAGGCCGCGCCGTCGGCGGCATCGGCGTCGAACCGGGGGAGGGTGTGTACGCAAAGAGCGCGCGCTTCGGCTACTGGCTGGGGGAGCCCTGGTGGGGACGCGGCATCATGACCGCCGCGGCGAAGGCGACGGCAAATTTCGTGCTGGCGCAATACGATTTCGTCCGGCTCGAAGCCGCGGTCTTCGCGTGGAATCCCGCGTCGATGCGCGTGCTCGAAAAAGCCGGGTTCGAGCGCGAAGGCGTGCTCCGGCAGAGCGTCTGGAAGGACGGGCGGATTGCCGACGCCGTGCTTTACGCCCGGCTTCGTTGAGAAGCCGGGGGTTGCGTGGTCGCCGGTTGCTCAGCCGGAGCCGGGCAACAGGGGGACCGTGTGCTCGCCGTGCATCGAGCGGATGCGCAGCGCCGCGCTGCCGGGCGCGGCGAGGATCACGTCGGCATGGGCGCCCGAGCGCGCGTCGTCGATGGTCATTGCCGACGGTCCGACGCTCGCACGAAGCAGCTTGAGAACACGGTCGAGGCCGGCGCCGTGGGCGGCATGCGGGGTGGTGAAAAAGCTGAAGTCCGCGAGCTCGACCCCCTGGCCGGCGAGGGTCTCGCCGAAGGCCTTGGCCAGGGCGCTGCTCATGCCGTCGAGAGCGGCGGCATTCGGCCCGCCGGGCGCCTGGCTTGCGTTGAACGCGGCATCGGCATCCACGGCGTGCGCGCCGAACCACGCGCGCACCAGGAGATCGGTCAGCGGGTTGACGTTGGCGACTCCCGGCCGCACGCCCGCGCTGAACAGGTGCCGGCCCTGCGGATCGCCGACCTGCACGAGGAACGGCGGCGTCATGCCGGCGACCGAAGCCCGGAAGCGCCCGCCGGCATCGGTCACGACCGCCTGGGAGTTGCCGGCCTGGTCCCGCACGACGACCAGCGCCTTGCTCATCGGCGCGGGCGCGGCGGCCATGCCCGAAAGCCCGCTCGAGTCCGTCACGGTGAGCGCGGCCTCGTTGCTGATCACGATGCCGCCGTCCGAGTAGATCGACGACGTGTCCTTGCGCGCCGTGATCGTCGTCGTGCCGGGTCCCACGGCCGTCGCCAGGCCGTCGGCATCGATCTCCGCGACGGCGGTGTCCGAGGAGCGCCAGTCGAGCGAGCCCGTGGCCACGCTGTCGCCGGAGCCGTTCGAGCCGACGGCGGTGAACTGCTGCGTGCCGTCCATGGCGATCGTGGCCTCGACCGGTGTGATCTCGATCGAGGTGACCTGGCCCGCGGCCGATGCGCCCCCGTCGCCGCCGTATCCGCCGCCGCAGCCGCCGAGCGCGAGAAGGAGACCCGCCGCAACCGGCGGGACGGGCAGGAACCTGGAAACGCCGCGCATAGGGTACTCCTGACGTTCGATGGGGCCGCAGCCGCCCGCGGCGGGCTGTCGGTGTCCCCGTAAGTGCACCGGCACGGCCGCCGGGTTCAATCCCGCCGCATCGCCCTGCGGGGGTTTATGATGGGAGTACGCCAGCCCCACTCCCCTGCGGCCCGTATTGAACCTTCCGGGCCGTCCGGGGCACTGACCATGGACAGGCAGGTCATGGGCGCGATCACCGGACAGAACCCGCCATGAAGCGGGAAGTGCAGCTCGATGGCCGGGCGCCGGCGGAAATGGACGGCGACCGGGCCTTGCTCCGTCGCGTGGCGGCGCGGGATCGCGAAGCCTTGACCGAGCTGTACCGCAGCTACCACGCCCGCCTGTTCAGGTTCGTCTATCGCTTGACGGGCTCCTATTCGATCGCCGACGAGCTCGAGACGGAAGTGATGCTGGCGGTGTGGGACCAGGCGGCGGCGTTCCGCGGTGAGTCCAGGGTGTCGACCTGGATTTTCGGCATCGCCTACAAGATGGCGCTGCGCCGCCTCAGGCGCGAGCGCCTGCAGCCGGCGACCGGCGACCGGCTCGACCAGGTGTCGGTCGAATCCGGCTCCGGCCTCGAAACCGAGGATTGGGTCCGGCAGGGCATCCTGGCGCTGCCGCCGGCGCACCGCATCACCGTCATGCTCGTGTTCTGGCTCGGCCTGACCTACGAGGAGACGGCCGCCGTGACCGGGTGCCCGGTGAACACGGTGAAGACCCGCATGTTCCACGCGCGCCGCAAGCTGAAAGAGCTGCTCGAGCATTCGGCGCTGCCGGCGTCGTCGAGGAAGCACCGCGGCCATGCGTGAACCGGCCTTCGCTCACGAGCACGCCGATGCGCTGCTCCCCTGGTTCGTCAACGGCACGCTGGACCGGGACGAGCAGGCGATGGTCGAGCGCCATGCCGCCGGCTGCGACGAATGCCGGGCGAACATCGCGCTCTTGGAGCGCATGCGCAATGCGTCCGCGACGGGCCAGCCGATCCCGATGGTGCCGCAGCCGAAGCCCGACGCCCTCCTGGACGCCATCGCTGCGCGGGAGGCGCGGCGCCGGCGGCGGCGCGTCGCCTGGCTCGCCGGTATGCCTCTCGCGGCGTCCATCGCGGCGGCGGCGATCCTGCTACCGGCGCGCAACCCGTCTCCGGAAGGGCCGCTGCAGTTCCGGACGGCGATGTCGGACAGCGCTCCGATGACGATGGACTACGTTTTCTCCGTCCGCTTCGAGAAGGGCGCGAGCCCGCTCGAGCACGAGCGCGTGCTGGAAAAGATCGGCGCCCGGGAGGTCAGTGCGGTGGGCGTTCCGGCCGTCTACCGGGTCGTAGTGGCGCTGCCCGTCACCTCGCTCGAGGATCTCGAGCGCTACCGCAAGAGCGTGGAGTCGTTGCCGGGTGTGCAGGCCGTGCACATCATGGCGCTGCAGCTGCCGGTCGACCGACCGCGATGACGATGCCGTTCGCGATCGTGTCGGTTCTCCTGCTGCTCGGCGCCGCGCACGGCGCGCGCGCCGGCGGCGGGCCGCTTTCCGATCGCGACATCCTGGTGACGTTCGAGAACGCGGGGCAGCGAGCCGTCAACGGCGGGTTCGGCGCGCCGTTCCGGAATCGCCTGCGCTATTCGATTTCGGCGGAGGCGGAACGCAAGGCCGCCGCGATCGAGCGGGAGTACGCGCTAAGCGAAGTCGACCGCTGGCCGATCCGGTCGCTGGCCGTGTTCTGCGTCGTGTACCGCGTGGCCGGCGACCGGGATCGCGACGCGGTCCTCGCAAAGCTGAACGCGGACCGCCGCATCGAATCGGCGCAGCCGCTCAACCGTTTCGAGACGGCAACGAGCCCGGAGACTGCCTACAACGACCGCTACGCGCCCCTGCAGTACGGGCTGGAGGCGATGGGCATCATGGCCGCTCACAAGTACTCGCGCGGTGCCGGCGTGCGGATCGCAATCGTCGACGGGCCGGCCGATGCCGATCACGAGGACCTGCGCGGCCGCATCGTGCGCACCGAGAGCTTTGTCGACGGCAGGCACGACGCGGCCGCCGCCGAGCACGGCACGGCGGTGGCCAGCCTCATCGCGGCGACCGCCAACAATGCGAAGGGCATCGTCGGCGTCGCGCCGGACGCGCAGATCGAGATGTTCGTCGCGTGCTGGAACGAGCCGGGCTCCGCGCATGCCGCCTGCAACAGCTTCACGCTCGCGAAGGCGCTGGACGCGTTGCTCGCCGAGCCGCCCGACATCATCAACATGAGCCTCGTCGGCCCCTACGACCCGCTGCTGGAGCGGCTGCTGAACCGGGCGCACGATGCCGGCGCAATCCTCGTCGCCGCGAGCGAGGAAGGAGACGGTGCCGGGGGCGATTTCCCGGCGAGCCTGGCGACGGTCATCGGCGTGGCGAGCGCCGGCCGGCGGCCGCAGGTGCTGCCGGCGAAATTTCCGCCGTCGCCGCGCGGCGGGATATTCTCGCCCGGCAACCACGTCATGGTAGCCTTGCCGCACGATCACTACGATTTTCGCTCCGGCAGCTCGCTCGCGGCCGCGCAGGTCAGCGGAGTCGTCGCGCTGCTCCTGGCCGTATCGCCGCACGTTCCGCCCGACACCGTGCGTGCGCTGCTCGCCGAATCGCAGAAGACCGCCACTCCCGGAGCACCCATGGTGAATGCCTGCGCCGTCCTGCACCTCGCCCGTCCGTCCATCGCCTGCCGCTGACTCATCGATGTTCTTACGAGGATTGGGAACGGCGCATCCCGCGTCCCGCTACACCAAGGCCGATTGCTGGGAGGCGTTCACGCACTCCGCGTGGTTCGACAGGCTGGATCGTCGCGCACGCACGATCGCCGAGACCGTCCTGCTCGGCAACAACGGCATCGAAGCGCGTTACCTGGCACTGGAGACGTTACAGGAGGTGTTTTCCATCGACCCGGACACGCTGCACGGCCGATTCGTACGCCACGCGCCGCGGCTTGCCGCGCAGGCGGCGGAGAAAGCCCTGGCCGACGCGGAGATGTCCGTCGAGTCGATCGACGGGCTCGTCGTCAGCACCTGCACCGGGTACCTCTGCCCCGGGCTGACCAGTTACGTGATCGAAGCGCTGGGCTTGCGCCAGGACCTCCCGGCCTTCGATCTCGTCGGGCAGGGGTGCGGCGCCGCGCTGCCGAACTGGCAGATGTGCGACGCCATGGTGATGTCCGGAAAATCCCGCAACGTCCTGTCCGTGTGCGTGGAAGTCAGCAGCGCGGCGATGTACCTCGACAACGATCCCGGCGTGCTTGTCAGCGCCTGCCTGTTCGGTGACGGTGCCGGCGCGGCGGTATTGTCGGCGGAGCCTTGTTTTGGGCGGCGGCGCATCGAATGCAAGGCGGCGGGCTCGTTGATGGACCCCGCGCTCCGCGATGCTTTGCGCTTCGAGCAGCGGGACGGGATGTTGCGCAACGTGCTGACCCGCCCGGTGCCGCGGCTCGCCGCGGAACACGCGGAGCGGGTGCTGGACCAGGTGCTCGCGGACACGAACCTCAGCCGCACAAGCATTGCGACCTGGATCTGGCATGCGGGCGGCCGCGACGTGCTGCGCGCACTCAAGGACAGGCTGGGGCTCGAGGAACAGCACGTGCGTTACAGCGAGACGATCCTGCGCGAGTTCGGCAATCTCAGCAGCGCGTTCGTGTATTTCGTGCTCGAAGCGGCCCTGAACGAAGGCGCGGATGGCGGCTGGTGGTGGATGTCCTCGTTCGGCGCCGGCTTCAGCTGTCACGGGGCATTGCTCGAGGTCGCATGATTGCCGCGCCGCAATGGCTGAACCGGGGTACGCGCCTGCCGCGGCGCGTGCTGCCGGAACTGCTCGACGAGCTGCCCGCCCACGATCCGCGCGCGGTGCGCTCGAGGGCCGACCTGCGGCGCGTGAACCGGATCATGGGGGCGAGGGCGTTGCTGCTCGGTGCGCTCGACAAGGCTGCTCCCCAAGGGCCGAGGCGGCTGGTCGAGCTGGGTTCCGGCGACGGCACGATGATGCTGCGGCTCGCAAAGAGCCGCGCGCGGCGCTGGCCGGACGTGCAGGTCACCCTGCTGGATATGCAGCCGGTCGTCCGTGCCGAAACGCTGTCCGGCATCCATGATCTCGGCTGGTCGGTCGAGGTGGTCGAGGCGGACGTTCTCGACTGGCTCGCGCGTCCGGCCGCAGACCGGGACGCCGTGACGTTCGCCAACCTGTTCGTGCATCACTTCGAAGGCGATCGCCTCGCGCGTTTGCTTGCCGGGATCGGCGAGCATTCGTCTGCGTTCGTCTGCTGCGAGCCCCGCCGCGATGCCATGACCCTCGCCGGCAGTCACCTGCTCGGGCTGATCGGCTGCAACGACGTGACGCGTCACGACGCGGTGCTCAGCGTGCACGCCGGGTTCCGCGACCAGGAACTGTCGTCCGCGTGGCAGCAGAGCTGCGCGGGCCGCTGGCGGCTCGAGGAACGCGCGGCCGGGGCGTTCAGCCATCTGTTCGCGGCCATGCGGGAAACATGAAGACGCATTACGACGCGCTCATCGTCGGCGCCGGCGTGGCGGGCGCGACGGCGGCCATCCTGCTCGCGCGCGCCGGCTGGTCGGTCGCCGTGCTGGAGAAGCGCGAGTTCCCGCGCCGCAAGGTGTGCGGAGAGTGCATCGCCGCGACCAACCTGGACCTGCTCGATGCCCTCGGCGTCGGCGAAGCCTGCGCCGCACTGGCCGGGCCGCCGCTCGACCGGGTCGGCCTTTACGTCGGCGATGCCGAGCTGTGCGCCGGCCTGCCGAAGCTCGACGGGTCCGCGCACCCGTGGGGCCGTGCGCTCGGCCGCGAGCACCTCGACACGCTGCTGCTGCGGCGCGCCGCGGACCTGGGCGCCACCGTCTGCCAGCCCTTGGCGGTCCGACAGGTTGCCCGCGGCGGCGGTACGTATCTCTGCAGCGCGACGCCGTCGCACGGTACCGCGGTCACGCTCGACGCGCCGGTGCTGATCGCGGCCTGCGGCTCGTGGGAGCCGTCGCCGTGCGCGCCGTCTCGTCGGCGGCCGCCGCGGGACTCCGACCTGTTCGCCTTCAAAGCCACCTACACGGGCGCCACGCTCGCGCCGGGCCTGCTGCCGGTGCTCGCCTTTCCCGGCGGTTACGGCGGCATGGTCATCGCCGATGGCGGGAAGCTGACGCTGGCCTGCTGCATCCGCCGCGATCGGCTGCGGCAGTGCCGCGCCGCCCGGCCGGGGGCATCCGCCGGGGAAGCCGTGCAGGCCTTGCTCGAAGAGAGCTGCGGCGGCGTGCGGCGCGTACTTGCGGGCGCGCGGCGCGAGGGCGCATGGCTCGCCGTCGGCCCGCTGCGTCCCGGTCTGCGCGCGCCGTGGCACGCGCAAAGCGGCTTTGCGATCGGCAATGCGGCCGGCGAAGCGCACCCGATTCTCGGCGAGGGCATCAGCATGGCGCTGCAGTCCGCCTGGCTTCTGTGCGCAAGCCTGAACCGGCACCGCGACCGGCTGCTCGGCGGGGCGGACCCCGCGCCGGTCGGGCAGGATTACGCCCGGCAGTGGCGCCGGCATTTCGAGGGCAGGGTGCGCTGGGCCGCGGTGCTGGCCCATCTCGCCATGCGGCCCGCGGCGGCGGGCGGCCTGTTGCCGATCCTTCGCCGGCGACCGAACCTCCTCACGCTCTGCGCGCGGCTCGGCGGCAAGGTGCGGCGCCTCGCCGGGCCGCCGGCGCTTGCCGCCCCGGGCCCGCCCCGCGGGCCGGCCGGTTCGCCGACCTCGCGCGTGCTAAGGTGAGCGCATCGGGGCGAGCCGGCACTGCTCCGGGCTCGCGATGTTGAAAAGGCGAGGATGACCTTTTCCGGCAGCCTCCCGGGGATCCGTTGATGAAGACGACGTTCGACGTGCTGAAAGACGTCCTCGTACGGGATTACGAGCTGGCACCGGAGCGCCTGGCACCGGACACGCCGCTCACCGAGATCGAGATCGACTCGCTCGCCGTCATCGAGGTGGTCTTTTCGCTGGAGGACGAATTCAAGGTGACGGCCGGCGATCTGAAGGAGCCGTTCGACACGCTGGGCGACATCGCGAGCTACATCGACCGGCTGATCGCTGAGCGGGACGCCGCCGGATCGGCCGCAACCGGAGCCGCATCGGGAGAATGAAGCGCGTCGCGGTCACCGGCCTCGGCATCGTCGCGCCCGGCGGCAACGCTCCCGCGGAGTTCTTCGACAACCTGCTTGCCGGCCGCTCGGCGATTCGCGTGCTCCCGGAGGATTGCGTCGCGCGCCTGCGGACGCGCATCGGTGCGGCGGCCGCGTTCGAGCCGGGCGCGCATTTCCCTGCCGCGCGCGTGCGCATGCTCGATCGGGTGAGCCAGCTTGCGCTGGTCGCAGCGCGCCAGGCGGTCGCGAGCAGCGGCATTGCGCTCGGCGAGGAGGAGCGCGGCAAGGTCGGCGTCTTCTTCGGCACCGGCATGGGCGGAGCCGCAACGACCGACGGCGGCTATGCGACGTTCTACGGGGAGAAGTCGGATCGCATCGCGCCGTACTCGGTGCTGATGGCGATGACCAACGCGGCGGCGTCCTGGATCGGCATCGAGCACGCGCTCGGCGGCCCGAACCTCACGTTTTCGGTGGCGTGCTCGTCTTCCGCGGTCGCGATCGGCGAGGCCTGGCTCAGGATCAGGAGCGGGGCCGCGCCGATGCTGCTGGCCGGAGGCGCCGAAGCGCCGCTGACGCCGGGCACCCTCAAGGCGTGGGAAGCATTGAAAACGCTGGCGAGGGAAGACCCGGACGATCCGTCGGCATCGTGCAAGCCGTTCTCGAAAGATCGCAGCGGCCTGGTGCTGGGGGAGGGAGCGGCGGTCGTCGTGCTCGAGGAATGGGAGCACGCGGCGCGGCGCGGCGCGCCGCTGTACGGCGAGCTAAAGGGCTACGGGCTCGCCACGGATGCCGCCCACATCACCCGGCCCACGGCGGAGGGCCAGGCGGCCGCGATGCGGCGTGCGCTCGAATCCGCCGGCGCGGCGCCGGAACGCATCGGCTACATCAACGCGCACGGCACGGGCACTCTCGCGAACGATGCGGTGGAGACGGCAGCGATCCGGCAGGTGTTCGGCGCCGCCGCGGATCGCATTCCCGTGAGCTCGACCAAGTCCATGCACGGGCACCTGCTGGGCGCCGCCGGCGCCGTCGAGCTGATCGCGACGCTGCTCGCGGTGCAGAGCGGGATGCTCCCGCCGACCATGCACCTGCGCACTCCGGACCCGGAATGCGATCTCGACTACGTGGCCAACGAGGCGCGCGAGGTGCGCGAGCTCGAGCTCGCGATGACCAGCTCCTTCGCGTTCGGCGGCACCAACGCGGTGCTGGTCTGCAAGGCCTGACCGCCCGGTCGCCCGCATGGCGGGCTCCTACGGGATCGCGCAAGGTCTTGTCGATGCGCCCGCCCCTGTAGGAGCGCGCCATGCGCGCGACCTCCGACGTTCATGCGACCTGCGGTGTTCGGTCGCCCCTATGGCGGGCTCCTACGGGTTGGGGGTGCGTTGCTACGTTGGGTGGGAGAGCCAGCGCCGGAACAGGGCCAGGCCCACGGCGAGGTAGAGCGCACCGAACGCGAACAGCACCGCGGTCGGCACGAAGGCCGCTTCCGCACCGCGCCGGCGGATCATGAGGTCGTTGAACGCCTCCATCGTCCAGCTCGTCGGAAACGCGAGCGCAACCCGTTGCATCCACTGCGGCTCGAGATCGATGGGCCACCAGCAGCCGCCGATCGCCGCCATCGTGACGATCGCGATGGAGCCGAGCGGCAGGACCGCGTCGCGAGACCGCGCCAGTACCGCCACGATCAGCCCGAACGCGGTGCCGGCGAAAGCGATCCCGGCGATCGGCAGCAGCAGTGCCCAGGGCTCCGGGCCGAGCGAGATGCCGAACAGCGCATAGCCGACGGCGAACAGCAGGATCATCTGCACGACGCCGACCGCGAACCGCGAGACCAGCTTGCCGATCAGGATGTCCCCGGCCGGCACCGGCAGCGCGCGCACGCGATCGAGAGTGCCCCAGTCGCGCTCGTCGAGCAGGCCGAGGGAGACGCCGAACAGCATGCCGAGCAGCAGGAACGTCACGCTGAAGCCCGGCACGTTCTGGTCGAACGTGTTCATGATCGTCGGGCCGCCGCCGGCGCTGAGCTCCTCGATCGTCGGTATCGCTGAGGGCGCCACGGGCGCGGGCAGCGCGATATCCGGCAGCGCGAGCTCGACCGGCTCCGGGCTCTGCATCGGCGGCAGCGCCGCGGCCGGCGGCTCGAAATGGATCTCGAAGCGCTCGGGCAACTCGACCGGCGGCGGCGGCTGATTCAGTGCTTCGAGCAGCCCGGGCGGCGGCTCCGGGAAATCGGGCGGAGGAGGGATGTCCTCGGCACGCCGGCCCGCCAGGCGCCGCAGCTCGGCGAACCACGCGTCGAAATCACGCCGCGACTGCTGCAGTGAATCGAGCCAGGCGGCCGCCGGTTCACGAAGCGCGCCGACACGCTGGGCGATCGCTCGATTCACACGCGCCTGGAGCACACTCAACTCCGCATCGATCTGCGCCGTCACCGCTTTTTGCAGGCGGACTGCTTCCGTATTTACAGCACTCACTGTCTGCGCGCGCAGCTCCTGCGCCTCGCGCTGCGCGCTCTCGATCTGCGCGCGCAAGCGCGCGGCGCTCGCTGCGAGCGCGTCGAGCTGGCCGCGCAGCCGACGGCGTTGCGTGTTGAGCTCTTCCACCGCTCGTGCCTGCTGCTCGGCGGCGAGCGCGTCCATGGCTTCCAGCACGCGCAGGTGGACGTTGAGCCGCTCCAGGTATTTGACGGGATCGGTATAAAGGAGCAGGCGCGCCGGCTTGCCGGCCGCGAGCGCGGCGCGTGTGCCTTCGGGAATGACCAGCGCGCTGCCCGCCCGCTTGTCGTGCACGAGGCGCTCGGCTTCGGCCCGTGATCCCAGTCGCTGCACGCGGACGCTCGTCCGTTCGGTCGCTCCGTCGACGAGCTGTTGCTCGATGCGGCGGGCGAGCTCGCCGCCGTCCTCGTCGACGACCGGCAGCACGTAGGCCGTTGCACCGGCCGGGGTTGTCCCGTAAAGGCTCGCGAGCGAGAAACCGGCGACGCAGATGACGATGATCGGCGCGACGAGGATGAAGATCAGCGCAGGACGATCGCGCCGCAGCAGCCGGAGGTCCTTCGCGACGATGGCCGCCAGCGAGTGCACGGCTCAGTCCCGCAGCGCCCGGCCGGTCAGCGACAGGAACACGTCATAGAGCCGCGGCCGGCGAATGTGGAATTCGATCACCGTGCCGCGCCGCGTGGCACGTTCCAGCACCGAGGGCGCGAGGTCGAGCGCTTCGATCGCGACCGGCACGACATGACCGTACGTTACGGTGTCCCCGTGCCGCTCCGTGGCGGCGAGCTCCTGTGCTCCCTGCAAATTGCCGAGCCAGCCGGCCGACAACGGGTGCTCGGTCACGACGTCGATGCGCAGGCCCGGGTGCAGCCCGGCCACCAGGCTCTCCGGCGTGCCGGTCGCAACGATGCGGCCGCGATCGACCAGCACCACGCGGTCGCAGAGCTGTTCCGCCTCGTCCATCTGGTGGGTGCTGTACAGGACCGCGGCGCCGTCGGCGACGTGGCTCTCGATCGCGAGGCGGATGCGCTCCAGCGACTGCGGATCGACACCGACGGTCGGCTCGTCCAGGAGCAGCACGGGCGGCGAACCGAGCAGGCCGCACGCGAGGTTGAGCCGCCGCTGCATGCCGCCGGAGTAGGTCGACACGCATTCGCCGGCGCGCTCCAGGAGGCCGACGCGCTCCAGCACGTCGTCGCTGCCCGTGCGCAAGCGAAGGAGGCGGGCGAAGAACCGCACGTTGTCGCGCGCGGTCAGCGTCGGGTAAACGGCGATCTCCTGCGGCACCCGCCCGATCGAGCGACGTACTCCCTCGCTGTCGGTGCGCAGGTCGTGGCCGGCGATGCGAACCTCGCCCGCGGACGGACGGAGCAGCGTGGACAGCACCGCGAGGGTGGTCGTCTTGCCCGCGCCATTGGGACCGAGGAGGCCGACGATTTCCCCCGGCGCGACTTCGAAAGCAACGTCGTCGAGGACCCGGCGCCGGCCGCGGTCCACGACGAGACCCTCGACGGAGATGGCAGGTGGGGCCGTCACGACGCGCAGGATAGCACCGGGGATCAGAATTCCATTCTGAAACTCAAGACCAGGCGTGCCCCGGTGCGGCTCGCGTCGCTGATGTACGGCACCCAGTCGCTCGCATCGTGGTAGCGCAGGTCGAGCTCGAAGCGACTGAAAGAGCGGGTGACGCCCAGCTGCCAGTACGCGTAATTGTTGCCGCCCAGGTCATCGACCGCGTAGTAGCCGGCGCCGGCGCCGATCCGGGCCTGGGAGGCGAAGGGCCATTCCGCGTACAGGGAGACGTTGTGCGTATTGGCTCCGGTGTGGAGCACATCCGGCGAGAAGGCATATTCGAGCCATGCGCGGTCGCCGTAATTGACGCTCAATCCGTATTCCTGGTAGTCGTAGTCGAACGCACCGGAGGTGCCGGGGAACGTGTAAGCGACGAAGCTCGCGCCGAGGGTCCAGTCGCGTGAGACGTCGTGCCGGTAGCCGAGATACCAGTCGATCTCGAGATCGCGATCGCTGACCGAATCGATGGCGATGTCGACCGTCGACGCCCACGCGCCTGCGTAGAAGCCACTGTCGAACGCGAGATCCGCGCCGAGCTGTGCCGCGGCATGCCCGTCGCTGTACGTCACGCCGCGGAAGACGTAGTCCGTCGTCAACAACAGGTAGCGGTTGAACTCCACGGCGTCCGCCGGTGCAGCGGCGGCGAGCGTCGCGAGCAGCAA
>CAZBGV010000064.1:0-19354 GCA_964491485.1 uncultured Woeseiaceae bacterium | reverse complement strand
GGGACGTGCTCGTGGCCGGCGCCGAGAGGGAGCTCCCCCGGTCGCGGCGCAGCCCCAGCCACCGGCCGCAAACGTGCGTGAACGATGCGGTCCCGAAGAGGCCGTGCCACAAATCGAAAAGCGCGGTCGCCCGCATGGCGGGCTCCTACGGAGGCCTTCGTTGGGGTCACGAGGGTGCGTTCGGTCGCCCGCATGGCGGGCTCCTACGGTTCGAGCCACGCGGCGCAAACGTACGATGTTTCGGGTCAGAGCGTGAATTCCGGGGCGATTTCGCGCAGGTTGTAGCGCGAGCCCATCACGTAGCCGTAGGCGCCGGCGTTGGCGATGAGGAGGACGTCGCCTTCGTGCGTGACCGGCAGCAGGCGGTCGCTGCCGAGGCGGTCGCCGGTTTCGCAGATCGGGCCGACGACGGAGACTTTCTCGGTCGCGGGCTCGTCGAGGCGCGTGAGGTTGACGATCTCGTGATAGGCGCCGTAGAGCGCGGGCCGGATCAGCGAGTTCATGCCGGTGCTGACGCCGACGTAGCGCACGTCGCCCTTGCCTTTCAGCTGGGTGACGCGTGCGAGCAGCACGCCGGCGTACGCGACGAGGTAGCGGCCGGGCTCGAGCCAGAGGCGATATCCGGGATACGTTTCGCGCACGCCGGCCAGCAGCTCGTCGAGCCGGGCGACGTCGAACGCGCCGTCGCCGGAGCGCTCGGGGACACCGAGCCCGCCGCCCAGATCCAGCACCGAGACCTCGGGAAAGCGCTCGGCGGCGGCCGCCAGCGCCTGGGCGACCTCGAGCCAGCTGCGCGGATCGAGGATGCCGCTCCCGGCGTGCGCGTGCAGGCCGGTGATGCGCACGCCGGCGCGCTGCGTGAGCTCCGCCAGCTCGTCGAGCTCGAAGCGCGGGACACCGAATTTCGAGTGCACGCCGGCCGTTTTCACGTGCTCGTGGTGCCCGCGGCCCTGTCCCGGGTCGAGCCGCACGAACAGCTCCTTGCCGGCGAAGATTTCGGGCCACTCGCGCAGCGGGTGCAGGTTGTCCAGCGTCACCTGCAGCCCTTGGGCGAGCGCCCACTCGTACTCGGCGCGGGGCGCGAAATTCGGGGTGAACAGCACGCGCGCAAGCTCGATGCCGGAAACCGCCGCGCGCAGGTGGCGCACCTCCCCCGGCGACACGCAGTCGAAGCACACGCCGAGGGCCGCGAGCGCCCGCAGGACCTCCGGGTTGCAGTTCGCTTTCATGGCGTAGAGCACGCGGTCCACGGAGCGCATGCCGAGCAGCGCGCGGGCGGCATTTTCGATCGTCTCGAGATCGTAGACGTACGCGTGACCCTCGCGCTCGCCGAGCTCGACGAGCTGCGCGCGCTTGCGCTGCCACCATGTCTCCGGGCGCCGCACTTGCGGCGCGGGCTCCGCGAACAGCTCTTCCCAGGCCGGGCCGAAGGTCGAGCTGCCGTCGGCCTGGATCATCGACGAATGCAGCCGCGCGACGATCCGCGGCGCTTCCGCCTGGTCGATCACGAAACTGAAGTTCAGGTCGTTCGCCGCCTGCGACACGAGGTGGATTTTCTCCTCCTCGAAGACCTCCAGCGCCGGCGCGAGACGCGGCAGGATCGTGCGGATCCGCCGCCCGACCAGGCTCACCACCGCACAGTCCGTGATCATGCGCACGCGGCACAGCTGCTCGAGATCGTGCAGCAACGCGCGGCGCACGTCTTCCGACAGCATGTCGTCCGCGGTATCGATCGATACCGTCACGTTCGTCTCCGAGGTCGACACGAGGCCGACCGATACGCCGTGCTTGCGGAAGCAGGCGAACGCTTCGGCGAGAAACCCGACCTCGTGCCACATCACCGCACCGGACAGCGAAATGAGCACGGTGCCGGCGCGCGTCGAGATCCCCTTCACCTTCGGTTCCGTCTCGCGCGTGACGGAGGCCACCACGGTGCCCGGGATGTGCGGCGCGCTCGTGCAGCGGATGAACAGCGGGATGCCGGCGGCACGCAGCGGCGACACGCAGCGTGGGTGCAGCACCTTGCTGCCCATGGACGCGAGCTCCTGCGCCTCGTCGAAATGCAGCTCGTTCAGCAGCCGCGCCGAAGGCACGAGCCGCGGATCCGCCGTGTACATGCCCGGCACGTCGGTCCAGATCTCGAGCCGGCGCGCGCCCAGCCGGGCCGCGAAGCAGGCGGCGGAGGTATCCGAGCCGCCGCGGCCGAGCAGCACCGTCTCGCCGCGCGGATTGCGGGCGATGAAACCCTGCGTCAGCACCACCTGGCCGTCCGGCGCGAGCCGTGCGCCGAGGTCCGGGTCGTGCGCGGAGCCGCAGATCGCGGAAAGGTAATTCTGGGATTCCGAGCGGTTGCTGCGCTCTTCGCTCGCGAGATGCTCGCGCGCATCGACCCACGCCGTCGGGATGCCGTCGGCCTCCAGCCAGGCCGCGCCGATGCGCGTGGCGAGAAGCTCGCCGAGCGCCATGGCGCGCGCCCGCAGCCGCGGCGTGACCTCGCGCACGAGGCGCACGCCCTCGACGAGCCGGCCGAGCTCCGCGAGATGCTCGTCGAGCAGCGGGGGGCCGTCGAGCCCCAGCGCCTCCGCCAGCGCATAATGCTGCGCGCGCACCGCGTCCAGCGCGGGCGCCGGATCCTCCTCCGCGGCATGCTCCACGACGGCGTGCAACAGGTTCGAGACACCCTGCAGCGCGGAATGCACGACGACCGGCCGCAGGCCGGCTTCCAGGCGATTGCGCACCAGGCCGGCGATGATCCGCCAGTTGCCGGCCGAGGACACGCTGCTCCCGCCGAACTTGAGCACGACCCACGGGGAGCCGGCCGCCTCGGGCCGTGCGCCCAGCGCCGCGCTGTCCGCGAACTCCGCCTCGCGGACGGCGGGCCGGCTCAGGCCCACGGTGGGGCGGACGTCACCGCGCCTTCCGAGGCGGAAGACACCTGGGCCCGGTATTTCGCGAGCAGGCCGCCCTGCACCTGCGAGGGCGGACGCGCCCAGCGCGTGCGCCGGCGTGCCAGCTCCGCGTCGTCGAGCGCGACGTCGATGCGCCGCCGCTCCGCGTCGATCGTGATGCGATCGCCTTCTTCGAGCAGCGCAATGGGGCCGCCGACCGCGGCTTCCGGCGACACGTGGCCGACCACGAACCCGTGGCTGCCTCCGGAGAAACGGCCATCGGTAATCAGCGCGACGTCCTTGCCGAGCCCCTTGCCCATGATCGCGCCGGTGGGGCTCAGCATCTCGCGCATGCCGGGTCCGCCTTTCGGCCCTTCGTAACGGATGACCACCACGTCGCCCGGGTGGATCGCGTCATCGAGAATCGCACGCAGTGCGAGCTCCTCCGAATGGAACACGCGTGCCCGCCCTTCGAAGCGCAGCCCTTCCTTGCCGGAAATCTTCGCCACCGCGCCTTCCGGCGCGAGGTTGCCATAGAGGATGACGAGATGGCTGTCCGGCTTCACGGGTTTCTCGAACGGCAGCACGACTTCCTGCCCCTCCGGATAGTCGGCGACGTTCGCGAGATTCTCCGCGACGGTTCGCCCCGTGACCGTGAGGCAGTCGCCGTGCAGCAGGCCACGGTCGAGCAGCCGTTTCATCAACGGCTGCAGGCCGCCGATGGCGATCAGCTCGGACATGAGAAACCGGCCGCTCGGCCGCAGGTCGGCGAGCACCGGCACGCGCTCGCCGATGCGCGTGAAATCGTCGAGGGCGAGCGGCACGCCGGCTTCCCGCGCGATTGCCAGCAGGTGCAGCACGGCATTCGTGGAGCCGCCGAGCGCGATCACTACCGTGATCGCATTCTCGAACGCCTGCCGCGTCAGGATGTCGCGCGGCGTGATGCCTGCCTCGAGCAGCCGCATCACGGCTTCGCCGGCCCGCCGGCAATCGTCCGCCTTGGTGGGTGACACGGCCTCCTGCGCCGAGCTGTCCGGCAGGCTCAGGCCGAGGGCCTCGATCGCCGAAGCCATCGTGTTCGCCGTGTACATGCCGCCGCAGCTTCCCGGTCCGGGAATCGCGGTGCGCTCGACCTCGAGCACCTGCTCGTCGCCGATCTTTCCCGCCGCGCGCGCGCCCACGGCTTCGAACACGGTCACGATGTCGCGGTGGCCGGCGCCGGGCCGGATCGTGCCGCCGTAGACGAACACCGACGGGCGGTTCAGCCGCGCCATCGCCATCACGCAGCCGGGCATGTTCTTGTCGCAGCCGCCGATGGTGACGAGCCCGTCGAAGCCCTGCGCCCCGGCGACCGCTTCGATGGAATCCGCGATGACCTCGCGCGACACCAGCGAATAACGCATGCCCGGCGTGCCCATCGAGATCCCGTCCGACACCGTAATCGTGTTGAATACGACGCCCTTGCCGCCGGCCGCATCCGCGCCGGCGCAGGCCGCGCGCGCGAGGCCGTCGATGTGCATGTTGCACGGTGTGATCATGCTCCAGGTCGAGGCGATGCCGACCTGCGGCCGCGCGAAATCCGCGTCGCCGAAACCGACGGCGCGCAGCATCGCGCGTCCCGGCGTGCGCTCCAGGCCATCCACCACGATCCGCGAGTAGCGGCGCTTGTTTTCTTCTTCCATCTCTCTCGTCGTCAGAACGGGGAATCGTCGTCGCCGATGATCACCGTGACTTCACGGTACACCTCGGGCTGCCCGGAAGGCGGCGTGACGAGCTCGAGTGTGAAGGTCTCCTCCCCTTCCACCAGCGAGTCCTGCACGATCGGGATGAGCAGCCGCGCAGTGCGCTGCCCTGGCCCGAATACGAGCCCGGTGGCTCCCGGCAGGAAGTAATCCTCGCCTTCCGTCGCGCTCCCTCCGGCGATACGGTAACGCACCTCGAGCTCGCTGTCGCCGGGGTTGAAGCGCAGCACGTCGATCTGTACCGCCGGGCTCCGCTCGTTGACGACCAACTCGTTCTGCGAGAAACCGATCGTGTCGGGACCGAGATTCGCTTCGAACGACCGCTGGTCGTCGTCCTCGAGCGTGAGGTTCAGCAGCGCGAAGCGCGACGTCGAGTTGGCGGCATTGCGGATGAGGAGCCGCGCGTCGCGATCGGGCTCGCGCATCGCGTTGGACGACATCGCGATCGTGAAGCGCGCGCGCGTCTGCCCGGGCTCGAAGCGCGCCATATGACTGGACAGGTTGTAGCGGCCGCTGGTCAGCGGCGAGCGGTTGCCGCTGAAGCCGACCTCCTCGACCAGCACGGCGAGCGGCTCGGGCACGTCCTCGGTCCTCAAGAGCTCGATCACGGCGGGCGCGGCATCCTCGCGCAGCACGAGGTCGAACTCGCGCGGCGCCTGCGGCCCGTCGATCGGCACCGTCAGCGTGGCCGGCCCGGCGTCGGCCGCCGTGCCGGCGGTTTCACCTGGGACGGCCGGTTCCGCGGAGCCTGCAGGCGCCGCATCGGCCGCGGCGTTTTCCTGTGCCGCTCCCGTATTTGCCGCGCCGCCCTGCGTCGCCTGTCCGGCCGGCGCCGCGCCGGCATCGGCAGCGTCCGGGTACGGCCGCGTCACGTCGTTGCCGCCCGGCACCACGCCCTCGCTCGCGCCGCTGCCCGGCGCCGGCGTGATCGTCGGCGGCGCCTCGTGCTGCCCGGGCGCCGGCTCCGCGGCGCGGTCGGGCGAGCCGCTCGCTGCTCCCGCGGCCGCCGCCGGTTCCTCAGGCGGGCGTGTGTCGGGTCGCGCGAACGGGTTACCGTCCATCGGGTTCTCGTCGGAGGCCGGCGCGGCCTCCTCTGCCGGCGCCGGCGCGAACGTGCCCGACAGGGTGGCGAGCCGGGAGCGTACCGTGTCGACGAGATCGGGACGGACCGCGACCGTCACCACGCCCGCCAGGACCACGAGCAGCGCGAGGCTCAGGCCCCATCCCCGGCCCCTTGGCGCCGGCGCCCGCTTGGGCTCGACGATGAACGGCTCGTGCGAGTGCATCGCGGCAGGCGCCGGTGCGAACGTCGGGGCTTCTTCCGCTTCGCCGCCGGCGTCCAGGGCATCGAGGAACTCGGCAACCGACGCGAAACGCGCCACGCGCGCGTAGGCGAGCGCTTTCTTCAGGGCCCGCCATTGCGGGTCGGAAAGGCCGTGCGGGCGCTGCGGCTCCATGCCCTGCTCCGCCGCCTCGGCGGCGTTGCGCGGCCCGAAGACGCGATGGCCGGCGACCAGCCGGTACATCAGGCAGCCGAGCGAGAACACGTCGTCGGACGGCTGCGGGTCCTCGCCGGTCAGCACCTGCATGCTCGAATACGCGGGCGTCACGGCTCCGAGCACGCCCGGATCGAACTCGCGCCGCGTCGGCAGCTGCTTCTGGCGGATGCGCGCGATCCCGAAATCGAACAGCTTCACCTGCCCCGAAGGCTCGATCATGATGTTCGCGGGTTTCACGTCGGCGTGCACGACGCCGCAGCGATGCGCGTAATCGAGCGCGTGGCCGACCTGGCGAACGATGTCGAGTGCGGTCGCACGATCGACGGTCTGGTGGCGATTGTCGTCGAGGATGGCGGCGAGGGAGCGGCCCTCCAGCCATTCCATGACGATGAAATAGATGTCGTCGTCGCGATCGAGATCGATGAAACGCACGATGTTCGGATGCGACAGGCAACGCCCTTTGGCGGCTTCCTGCTGCAGCGCGCGCAGCGCGTGGGCGTTCTTCGACAGCCTGGGCGAGATCACCTTGATGGCGACCCACGGATCGATGCCGTCGGCCTCCGCGATCCGCCTGTCGAGCGCCTTGTACACCACGCCCATGCTGCCGCCGGCCACCCGCTCCTGCAGGAGGAAGCGATCGCGCAGCACCGAGCCGACCTGCAGGTGGCCGTGCGGGCTGTCGTCCGCCGGGGGCGCCGTTTCGATCACCGTCGTGCGGACGTAGGCATCCTCGCCGTCGTCATCGGCCGCATCGGGCATCGTCGGCATGCTCTCGATGACGACGCGGTCGAGCACGTTGCGCACGAGCTGGTAGGTCTCGAGACGCAGCTTGCCTCCGTTGTATCGCTTCTGGAGGATCTCGCGGATCTCCTCGTCGCGCCCGCCGTTCTCCGCGAGCAGGTCGGTGATCACCGCGTGGATCTCGGACAGCAGGGCGGCGTTGTCGTCCTGGTCCTTCAGCTGCGCTTCGAATTCGGCGAGCTGCTCCGTGAAGGTGCGTTCCAGCTTGTCGTCGAGAGTTACGCTCATGCCAATCAAAAGCGGCGACCGGTTTCCGCCTGTCCGCGGACCGCCGTCAGTGCTCCAAGTGTAACGTGATTCAGCCGCCGGTAACTGCCTGCCGCGGCGGCGGTTGTCCCTGGCGTCAGGCCAGAGTGGAACCCTTCGGCCGTGGCGGCGGCTTTGCGAACGGCGACGGTCTCAGAGCACCTTCCCGGGGTTCATGATGTTGTCGGGATCGATGGCCTGCTTGACGGCCCGCATCAGCGCCAGCTCGGTCGCGCTCCGGTACCGCGCGAGGTCGTCGCGCCTGGCGACGCCGATGCCGTGCTCCGCGCTGATGCTGCCGTTGCAGGAGACCGTTATATCGTAGACGAGCCGCGCGACCTCTGCGCGCAGGGCGAGGAACCGTTCCGGTTCCCAGTCCACCGGCTGGCTGACGTTGTAGTGGACGTTGCCGTCGCCGACGTGCCCGAAGGCGACGACACGGGCGCCGGGAATGCGGTCCTGCACCGCTGTTTCCGCCCGCTCGATGAGCTCCGCGATCCGGCCGACCGGCACCGACACGTCGTGCTTCAGGCTCGCGCCCTCGTGCTTCTGCGCTTCCGAGATCGAATGCCGCAGGCGCCAGAACGCCTCCGCCTCGGCCCGGCTCTTCGCGATCACGCCATCCAGCACGAGCGATCCCTCGATGGCTTGCGCGAGCGCGGCTTCGAGGGCAGCCGCATCCGGATCGTGGGCGGTCTCGACGAGCGCATACCAGGGGAACCGCGCGGTGAACGGATGCCGCGTCATCGGCACGTGTGCCAGCACGAAATCGAGCGCGCGCTCCTGGATCAGCTCGAACGCCTGCAGGTGGCCTCCGGCCATGTCGCCCAGGCGGGCAAGCAGCGTGACGGCGGATTGCGCATCCGGCAGCGCGATGAACGCCGTCGCGACGTCGCGCACCGCCGGGTACAGCTTGAGCACGGCCGCCGTGATCACGCCGAGCGTGCCTTCCGCGCCGATGAACAGCTGCTTCACGTCGTAGCCCGCCGTATCCTTGCGCAGGCTGCGCAGCCCGTCCCAGACGGTGCCGTCCGGCAGCACGACCTCGAGACCGAGCACCTGGTCGCGCGCGGTGCCGTAACGGTGCACGTGGACACCGCCCGCGTTGGTCGAAAGGTTGCCGCCGATCTGGCAGCTGCCCTCCGCGGACAGGCTGAGCGGAAACAGCCGGTCGACGCGCGCCGCCGCGGCCTGCAGGTCGGCGAGGATGCAGCCCGCCTCGACGGTCATCGAATAGTCCTCGGGCGAGAGCGCGCGGATGGCGCGCAGGCGCGAGAGCGACAGCAGGATTTCGCCGTTCGGAATCGCCCCGCCGCACAGGCCCGTGTTGCCGCCCTGCGGAACGATGGGCGTGCGCGCTTCGGCGCAGGCGCGCACGACGGCGCTCACTTCCTCCGTGCTCGCCGGCGACACCATGAGCGGCGTCTGCCCCGCGTAACGGTCGCGCCATTCCACCAGGTGCGGGCGCAGGACCTCGGGATCGCTGGTCCAGCCCGCGGGCCCGACGATCGTCTTCAGCCGCTCGAGCAGTGCCGGTTCAGGCCGCACTCGCGAGCTCCGGCCACGCCTGGCGCTGCCACGTACCCCAGTCCGTGTTGCTGCCGCAGAACACGAGCACGACGTGCTTGCCCGCGAGCCGCTCCGCGAGCGGGCCGGCGAGCGCCGCCGTGGACGCGGCGCAGGCCGGCTCGACGGCGAGCTTCACGTCCTGGAACAGCATGCGCATCGCCGCGCGCAACGCCTCGTCGGAGACCAGCACCAGCTCATCGACGTTCGCCCGGCACAGCTCGAAGGACATCGGCAACGCGAACGGCGCGCCCAGGCTGTCGGCAATCGTGCGCACGGCGTCGATCGCCTCCGGCTGCCCGCTCGCGAAGCTCCGGTGCATCGAATCGGCGCCTTCGGGCTCCACGCCGTAAATCTCGCAATCCGGCCTGAGCCGGCGGACGATCGAGGCAATGCCCGCGCACAGCCCGCCGCCGCCGATCGGAATCACGAGCGCGTCGAATGCTTCCACCTGCTCGCAGATCTCGAGCCCGACCGTGGCGGTGCCGCGGATCACCGCCTCGCCTTCGAACGGATGCACGAAGTGACGGCCTTCGGTGCGGACGATCTCGTCGACTTTCGCGAACGCCGCCTTGATGTTCTCCGCCAGCACGACCTCCGCGCCGTAGTGCCGGCAGGCGGCGATCCGTGCCGGGTTGGCGTTGCCGGTCATGACGACCTTCGCCGACGTGCCCATCGCGCGTGCGGCGAACGCGGTGGCGACGGCATGATTGCCGGCGCTGACGGCGGTCACTCCGGCCGCGAGCGCCGCCGGCTCCAGGTCGAGGAGCACCGAGAGCGCGCCGCGCGGCTTGAACGTGCCGGTGCGCTGGAACAGCTCGAACTTGCCGGTGATCGCGAGGTCGCGCCCCAGCCGTTGCTCGAGGTTGGGGCAGCGCAGCACCGGCGTCCGCACGAGCCATTCCCGGAGGCGACCGGAAAGGCGCCGCACCGCGGCGATATCGGGTGGTTCGAACGGCATGCGATCCGGGGGAGGCCGGCGACGGGGGCACATTATCGGGCAACCGCCGCTCCGCGTCCAACCGCCAAAACCAGCGCGATGAGGCACCTGGCGCCGCTACTTGAGAAAAAACTTGCACAAGCGCAGGGAGTTCATTAACTTGGCACAGCGGCCGCAAGAAGGGATCGAGAAAGCCACGGCCGCCGGGGACCGGAACACACGCCGCGGCCGACGTCCGCGCCTCCTGCGCACGTGGCGGGCCGCCCGAGTACAGCATGGGATACGACGATCTTTCGCCCTCCGGGATACACCGAGTAGCGAGCTATTCTCCTTACCTCGACCAGCTCGTCGGCTTCGCCAGCGAGATGGGCCTCCGGCAGCGCGGCAACCTCGTGCATCTCGAGCGCAGCTTGAATGCCGCCTGGGCGCTCGGCCAGAACACCATCCTGAGCTGGTCGCCGCTGGACGACGGCCTGCTCGTCCTCGTCCTGCCGCATTACGCGATCGCCGAGTACACCGCGCGGGTCGCGGACGACCCGGGCAAGTCACAGCGGCTGTCGGCGGGGTTCATCAACGAGCTGATCTCGGGCGATCGCTGCCTCACGCTCACCCAGATGCAGAAGGTGGCACGGCTCCTGAACGTGGAGCCGCGCTTCATACCGCTGCGGCAGCCGCTCACGGGCCATCCGGTCGAGACCCAGATCATCGAAAAGATGATCCGCCGCTACGGCATCAACTACGTGGCGAGCCGCGCCGTCACGCTGTTCGACATCGTGGGCTTCAGCCTGCTGACTCCGTTCGAGCAGATGACGCAGTTGAACAGCCTTTCGTATTCGCTGAACTCGGCGCACGCGAAGATGCTGGAGCGCGACGTCGGCATCAATTTCGCACGCTCCTCGAGCGGCGACGGCTTCTACGTGTGGAACCGCGATCACGGCCTCGAGGCCAACGTCAATCTCTACCACTTCATGCACATCGTGCTGGCGGACAACGCGATCGCGCGCAGCAAGGCGACGTCCAACGCGGTGCCGCTCCTGCGCGCCTGCTTTCACGTGGGCAGCTGCTACGAGTTCCACCAGGCGGAGGGCCTGAACCCGACGATTCACGACTACATCGTGGGCGACGTCACGATCGAGCTCGAACGCATGATCGACGCGGCGCGGCCCGGGCAGATCCTGGTCGGCGATTTCCTCGCGAAGCTCTCGGCCGACCCGCTGGAGCACGGGGCCTCGCAGGTGAACCTGGATGCCGTCGCGTTCCTCGAGCGGGCGCAGGGCAGCCTCTCCAAGCTCTCCGGGCTCGAGCTGTCGGGTGAGCGGATTTCCGCCATCAAGTGCTATCTCACCGGCGAACGCATGGAAAGCGGGGATTTCACGGTGCGCCGCCTGAAGATCCGCGACAAGCACGGCCTCACCCGCACCGCCTACAACGCGAAGATCAACATCTACCGCGCGGCGGCCGAACCGATCCTGCTCGGCATCGAGGACCGCCAGCTCACGGAAGCGCGCGCTGTCCTGTAGGATCGCGCATCGCGCGGCATCCGCTCCGCATCCCGTTGTGGCGTCCTGGTCGCGCGCAATGCGCGCTCCTGCCGCTGCTGCCATGCTCTCCGTGGGACTTTCACGGCTTTCGCGTTAGACTCCGGTCCGCTCCAATCAACGCGAGGCCAGCATGAAATCGACAGCGCGAATCCGGTTCGCGGCGGGAGCGTTGCTGCTTGCGGCAGCGTGCACCGCCCGGGCGGCGGAACCCGGTTACGATCCCCTGGAGACGTTCGCGCCGTTTGCGTACGCGCACGCGGCCAGCGCCTATCGCGCCGCGGACGGCACCCCCGGTGAGGCCTACTGGCAGAATCGCGCCGACTACCGGATCGACGCGACGCTCGACACCGAGGCGAAACAGCTTTCGGGCACGGTCGTCATCCGCTACCGCAACGCGAGCCCGAACGCGCTGGACATGCTATGGCTGCAGCTCGACCAGAACCGCTATCGGGACGATGCGCGCGGCAACTTCGCGGGCGACGCCGCTCCACCGGCCGGCGAGCACACCGCCGGCTACCACATCGCGTCCGTGGAATGGGCCGCCGCGGGCGACCGCTTCGAGCCCGTGCCCTGGCTCGTCACGGACACGCGCATGCGCGTCGACCTGCCGCAAGCGGTACCCGCCGACGGCGGCGAAGTGCGGCTCCGCATCGTCTACGACTACGCGATTCCGGGGCAGTTCGGCGGCCGCACCGACTGGTTCCACACGAAGAACGGCGACATCTACGAAATCGCCCAGTGGTTCCCGCGGCTGTGCGTGTACGACGACCTGCGCGGCTGGAACACGCTGCCTTACCTCAACAACGAGTTCTACCTCGAATACGGCGACATCGATTACCGCGTGACCGTGCCCGCGGACATGTTCGTGGTCGGCTCCGGGGAGCTCGTGAATCCCGAGGAGGTGCTGGCCGAAACCGCGCGCGCACGGCTCGCGCAGGCCCGCGAAAGCGACGAGACGGTGATCCTGCGGGGCGTCGACGACGTGAACGGTCCCGGGCGCCGGTCGCGCAGCAACGCCACCCGCACGTGGCATTTCCGCATGGAGAACACGCGGGACGTCGCGTTCGGCGCGTCCGCCGCCTACGTCGTCGACGCGGCGCGCATCAACCTGCCGAGCGGCCGCAAGGCGCTCGCCATGTCGGCGTATCCTGTGGAAAGCCTGGAGGAAGGCGGCTGGGAGCGCTCCACCGAGTACGTGAAGCACACCGTCGAATACTTCTCCGGCTATCTCTACGAATACCCCTACCCGGCCGCGATCGCCGAAGCCGGCATTGCCGGCGGCATGGAGTATCCGGGCATCGCTTTCGACTGGTACAAGTCGAAAGGCAAGAACCTGTACGGGCTCACGACGCACGAGGTCGGACACAACTGGTTCCCCATGATCGTCGGCGCGAACGAGCGCCGCGACGCATGGATCGACGAAGGCTTCAATACCTTCGTCGACATCCTCGCGGCCGAGGCCTTCAACGACCGCGAGTTCGCGCCGAAACGCGACGGCGAGTTCGCGCCGGGCGGCGGCAACCCGGTCGAGGAAATCGTGCCCGTGCTGGTCGACCCGGAAGCCCCGCCCATCCTCACGCGCCCCGATGCGATCAAGGAGGCGTACCGGCATCCCGTGACCTACTTCAAGTCGGCGCTCGGGATGGTGCTGCTGCGGCAGGAGATCCTGGGACCCGAGCGTTTCGACGAGGCGCTGGCCCGGTTCGTCCATGCCTGGGCGTTCAAGCATCCCTCGTCCGCGGATTTCTTCCGCGCGATGGAAAGCGCCGCCGGCGAGGATCTCTCGTGGTTCTGGAACGGCTGGTACGCGCACAACTGGCAGCTCGATCTCGCGGTCACCGGCGTCGAGTACGTGGACGGCAAGCCGGAAAACGGTGCGCTCGTCACCGTCGCGAATCGCCGGAAGATGGTGATGCCGTCCACGCTCGAGGTCGATTACGCGAACGGTGAGAGCACGCGCGTGCGGGTACCGGCCGCCACCTGGCTGCAGCACCGCGAGTTCGCGGTGTTCGTCCCCGGCAACGCGCGCGTGAAGGCAGCCGTCATCGATCCGGATCACCGCATTCCGGACGTCGTGCGCGCGAACAATCGTTTGCTGACGCGGTGAAAATGGTCGGGGCGGGGAGATTCGAACTCCCGACCCCCACAACCCCATTGTGGTGCGCTACCAGGCTGCGCTACGCCCCGACCGGGAAATGAAAGGCACGCAGTATACGTATCCGCGTAGGAGCCCGCCATGCGGGCGACCCGGAGATCGAAGTCGCCCGCATGGCGGGCTCCTACGGGGTACCGGGCCCTGCTTTTTCAGCGACGCAGGATCTTCAGGATTTGTTCAAGTTCCAAGCGTAACTGCTTGATGATTTGCTGACTTTGGCTGACGTCCGTCTTCGCCTGGTCGCCGGTCAGGCGCTGCCTTGCGCCGCCGATCGTGAAGCCGTCGTCATACAGGAGGCTGCGGATCTGGCGGATGATCAGCACGTCCTGGCGCTGGTAGTAACGCCGGTTGCCACGCCGCTTGACCGGTTTCAGCTGCGGAAATTCCTGCTCCCAGTACCGCAGCACGTGCGGCTTCACCGCACACAGTTCGCTGACTTCACCGATCGTGAAATACCGCTTGCCAGGTATTGGAGGAAGTTCGTCGTTATTCCCCGGTTCCAGCATAGGCCTCTACTCGGGCTTTTAGTTTTTGGCCGGGCCGGAACGTCACGACGCGACGCGCCGTGATGGGGATTTCCTCCCCCGTTTTCGGATTCCTGCCCGGACGTTCGTTCTTGTCCCGAAGATCGAAATTTCCGAATCCGGAAAGCTTGACCTGCTCCCCGACAGCCAGTGCAGCCCTGAGCTCTTCGAAAAACAAATCGACGAGCTCACGCGCTTCGCGCTTGTTCAGTCCCAGTTCGTTGAACAGGGATTCCGCCATGTCTGCCTTGGTCAGTGCCATCGATTTCTATTCTCTCACTGTCGCAGCGAGTTGCCGTCGCAATTCAGAAACGGCGCCGTCTCTCGCAGAGTCCGCTTCTGCGTCGGTAAGCGTGCGTGAACTTTCCTGCAAAATCAAGCCTAAAGCTACGCTTTTTAGCCCAGCTTCTATGCCTGGTCCGCGGTAGACGTCGAATACGAATGCACGCCGGATTATATCCGGCGCCGCGGCGGACGCCACTTCGACGATCCGGGCGGCCGGGACGTCCTCGGGCACCACGATCGCGATGTCGCGGCGGATCGCCGGGAAACGGGACACGGCGCCGGCCCGCGGCACGCCGGCCGCGAACGCGTTTTCCCCATCCAGCTCGAACAGCACCACGTCTGCGTCGATCTCGAGCCGCTGCGCCACGCCCGGGTGCAGCTTGCCGACGACCCCGACCCGCTCGCCGCCGCGCAGGATGGCGGCGGCCTGGCCCGGCTGGAGGACCGGATGCGCTGCCTCGGCGAACGCCACCTCCGAGACCCCCGCGAATGCGAACAGCGCCTCGAGATCCGACTTTATGTCAAAGAAATCGACCGCTCGCGCGGCAGCGCCCCACTGCTCCGGCAGCGCCGGGCCGATCGCCAGTGCCGCCACGCGCAGCACTTCCACGGGCCCGGCCGCCGGGCCGTGGTACGACTTGCCGATCTCGAACAGCCGCACGCGCTCCTGCTGCCGCGCGAGATTGCCGGCGGCGACGCGCAGCATGCCCGGCCACAGCGAGCCGCGCATGACGGACAGCTCGGACGAGATCGGGTTCTCCAGCACGAGCGCGGGCTCCTGGCCGCTGAACAGCCGCTCGGTCGGCGCATCGATGAAGCTCCACGTCACCACTTCGTGGTAATCGCGGGCAATCAGGGCGTCGCCGAGGCGACGCAGGTCCGCACGCCCTTCGGCCAGCGGCGGCACGGACAGCGTGCCACTCTGCGTGATTTCCGGGAGCCGGTCGTAACCGTGGATGCGGGCGACTTCCTCGATCAGGTCCTCCTCGATCGCGAGGTCGAAGCGATAGCTCGGCGCGCTCACCTGCCAGCCGTCCTCCGCCGGCTCCACGCCGAGCCCCAGGTCCCGCAGGTACATGTCCACGTCCGCCGCCTCGATCTCGGTGCCCAGCACGCGCGCGAGCCGCGCGCGGCGGAGGCGGATGGAGGCGCGTCGCGGCAGCGCGTCTTCCTGCACGAGATCGACGACCGGACCGGGCGTGCCGCCGGCGATCGCGAGGAGCAACGCCGTCGCCCGCTCGATCGCGCGCGCCTGCCCGGCAGGATCCACGCCGCGCTCGAAGCGCACGGAAGCGTCGGTGTGCAGGCCGTAGCTGCGGGCGCGCCCGGCCAGCAGCTCGGGCGGCCAGAAGGCCGCCTCGAAGAAGACGTTGCGGGTGTCGGCCGTCACGGCGGTGCTCGCGCCGCCCATGATGCCGGCGAGCCCGATCGGTCCCGAATCGTCGCTGATGACGATGGTGAGCGGCGTCGGCTCGACCTCCCGCTCGTCCAGCAGTGTCAGGCGCTCTCCCGCCGCCGCGAAGCGCGGGCGGATCGGCCCGCGCAGGCGATCGAGGTCGTAAGCGTGCAGCGGTTGCCCGAGCTCCAGCATCACGTAATTGGTGACGTCGACGACCGGATGGATCGGCCGCAGCCCGCTGCGGCGCAGCCGCTCGGCCATCCAGACGGGCGTGACCGCCTGCGTGTCGATGCCTTGCACCACGCGACCGGCGAAACGCGGGCACACCCGTGCGTCTTCGATCGTCACCGGATGGACGGCCTCGCCGGCGGCGGGAACGGGCGCGAGCCGCGGGCCCAGCAGCGCGCTGCCGGTCAGCGCCGCGATGTCGCGGGCGATGCCGAGCACGCTGAAGCAATCACCGCGGTTCGGCGTGAGATCGATGTCGAGCACCCGGTCCGGCAGCGCGAGATAGCCGGCGAGCTCGCGGCCGGTCGGCGCATCGTCCGGCAGGCGCACGATGCCCGCCGCGTCATCGCCGAGGCCGAGCTCGCGCGCGGAGCACAGCATACCGTTCGATTCCATGCCGCGGATCTTGCTGCGCCGGAGCTTGACGCCGTTCGGCAGCCTGGTGCCGGGCAGCGCGAGCGGGCTTTTCATTCCTGCGACGACGTTCGGCGCGCCGCATACCACCTGGATCTCGCTCGCACCGTCGGTGACCCGGCACAGCTTCAGGCGGTCGGCGTTCGGATGCGGCTCGACCGCCAGCACTTCGCCCACGAGGACACCCGTCAAGGCCTCGCCGTCGGTCTCGACCGCGTTCACTTCGAGGCCGGCCATGGTCAGGCGCTCCGCAAGCGCCTCGACGTCGAGGCCGGGATCGATCCATTCGCGCAGCCAGCTCTCCGGGAACCTCATGGCGCGCGCTCAGGCAAACTGCCGCAGGAAGCGGAGATCGTTGTCGAAGAAGGTGCGCAGGTCGCGCACGCCGTAGCGCAGCATGGCGAGCCGCTCCACACCCATGCCGAAGGCATAGCCCGTGAACTCCTCGGGATCGACGCCCGCGTTCGCGAGCACGTTCGGATGCACCATGCCGCAGCCCAGGATCTCGAGCCATCGGCCGTCTTCCCACATCACGTCCACCTCCGCCGAGGGCTCGGTGAACGGGAAATAGGAGGCGCGGAAGCGCAGCCGCGCGTCGCGCTCGAAGAAGCTCTCGACGAACTGGTGCAGCACGGCCTTGAGATTGGCGAGGCTGATGTTGCGATCGACCACCAACCCCTCGACCTGGTGGAACATCGGCGTGTGCGTCTGATCGGAGTCGCAGCGATAGACCTTGCCTGGCGCAATGACCCGGATCGGCACGCCCTCCTCGACCATCGAGCGGATCTGCACCGGCGAGGTGTGCGTGCGCAACAGCAGCCCGCCCTGTAGATAGAACGTGTCGTGCAACGCGCGCGCGGGATGATTCTCGGGGATGTTGAGGGCGGTGAAGTTGTGGAAATCGTCCTCGATGTCCGGGCCGGTGCGCACGCCGAAGCCGGCGTCGCGGAAGATGCGCTCGATGCGCGCCATGGCGCGCGTGACCGGGTGGCGCCCCCCTGCCCCGAGGCCGCGCCCCGGCAAGGTGACGTCCACGCGCTCGGCCGCGAGCTTCGCCTCGATGGCGGATGCCTCGAGCGCGCGGCGGCGTGCTTCCCAGCACTCCTGCACCGCGCGCTTCGCCCGGTTGATGGCCTGGCCGGCCGCGGGGCGCTCGGCCGCCGGCAGGCTGCCCAGCGCCTTCAGGCGCTCGGTCAGCACGCCCTTCTTGCCGAGCCACGCGACGCGCACCGCATCCAGCGCGGTGAGATCGCCGGCGGATGCGATGTCGGAAGTCGCCTGCGCTACGAGGTCGTCCAGTCCCTGCATGGGTGCAGGGTCAGGAAGGCTGCTGCTCGAGGCCAACCTTGGCCTGGGCCGCGATGGCGCCGAAGGCCTCCGGATCGTGCACCGCGATGTCGGCCAGCACCTTGCGATCGATATCGATCTCGGCCTTGTGCAGCCCGTTGATCAGCCGGCTGTAGGACAGCCCGTGCAGCCGCGCCGCCGCGTTGATGCGCGTGATCCACAGCGCGCGGAAATCGCGCTTGCGCTGGCGCCGGTCGCGGTACGCGTACTGGCCCGCCTTGATGACGGCCTGCTTCGCGACGCGATACACCTTGCTGCGGGCGCCGTAGTAGCCCTTTGCCTTGTCCAGGACCTTCTTGTGGCGTGCCTTCGCGGTCACGCCCCGTTTCACTCTCGCCATGGCTCGTCCTCCTAGCTGTACGGGAGCATGCGGCGCACGCTCTTCACGTCGCTCGGATCGACCTGCTGGGTCGCGCCGAGCTGGCGCTTACGCTTCGAGCTCTTCTTGGTGAGGATGTGGTTGAGGTGGGACTGGGCCCGCTTGAAGCCGCCCTTGCCCGTCCGCCGGAAGCGCTTGGCCGCGCCCCGGTTCGTTTTCAGTTTTCCCATTGTCACTCCGTTGGCCTTGTCGCGTGCGCGTCCGCAAGGACGGCCGCTCGAGGCGGGTATTGGCGGCAGCCCTCGGGGGCCCGGCCGCCGTTACTCACTTTTTCTTCGGCGCCATCACCATGACCATCTGCCGCCCTTCGAGCTGCGGCATCTGCTCGACCACGCCGATGTCGGTCAGGTCCTCCCTGACCCGCGCCAGGAGCTTCGCACCGATGTCCTGGTGCGCCATCTCCCGGCCCCTGAAGCGCAGGGTGACTTTCGTCTTGTCCCCGCTTTCCAGGAATTCCATGAGCTTCCGCAGCTTGATGCGGTAATCGCCCTCGTCCGTTCCCGGCCGGAACTTGATTTCCTTGACGTGAACCTGCTTCTGCTTGCGCCGCGCGGATTGCGCTTTCTTGTTCAGCTCGAACAGGTATTTGCCAAAGTCCATGACCCTGCACACCGGAGGGTCTGCCGTGGGCGAGACCTCGACGAGATCGAGGTCCGCTTCCCTTGCGATCTCAAGCGCCTCTCCCAGAGACATGACTCCCAGCTGTTTACCGTCGGAGCCGATGACACGCACGCGCGGTGCTTCTATCTCCTCGTTGCGCCTGATGCGCTTAGGGGCTGCGATACGAAAATCCTCCTTGCACGAAAAACGGTCCCGGAACGGCGCGCTGCCTCTCGCGCGCGCCGCTGCCGGCCCACAAAACCCGATTCTGCCCGCCTTGTGACGCGCCCGGCGCACCGCACCGGATGCAAGTGTCGCGGGGAGGCGAATTTTATAGCCCGCCAGCGCCCGACACAAGCCCGGAAATGGCTGATTCACCAGCAGAACTTGGGTACGCCGTAGCGCGCGGCGGGGCTTTCAGGGTGGTGGGCGATGGTGGCTTCGAACCACCGACCTCCACGATGTCAACGTGGCGCTCTACCCCTGAGCTAATCGCCCGGCCCGAAAAGGCGCCCAAAGATACGTGAGGCGGCGAACCCGCGCAATACGCTCACACCGCGGCCTTCAGCCCGAAGCTGGCCTTCCGGATCCGCGCGATCTCGTCGCGCAGGCGGGCCGCCTCCTCGAACTCGAGGTCGCGTGCGTGCTTCAGCATCTGCTTCTCGAGCTGCCGGGCCTTCTTCGCCAGCTGCTCGGGGGTCATGGAATCGTAGGGCGAGGCCTCCTCGGCCACGCGCCGGCGGCCCCGGCCCGGCACCGGGTAGGCGGCCTCCATGATGTCGGTGACCTGCTTGACGATG
>CAZBGV010000063.1:0-19478 GCA_964491485.1 uncultured Woeseiaceae bacterium | reverse complement strand
TGCGGCGCTTCTCGAAGTCGACCTGCCAGGCGGAGCGGTGCACCGCCGGCGCGACCTGCACGGCGGTGACCTTGTACTCGGGGCAGCTCGTCGCCCAGTCGCTGTACTCGGTGGTCACCACGTTGGCGCCGGTCTCCGGGTCGTGGAAGGTCGTGTAAACGACGCCGGGCGGCACGCGCTCGGTCACCTTCGCTTCCAGCGTGATCTCGCCCTTGCGGCTGGTGAGCGACACGCGGTCGCCGTTCTTGATGCCGCGCAGCTCCGCGTCGGCAGGGTGGATCTCCAGCAGGTCCTCGTGGTACCAGCGGACGTTGTCGGTGCGGCGCGTCTGCGCGCCGACGTTGTACTGCGTCAATGTGCGGCCGGTCGTCAGGAGCAGCGGGAACTTGCGGGTCGTGCGCTCCTCCGTCGGCACGTACGTCGTCTCGATGAACAGGCCCTTGCCGCGCACGAACTCGCCGACGTGCATGATCGGCGTGCCCATCGGCGCTTTCTCGTTGCACGGCCACTGCACGCTGCCGACCCGGTCGAGGAACGCGAACGAGACGCCGCTGAAACTCGGGGTCAGCTCGGCGATCTCGTCCATGATCTCGGCTTCGCTCCGGTAGTTCATCGGATAGCCCATCGCCTGAGCGAGCTCCTGCGTGATGAGCCATTCCGCCTTGCCCTGCTGCGGCTTCATCACCGGTCGCACGCGGTTGATGCGCCGCTCGGCGTTGATGAACGTGCCGTCCTTCTCGAGGAAGGACGTGCCCGGCAGGAACACGTGCGCGAACTTCGCGGTTTCGTTCAGGAACAGGTCCTGCACGACGACGCACTCGAGACAGGACAGCGCCTGCTCGACGTGCTTCGTGTTCGGGTCGGACTGCGCGAGGTCCTCGCCCTGGATGTACATGGCCTTGTAATGGCCGGCGATTGCCGCGTCGAACATGTTCGGGATGCGATAGCCCGGCACCGGGTCCAGCGTGACGCCCCAGTGCTTCTCGAACGTGCCGCGCACGGCGTCGTCCTTGATCGGGCGGTAATCCGGCAGCTCGTGCGGGAACGAGCCCATGTCGCAGGAGCCCTGCACGTTGTTCTGGCCGCGCAGCGGGTTCACGCCGCAGCCGGTGAAGCCGATGTTGCCGGTCGCCATGGCGAGATTGGCCATGCCGATGACCATCGTCGAGCCCTGGCTGTGCTCGGTGACGCCGAGGCCGTAGTAGATGGCCGCGCGCTCCGCCCGGCCGTACAGGCGCGCCGCGCCGCGGATGTCCTCCGCCGGCACGCCCGCGATCCCGCTCACCGCCTCCGGCGAGTTCTCCGGCTTCAGGATGAACTGCTTCCAGGCTTCGAAGGCCTCGAGGTCGCAGCGCTCCTTCACGTACGCCTCGTCGACCATGCCTTCGCTCACGATGACGTGCGCGAACGCGTTGATCATCGGCACGTTCGTGCCGGGGAGGAGCGGGAGGTGGTAGTCCGCCGCGACGTGCGGCGAGCGCACCAGCCCGATCCGGCGCGGGTCGACGACGATCAGCTTCGCGCCCTGGCGCAGCCTGCGCTTCATCTGCGAGGCGAACACCGGGTGGGCTTCGGTCGGGTTCGCGCCGATCACCATGATGACGTCCGCATCCATGACGCTGTCGAACGGCTGCGTGCCGGCGGACGTGCCGACCGTCTGCTTCAGGCCGTAGCCGGTCGGCGAGTGGCAGACCCGCGCGCAGGTGTCGACGTTGTTGTTGCCGAACGCGGCGCGCACCAGCTTCTGCACCAGCCACACTTCCTCGTTCGTGCAGCGCGACGACGTGATGCCGCCGATGGACTTGCGGCCGTGCTGCGCCTGGATTTCCTTGAAGCGCCTGGCGGTGTACTGGATCGCCTCGTCCCAGCTCACCTTGCGCCAGGGCTGGTCGATGCTCTCGCGGATCATCGGGTCCAGCACGCGGTCCTTGTGCGACGCGTAACCCCAGGCGAAGCGGCCCTTCACGCAGCTGTGGCCGTGGTTCGCATGCCCGTCCTTGTACGGCACCATGCGCACGACCTGGTCGCCCTTCATCTCCGCCTTGAACGAGCAGCCGACGCCGCAGTAGGCGCAGGTCGTGATCACGCTGTGCTCCGGCTGGCCGTGCTCGATGATGGATTTCTCCATCAGCGTCGCGGTGGGGCAGGCCTGCACGCAGGCGCCGCAGGAGACGCATTCGGAATCGAAGAAGTTCTCGCCCATGCTGGCCGAGACCTTGGAATCGAAGCCGCGGCCTTCGATCGTGAGTGCGAACGTACCCTGCACCTCGTTACAGGCGCGCACGCAGCGCGAGCAGACGATGCATTTCGTCGGGTCGAAGGTGAAATACGGGTTCGTCTCGTCGAGCGGCGCGTCGAAGTGGTTGGCGCCGTCCATGCCGTAACGCACCTCGCGCAGGCCGACGGCGCCGGCCATGTCCTGCAGCTCGCAGTCGCCGTTCGCCGAGCAGGTCAGGCAGTCGAGCGGGTGGTCGGAGATGTACAGCTCCATGACGTTGCGGCGCAGCTTCGCCAAAGCCTGCGTCTGGGTGCGGATCTGCATGCCGGGCTCGACCGGCGTCGTGCAGGAAGCGGGATAGCCCTTGCGCCCTTCGATCTCGACCACGCACAGGCGGCAGGAGCCGAAAGGCTGCAGGCTGTCGGTGGCGCACAGCTTCGGCACGTCGATGCCGGCTTCGCGCGCGGCGCGCAGCACGGTGGTGCCGGCGGGCACGGTGACGGGCAGGCCGTCGATCTCCACGGAAACCGTCTCGGTGCTGGAAGACGCGGGGGTGCCGTAGTCGCGCTCCTTGATCAGGGTCAGCGGCCGGCGGCTCGAGGCCGGCCAGCGCTGCGGCTCACCCGCGCGGCGGGCGCCGGTGGGGGTGGCGGACTCGGCTTCTTTCATGAGGCTCATGGGCCTGCTCCTTCGATGGTGCCTGGGCGGCCATCGTGGTCGCGCGCGGTACGCGCCCCTGCAGGGTTCGGTCCCGCGGTGGTTAAGGTTTCGACCGCAGAATCGCGCTCGAAATCCGCCCGGAAGTGCCTGAGCACGCTCCGGACCGGGAAGGGCGTCATCCCGCCCAGGGCGCACAGCGAGCCGTCGACCATGGTATCGCACAGCTCCTCGAGCAGGGCGAGGTTGGCGGCCCGGTTCTCGTCCGCGATGATCCGGTCGATGACCTCGACCCCGCGTACCGAGCCGATGCGGCAGGGCGTGCACTTGCCGCAGGATTCGACTGCGCAGAAGGCCATCGCGAAACGGGCCTGCGCCGCCATGTCGACGGTGTCGTCGAACACGACGACGCCGCCGTGGCCGATCAGCCCGGCCTGCGCGACGAAGGCCTCGTAATCGAGCGGCGTGTCGAGCAGGGCTGCGGGGAAATACGCCCCCAGCGGACCGCCGACCTGCACCGCGCGCAGCGGCCGGCCGCTCCTCGTGCCGCCGCCGAAATCCTCGATCAGCTCGCGCAGCGTCAGCCCGAACGGCAGCTCCACGAGCCCGCCGCGGCGGATGTTGCCCGCGAGCTGGAAGGGCAGCGTGCCGCGCGAGCGGCCGGTGCCGAACGCGGCATACGCTGCGCCGCCGCGCACGAGGATCTCCGGCGTCGAGGCCAGCGTGATGACGTTGTTCACCACGGTCGGCCGGCCGAACAGGCCGGAGATCGCCGGCAGCGGCGGGCGGTAGCGCACGAGTCCCGCGCGCCCCTCGAGGCTCTCCAGCATCGAGGTCTCCTCGCCGCACACGTACGAGCCGGCGCCGATGTGTAGCTCGATGTCGAAGTCGAAACCCGAGCCCGCGATGTCGCGGCCGAGCCAGCCGTGCTCGCGCGCCAGGTCAAGCGCTGTCGCGAACACCTGGCGGGCGAGCGGGTACTCCGAGCGGAGGTACACGTAGCCTTTCTGCGCGCCGGTCGTGAAGCCGGCGATCGCCATGCCCTCGATGAGCGCGAACGGATCGCCTTCCATCAGCAGCCGGTCGGAGAACGTGCCGCTGTCGCCCTCGTCGGCGTTGCAGGCGATGTATTTCACGTCGCTTTGGGCATCCGCCACCGTCTGCCACTTGATCGCCGTCGGGAAGCCCGCGCCGCCCCGCCCGCGCAGGCCCGAGGCCTTGAGCTCGCCGAGCACGCCCGCGGGGCCGATGGCGAAGGCGCGCTCGAGTCCCAAGAACCCGCCGTGGGCGCGGTAATCGTGGACCGACAGGGGGTCGGTGCGGCCGCAGCGGGCGAAGGTCCAGCGCTCCTGGCGCGCGAGGTAGGGAATCTCCTCCGTCGGGCCGAGCGCCAGCCGGTGCGCGCCGCCTGCGAGGAAGCCGGCCGCGAACAGGTCGCGCACGTCCTCCGGCGCGACCGGCCCGTACGCGAGGCGCCTGCCTGCGACCTCCACCTCGACCAGCGGCTCGAGCCAGCTCGCGCCGCGGGAGCCGTTGCGCACGATCGTGAGCGGCTCCGCGCGCCCCTGCGCCGCGATGGCCGCCGCCACCTCGTCCGCGCCCAGGGAAACCGCCGCCGTCTCGCGCGGCACGAAGACCCGCACGGGCGCCGCCGCGCTCACGCCGCGCCCCGCCCGAGCAGCCGGTCGAGCTTCGCGGCGTCGACCCGCCCGTGCACCCGCTCGTCGATCATCACCGCGGGCGAGCACGCGCAGTTGCCGAGGCAGTACACGGGCTCGAGCGTGACTTCGCCATCGGCGGTCGTTGCATTGAGCGGGATACCGAGCGCACGCTCCGCGTGCGCGGTCAGCGCGCGGCCGCCCATCGCCTGGCAGGATTCGGCCTGGCAGATCTTCACGACTTTCCGCCCCGGCGGGCTCCTGCGGAAATCGTGATAGAAGCTCACCACCCCGTGCACGTCCGCGCGCGACAGGTTCAGCGCGTCGGCCACCTGCCGCATTGCCGCGTCGCTTATAAAGGAATAACGGTCGCAGATGCCGCGCAGGATCTGCACGAGCATCTCGGGCTTCGCACCGAAGCTCGCGATGATTTCCGCGCCGATCTCCGGGTCGTATCTCGTCGGCATCGCTTCACCCCCTGTGCCGGTTCCGGGTCGGCAGAGCGCCCACGTCACGCCACCCGTTCGCCGCCCGCGTAAATGTTGAAGTGCCCGGCCCGCAGGAACCCGATCAGCGTCATGCCGAATTCCTGCGCGAGCTGCACCGCCAGGCTGGACGGCGCTCCGACGGCCGCGAGCAGCGGGATGCCGGCCATCAGCGCCTTCTGCATCAGCTCGAAGCTCGCGCGGCCGGACACGAGCAGCCCCAGGCCGTGCGCCGGCAGCTTGCCTTCGAGCAGCAGCGCCCCGATCACTTTGTCCACCGCATTGTGCCGGCCGATATCCTCGCGAACGAGCGCGATCTCACCATCTGGGCCGAACGCCGCCGCCGCGTGCAGCCCGCCGGTCTTCGAAAACACCCGCTGGCGCGCGCGCAGCCTGCCCGGCATCGCCGTGATGACGTCGCGCGCGAAGGTGACGGTGACGTCGTGCAGCGGGCGCGCGCCCGCCACGCGGATCGCGTCCAGCGAGGCCTTGCCGCAGACGCCGCAGCTCGAAGTCGTGTAGAAGTGCCGCTCGAGGCGCGCGAAATCGATCGGCTCGCCGGCATGCAGCTCGATGCGCACGACGTTGCGCTCGCCGGTCGCCGGGTCGGGCTCGCCCGCCCGGCTGACGCCGGCGATCCGGGTGCCGGCGGTGATGATGCCTTCGGAATACAGGAAACCGAGCGCGAGCTCCTCGTCCTCGCCCGGCGTGCGCATGGTCACGGCGACGCTCCGGGCCGCGGCGCCTTCCGCGCTGGCCGAGCAGAGCTGGATCTCGAGCGGCTCCTCGATCGCGACGTCGTCGCGCCGCGCGACCGTGACGTCCCCTTCGACCTTCCGGACGTCCACGGCGAGGCTGTTGGCGGTCATGGGTTCTGCCGCGGCCATGGCCCCCCGATTATATCCCCGATGCCGCGCTCCTACCGCGAGCCGGGGGCGTGCGGGCCCGGGGCGCCCTGGCTCGCGGCGAGCTGCTCGCGGGCCCGCGCCGCGGCGGGGTCGGCTGCCGTGATGGCGAAGCGCAGCGGCGCGAGCGCTCCGTCGCGCCGCAGGCGCACGGTCCTGCCGTCCGAGTCGACGCCGAGGCGCGCCAGCAGCGGGCGCGGGTCGGGGAAGCCCGCCGCATCGGCATAGCGGCGATACAGCGGCACGAACACGGCTTGCCCGGCGAGCGCGTCGAGCTTCGCGAAGAGCTCCGGGGCCGTCCACACGCGCCGCGAGGGCAGGCAGCACGCCTGGAAACGCTCGAGCACGGTGTCGAGCGTCTGCTGGCCGCCCGAAGCTTCCCTGAGCCTGACGTCGGCCATGAGCGCGAGCGCGGCGCCGCTCCAGTAGATCTTCATGCGCGCCGTGCGGATGCCGCGCTCCGCGGCGTCGTTCGGCGACAGCTCGGGGCGCGACAGCCTGCCGCGCTCGAAGCCCGCGTAGAGCTCCTGCCAGGCACGCTCTGCGTCGTAGGCGCCCGAGCGTGCGAGCAGCACGTTCTGGTAGTACTGCGCGAATCCTTCCGACACCCAGCGATGCTCGCGTACGAGGTAAGGCAGCATCAAATGGCTGAATTCGTGCGTGGCGGTCCAGTCGCCGAGCAGGGCGCGCAGCGAGCGGCTCTCGTCGACGTAGAGCTCGACCGACTCGCCGCCGTCGCGGACGACCTCGCCCCACGGCACGGCGCTGCCGCCGCGCCGCCCCTCGACGGGGATGACGACGACTTGCGTCGACGGATTCGGGAACCGGCCGTAGGCGAGCGTCACGTCCGTCGCCGCCGCCTGCACCCAGTCGACGACCTGGCTCACATCGACGCCGCCGCGCGCGGGCTCCCGCGGCCTGAGCACGGCGACGTCGAGCACCGCGCCGGGAACGGCGACCGCGCGCCGCGCAAAGTCGCCGAACACCGCCGGGGCGTCGGCGCTTTCCGGCGAGGAGCGGAGCAGGTAGCGGTACGGCTCACCCGCGACCGGCTGCCACGGCACCGAAACCTGCACGCCTTCCGGCAGCACGAACTGCACGTCGATGACGTCGTCGTCATCGAGCGGCGGCCGCCACAGCCAGAGCGAAGGCGAGACCAGCACGTTGCCGGGCGCGAGCATCCGGTTGGCGGCGTGCTGCCGCGCGGCGGCTGCGAGATCGACCGTGTAGTTCATGCAGCGAACGCCGCCCACCGGCAGCAGCATGCGCTGGTTGCGCATGCGGATCGGCGCGGTGGCGCCGCACTCCCACGCTTCGGCCAGCACTTCGCCCGCATCGCGGGAGCGTGCCGTCACCCCGGCGACCGACGCGCCGAAACGCGCCTGCACTTCGAGTCGCGACAATGCGGCATCGAGCTCGACGCGATAATGATGCACCTCGCCCGCGTGCGCGGCTTCGGCCGCGATGCACAGGCCGAGTGCGAGACAGGCGAGGCGGGTGCGGAGGGCAGCGGGCATGGGTCGCGGCTGGGGTTTCCCGGCGGGCGTGACGCCGTTCAAAGATCCTGTCGAGAGCATAGTCGCGTGGCGCCGCCGTGAAGAGTGCGCCGGTCGCAGTTCCGGGCGGAAGGCGGGGAATACGCTGCGACAGCGCATAGTTATTTGCCGAACGGAGCACTAGAATGGGCGGGAGCCAAGAGCCGCGTCCAAGGAGACGACAGTGAACAAAATCCCAAGGCGACGTTTCATCCAATTGTCCGCCGTGGCGGCGGCAGGCGCGTTCATCCGGCCGGGACAGCGCGCCGAAGCGCAGTCCGACCTGCCGCACCTTTCGCCCGACGACCCGCAGGCCAAGGCGCTGCATTACACGCACGATGCGAGCACGGTGGATCCCGCCTCGCGGCCGCAGAAAGCGGAGGAGCAGCATTGCGCCAACTGTGCGATGGTCATCGGCGAAGAGGGCGAGTGGCGCGGTTGCCAGATCTTCCCGGGTAAGGCAGTCAACCAGAACGGCTGGTGCTCGGTCTGGGCGCCGAAAGCCTGAGCGCTTTTTCACGGGCCGGCGGCTCCGCCTGCACGAGGAGCTGACGGCCTTTCATCGTTCGTGTGAACCGGTCTCGCGGGCGGCGCGCGTGTCAGCGGGGCGCCGCGAGACGCGCTGTCCCTGCCCGCGAGGGCCAACGGAGCCGTCCCTTGTTCGAGAACCTGCAAACGCTGCCCGCCGACGCGATCCTGCGCCTGATTGCCGAGTACGAGGAAGACCCGCGCCGGGAGAAGATCGATCTCGGCATCGGCGTGTACCGCGACGCCGGCGGCGCGACCCCCGTGCTGGCCACGGTCAAGGAAGCCGAGCGACGGCTCGTCGCGCAGCAGGCGAGCAAGGCCTACATCGGCTCGGGCGGCAATCCGGCGTTCAATCGCGCGATGCAGGCGCTGGTCCTCGGCGACGTCGGCGGCGAAGGCCACCGGATTCTCACCTTGCAGGCGCCGGGCGGCTCGGGGTCGCTGCGGGTCGCCGCCGATCTCCTGCTGCGCGCGCGTCCCGACGTGCGCGTGTGGGTCAGCGATCCGACCTGGGGGAATCACGTACCGCTGCTGGGCGGCGCCGGTATCCGTCTCGAAAAATACCCCTATTACCGCGCCGGCGATGCCGCGGTGCGATTCGACGAGATGCTCGCCGCGCTCGAACGCGTGCCGGCGGGCGACGTCGTCCTGCTGCACGGCTGCTGCCACAACCCGACCGGCATGGATCTCACCGCCGGGCAGTGGCGCGCGGTCGGCGAGGTCGTCGCGGGACGCGGGCTCGTGCCTTTCGTGGACGTCGCCTACCAGGGCTTTGCGGAAGGCCTGGAGGAGGACGCGTTCGGTGTGCGCCACCTGTTCGGTCGGGTGCCTGAGATGCTGGTGAGCGCGTCCTGCTCCAAGAACTTCGGTCTGTATCGCGAGCGCGTCGGCTCGCTGTCGATCGTGTCGGCCGAAGCGGCCGGTACAGCCGTCGTCAAAAGCCAGGCATTCAACATCGTGCGCACGCTCTACTCGATGCCGCCCGATCACGGCGCCGCCGTCGTGGCATGCATCCTCGACGATGCCGAGCTGCGGTCCGAATGGCAGGCGGAGCTCGATGCGATGCGCGAGCGCCTGCGCGAGATGCGGGTGCTGCTCGCCGATGCGCTGCGCGACAGCGCGCCCGGGCACGACTTCTCGCACATCGTGCGGGCGCGCGGCATGTTCTCCTTCCTCGGCATCGCGCCGGAGCAGGTGGAGCGCCTGAAGCGCGACCACGCCATCTACATGGTCGATTCGAGCCGCATCAACGTTGCCGGCATCACGCCGGCGAACGTCGGCTATCTCGCGGACGCGATCGCGAAGGTCCTGTAACCGGCGGCCCGGACACCGACGCGCAGGAGCCCGCCATGCGGGCGGCCTGAAGATCGGGGTCGCCCGCATGGCGGGCTCCTACGGGAGATAGACGCGGCTGCCGGGTGCGATGCCGAGCGCGTCGGTGACGCCCGCGTTCAGCTCGAGGACGTAGCGCACGGGCTCCGCCGCGCGGATGGAGGCGAGCGACAGCGGCTCGGTGTTCTTCGCGATGTTCGCCACGCTGCCGTCCGCGCGGATGAAGAGGATGTCGAGCGGAATGTAGGTGTTCTTCATCCACATGGAGAGCATCGCGTCCTCGCCGTACAGGAACAGCATGCCCGCGAAGCGCGGCAGCTCGCGCACGAACATCAGGCCGCGCCGCTGCTGTGCCGGCGTCGTGGCGAGCCACACGTTGAAGCGGTAGCAGGCGTCGGCTTCGCCTTCGATCACGATCGTGTCCTGCGCGAACGACCGCGACAGCTCGTCCGCGTCGTCGGCCCGCGCGCCGGCCGCCACCGCCGCAAGCAGCAGCAGGCCCAGCCGGACCCGGCGGGAATGAACGACGCAGCGTGACATCGTGCGCATTATTGCGCATCTCCGGCCGGCGCGCGGCATCGCCGCGTGCAGCGCCCGGCGCGGCCGGGCGCCGCCCGGCGGAACGGTGTCCCCGGGCGGCAGTCGAAGGTCGCCAAGGCGTTGCAGCAAGGGCGGAAGCGCGCAGGCGCGGGTGGGATGCGCTGGCGCGGACATCCGCTAGAATGACAAGCCTTTTTTTGGACCGGAGTCGCCCATGACCCTCGCCGAGCAGTTCCAGCGTCTCGAGGAGCACGCGAGCAGCCTGATCGTCGGACAGGCGCACCTGATCAACCGCATGCTGATCGCGCTCCTCTGCGACGGGCACCTGCTGGTCGAGGGCGCGCCGGGGCTGGCCAAAACGCGGGCGATCAAGGTGCTGGCGGAGAGCATCGAAGGCGATTTCCATCGCCTGCAGTTCACCCCGGACCTGCTGCCCGCGGACCTGACGGGGACGGAAATCTACCGGCCGCAGGACGGCACGTTCGAGTTCCGCAAGGGGCCGCTGTTCCACAACCTGATCCTTGCCGATGAAATCAATCGCGCGCCGGCGAAGGTGCAATCGGCGCTGCTGGAGGCGATGGAGGAGCGGCAGATCACGGTGGGGGAGAAGAGCTATCCGCTCTCGAACCTGTTCATGGTGATGGCGACCCAGAACCCGATCGAGCAGGAAGGCACGTACCCGCTGCCGGAGGCGCAGCTCGATCGTTTCCTGATGCACGTGAAGGTCGGCTATCCGGCGCTCGAGGACGAGCGGCGCATCCTGGTGCTGAACCGCGACGAGGCGCGGGCCGGCAAGCGCGACCCGTTCCGGCCTTCGCAGCTGTTGTCGGAAGCGGCGGTGATGGAGGCGCGCCGCGCAATCCTCGATCTCTACCTGGCCGACGAGCTGGAGCGCTACATCGTCAATCTCGTCGTTGCCACGCGCAATCCCGGCAGCGTCGACGGCACGCTCGCGGGGCAGGTGCTGTACGGCGCGAGCCCGCGCGCCTGCATGGGCATCGACCGCACCGCACGCGCGCACGCGTGGCTCGCCGGCCGCGACTACGTGGCGCCCGAGGACATCCAGAACGTGGCACCCGACGTGCTGCGCCATCGCCTCGTGCTGTCCTTCGAGGCGGAAGCGGACGGCGTCACGGAGGATTCCATCATCGAGCGCCTCCTCGACGGCGTCGGCGTCCCGTAACTGCCTCCAAACGAGCTTCGGTCGCAAATGTTGTGAACCACAGCTCAGGCCGAACCTGCCAAAATTCCAGAGCAGTGCCAGACAACACGCCACACCACTCCGAAGCCTCGCCCGTCAGCATCAACCAGGGTGAGCTGATCCGCCTCGCCGGCCCCGCGCGCCTGATCGCGCTCGAGGTGCTGCGCGTGAACTCCCTCACTACCGGCGCCTACGTCTCGCATTTCCGCGGCCGCGGCATGGAATTCGACGAGTCCCGTCCTTACCAGCCGGGCGACGACCCCCGCAACATCGACTGGCGGGTGACGGCGCGCAGCACCCAGGCGTACACGAAGCTGTTCCGCGAGGAGCGTGAACGCCCCGTGCTCGTGATGGTCGATCTGAGGAGCACGATGCATTTCGCGACCCGCGGGGCGTACAAGTCGGTGAACGCGAGCCGCGCGGCGGCGCTGCTGGCGTGGGCGGCGCACCACCGGGGCGACCGCCTGGGCGGATTGATTTTCGGCGACACGGCGCAACGCGAGGTGAAGCCGCGGCTGGGCCGCGAGGCGGCGCTGCGTTTCCTGCACGGGCTGGTCGAGCACGTGGACTGGCCCGGGCGCGCGGCGCCGGCGCACGGCGCGGTCGAGGCGCCGCTCGCGCAGGCGATGGCGGCGTTGCGCCGCGTGGCCCGACCGGGCACGCTGGTCATCGTGTTGAGCGATTTCAGGGATTTTTCCCGCGCCGCCCAGGCGCACCTGGCGGGCGTTGCGCGGCACAGCGAGGTCATGGCGGTGTTCGTGAGCGACCCGCTCGAGCGCCACTCGCCGCCGCCCGGCCGCTACCGCGTGCAGGGCGGCGAGGGCGAGCTGTCGATCGAGACGTACGCGCGGGCGGCGCGCGACGATTACGCGAGCCGGTTCATCCAGCGTCGTGAGGCGCTCGATGCTTTTTGCCGCCGTTATCGCGTACACCTCCTGCCGCTGTCGACCGACGAGGACCCGGTCACGGTGCTGAAAGAGGCGCTCGGGCCGCGGCCGCGCCCGCAATTGACGAGGGCCTGACCCGACGTGAACCCGGAAGACCTGCCGCTCCGAGACCTGCACCTGCCCGATGCGATCGGCTGGTGGCCGCTCGCGCCGGGCTGGTGGTTCCTGCTCGCGCTGGTCCTCGCGGCAGGGCTGCTGGCCGCTCGGGCGTGGGTTCGCCGGCAGCGCCGCCATGCCGCCCGCCGGCTCGCACTCGCGGAGCTCGCGCGCCTGGAGCGCGCGTACGCCGAGCACCGCGACCCGGCGCGCCTCGCGGTCGCGCTGTCGATCCTGCTGCGCCGCGCGATGCTCGCCTATGCGCCGCGCCCGGAGGTGGCCGGGCTCACGGGACCGGCGTGGCTCGAATGGCTGGACCGCGGCCTCGAGCGCCGGCCGTTCTCGCAGGGGCCGGGCCGCCCGCTGGCCGCGCTGCCCTATCGCGACCCGGCGCGGGTCGCCGGCGACGTGGACGTCCCCGGGCTGGTCGAGGCGGTGCGCCGCAGGCTCCGGACCCCGCTGCCGGAGGCGGCGTGATGTGGAGCCTCGCGTGGCCGTGGATGCTGCTCGCGCTGCCGCTGCCGTGGCTGGTGCGGCGCTTCCTGCCGGCGGCACGCCGCAAGCGCGAAGCCGCGCTCAGGGTGCCCGACCTGCACGCCTTCGACGTGCTCGCGGACCGCTCGGGGACCGAGCAGCTCGCCAACTGGCGTTTCTGGCTCGCGGGGACGGCCTGGCTGCTCCTGGTGCTCGCGGCCGCGCGGCCCGAGCGCGTCGGCGAGGACGTGGAGGTGCCGGTGTCCGGCAGGAACCTCATGCTCGCCGTCGACCTGTCCGGCAGCATGGACGCCAAGGATTTCGAGCTCGGCGGGCGGCGCGTCGATCGCCTGACCGCCACCAAGGCGGTTGCGAGCGACTTCATCCGCCGCCGCGAGGGCGATCGCATCGGGCTGATCCTGTTCGGTGAGCGCGCCTACGTGCAGGCACCGCTCACGCTCGATCGCGAAACGGTGAACACGCTGCTCATGGAGTCGTTCATCGGCCTCGCGGGGGAGAAGACGGCGATCGGCGATGCGATCACGCTCGCCGTCAAGCGCCTGTACGAGCAGGGCGCCGAGGCGAGCGAGCAGGTGCTGGTCCTGCTGACCGACGGCGCCAACACGGCCGGGGCGATCGACCCGATCAAGGCGGCCGAGCTTGCCGCGGACATCGGCCTGCGCATCTACACGATCGGCATCGGCGCCGACCAGATGCTGGTGCCCTCGATCACGGGGCTCTTGCGCAGCGTCAACCCGTCGGCCGATCTCGACGAGGCGACCCTGACCCGGATCGCGCGGCTCACCGGCGGCCATTATTTCCGCGCGCGCGACACGGCGGCGCTGCAGGAGATCTACCACATGCTGGACGAGCTCGAGCCGGTGGCGGAGCCGGAGGCCGGCTTCCGTCCGGTGCGGGCCCTCTTCCACTGGCCGCTGGCGGGCGCGTTCGCGCTGGCGGCGGCGCTCGGGCTCGGCACGCTCCTCTCCGGCCTGCCGCGGACGGTGTTCGCCAGGATGCGGGCCAATGCCGGCTGAGTTCCACTTCCTGCGCCCGGAGTGGCTGCTCGCCGTGCCGCTCGTGGCGCTGTTCGCGTGGTACGGCGCGCGGCGCCTGCTCACGCCCGGGAGCTGGCTCGCGGTGATCGATCCGGCGCTGCAGCCGCACGTGCTCGCCCGCGGCCGCGAGACGGGTATCGACTGGCGCTGGTGGCTCGTTTTCCTCGGCGGCACGCTGGCCGCGGTGGCGCTGGCCGGCCCGGCCTGGCAGCGCATCGAGCAGCCGGTGTACCGCTCGGCGCAGGCGATGGTAATCGCGCTCGATCTCTCGCGCTCCATGGACGCGCAGGACGTGAGCCCGAGCCGGCTCGCGCGCGCGAAGCTCAAGCTGCTCGACATCCTCGGGCATCGCCAGAGCGGGCAGACGGCGCTGGTCGTCTACTCCGGCAACGCCTTCACCGTCACGCCGCTGACGTCGGACACGGACACCATCGCGGCGCTGGTCGGCAGCCTGTCGACCGACATCATGCCGAGCCAGGGCAGCAATCCGGTGGCGGCCATCGAGAAGGCGCGCCAGCTCCTCGAGCAGGCCGGCACGGGCGACGGCCGCGTTCTTTTGATCGCGGACGGCGGCGTCACGCCGGCGGCGCTCGATGCGGCGGAGGAGCTCGCGGACGAAGGCCATACGCTCTCGGTGCTGGCCGTCGGCACGCTGGAAGGAGCGCCGATCCCGGAAGCGGGCGGCGGGTTCCTGGCCGATCGCGGCGGCCAGATCGCGGTGCCGAAGCTCGAGCTCCGGCCGCTGCAGCAGCTGGCGGACGCGGGCAACGGCCGCTTTTCGGTGATGACGACCGACAATGCGGATCTCGACCGGCTGCGCGTCGGCGATTTCGGCGCGACCGACGCGCAGGAAGGCGACGACGCGCTGGCGACCGACCAGTGGCGCGACGAAGGTCCCTGGGTGCTGCTGCTTTTGGTGCCGCTCGCCGCCTTGAGTTTCCGCCGCGGCTGGGCGCTCGCCCTGTGTGTGTTCGCGCTGCCGCCCGGCCGCGCGCAGGCGTTCGAGTGGCAGGACCTCTGGCGCACGCCGGACCAGCAGGGCGAGCAGGCGCTGGAAGACGGGCGCCCCGGGGAGGCGGCCGAGCTGTTCGACGATCCGGCGTGGCGCGGCGTGGCCGCCTACCGCGCGGGCGACTGGTCCGCGAGCGCGGCCGCGTTCGCCGGGCGCGAGGATCCGGCCGGCACCTACAACCTGGGGAATGCGCTGGCGCGCCAGGGCAAGCTCGAAGCGGCGCTCGCGGCCTGGGAGCGGACGCTCGAGCTCGATCCGGACGACGAGGATGCCGCCTACAACCGCGACCTCGTGAAGAAGCTCCTGGAGCAGCAGCAGGGCGCCGGTCAGCAGGGCCAGTCGTCGGGCAACGACGAGCAGGGGCAATCCGGCAGCAACCAGAGCGGCAAGGATTCGGCGGAGCAGCAGGGCCAGCAGGCGCAATCCGGGAACGCGGACGGCAGCGAAAACCCGGAGTCCGGCCGCCAGGCCGGCGAGCCCTCGAGCCAGGAGGACCTGGACGCCTTGCAGCGCGAGCTCGAGCGGGCGGCGCGCGAGGCCGAGCAGCAGCAGGGCCAGGGCGAGGCGGGCGAGCCAACCGATCCCGCAGAGCTCGCCGCCGAGCGCCGGGCGCAGGAGCGCGCCCAGGCGATGGAGCAGTGGCTGCGGCGCATCCCGGACGATCCGGGCGGCCTGCTGCGGCGCAAGTTCCGCTACCAGTACCAGCGGCAGGGCATCGATCAGGACGGCAACGCGCTCAGCAATGCCGCGGGAGATCCATGGTGAGGCGCACGGCGCACGGCATTTTCACGGTGCTGCTCTGGGCGGCCGCCTGCCTGGCGGCGGGCCCGGCCGCGGCCGCGGTGTACGCGACCATCGATCGCGACGACGTCGACCTGAACGAATCGTTCACGCTCGACGTGACCGTCGACGGCGGCGTCGACACCGAGCCGGACGTGTCCGTGCTGGAGAAGGACTTCTTCGTGCTCTCGCGCAGCGAGCTCAGGAACACCACCATCGTCAACGGCGAGATCAGCCGCACCCGCACCTGGACCTACGTGCTGATGGCGAAGCAGGCGGGGGACTTCACGATCCCGCCGATCACGGTCGGCGGCGAGCAGAGCGCGCCGATTTCGGTCAGCATCGCGCCGGTCGAGGCGGTGTCGCCCGGTGAGTCGGACGTGTTCGTCGTGGCGGAGGTCGACTACCCGGAGACCTGGGTCCAGGCGCAGGTGCTCTATCGCGTGAAGGTGTACCGCGCCGTGCCGACGCGGCAGCCGCAGTACTCCGACCCGCAGATCAGCGGCGTCGACGTGCTGGTCGAGCAGGCGGGCGACGAGCGCGAGTACGCTTCGATCATCGACGGCAAGAACTACGCCGTGCGCGAGCGGGTGTATGCGGTGTTCCCGCAGGCGAGCGGCGACCTGCACATCGCACCGGCGCTGTTCGAGGCGCGCGTGCTGCGCAACGGGCGGATCACCGGACGCAAGATCTTCAAATCGGAGCCGATCGACATCGTCGTGAACCCGATTCCGCCGCCGCCGCCGGACCATCCCGACGCGGCCTGGTTTCCGGCGAAGTCGGTCAGTATCGCCGAGGAGTGGTCGCGCGAGCCGGTCGACCTGCCGGCAGGCGAGCCCGTGACCCGCCGCATCGCGATCGACGCCGTGGGCCAGCTCTCGACCCAGATTCCGGTGCTCGAGCCGGTGCAGGCCGACGGCGTCAAGGTCTACCCCGACAAGCCGGAGCTGCGCGTGGCGGCGGTGCCGGAAGGCATCCGCGCGACGCGGCGCGACCAGTACGCGATGATCGCCGTCGACCCGGGCAAGATCCGGCTGCCGGCCGTCGAGCTGCCGTGGTGGGACGTGCAGGCGAAGCGCTGGGAGATCGCCAGCCTGCCGGCGCGCACCCTGACGATCGCCCCCTCGGCGGACGCGCTGCCCTCGGCGGCGGCCGCCGGCGAAGCGGCCGCGCCCGACCTGCAGGCGCCGGCGGCGGCGCCTGCCTCGGCGGCCTGGCGCAACGTGAGCGCGGCCCTGGCCCTGCTGTGGCTCGCGACGGTGCTGGTGTGGTGGCGTTCGCGGCGGATACAGTCCATGCCCGCCGACGAGGAGGCCGGCGGCCTGGCGAAAGGCCGGCTCCGGACGTCACTGCTGCGCCAGGCGCGGCGCGCGGCGGAACGCGGCGACGTGCGCGAGACGCGGGCGGCGCTGCTCAAATGGGGCCGGCTGCAGTGGCCGGAACGCCCGCCGCGCAGCGTCGGCGAGATCGCGGCGCGCGTGTCCGGTGAGCTCCGGCAGGAGCTCCTGCGCCTCTCGGATTGCAGCTACGGCCCGGGGGAGGACGCGTGGGACGGCAGCGCGCTGTCGCGCGCGCTCGGCGCCGCGAAGCTCGGCGCCCGCGAAGGCGACCGGGGGATGCGCCGGGACCTGCCGCCGCTGCTGCCGACCTGATGCCGGCTCACCAGCTGCCGGTGTTCGGCATCGACGCCCACGGCTCCCTGGGCGGCAGGGCCCTGCCGATCTGCAGCAGCTCGATCGAGATGTTGTCGGGCGAGCGCACGAAGGCCATGTGGCCGTCGCGCGGCGGGCGGTTGATGGTGACGCCGGCGTCCATCAGGCGCGTGCAGGTGTCGTAGATGTCGTCGACGGCATACGCGAGGTGGCCGAAGTTGCGGCCCTCGGTGTACTCCGTGATGTCCCAGTTCCAGGTCAGCTCGATCTGCGCCGATTCGTCACCGGGCGCGGCGAGGAAAACCAGCGTGAAGCGTCCCTGCTCGTTGTCGGTGCGCCTGAGCTCGCGCAGCCCGAGCTTGTTGCAGTAGAAATCGAGGGAACGCTCGAGATCGCCGACGCGCACCATCGTGTGCAGGTATTTCATGTTTCCTCCCGCCGCGGCATCTGGCGTGCTGGCGGCCGCCTCTCGGGACGGGATGCCGGTCGAACTCGGATATTATAGGACGCCGAACAGGCACAAGCGGCCGGAACGCGGCCGCCGGATCGCATTTTGCAGCACATTCGCGCCATTACCCTCGATCTCGACGATACGCTCTGGGAGATCGCGCCCGTCATTCGCCGCGCCGAGGCAGAGCTCTGGCAGTGGCTGCGCGGCCGCCTGCCCGCGATCGCCGAGAAATTCACCGCCGAAGCCGCGCTCGCGCTGCGCGAGCAGGTGCAGGCCGAGCATGCGGATCGCTGCCACGATTTCCGTTTCCTGCGCCGCGCGACGTTGTGCCGCATGTTCGACGCGTGCGGCTACTCGCACGATCACCTCGACGGCGCATTCGAGGTGTTCGATCGCTTTCGCAATCGTGTCGAGCTGTATCCCGACGTGCTGCCCGCGCTCACCGCGCTGTCGCGCCGCTATTCGCTCATCGCGGTGACGAACGGCAACGCGAACCTGCAGGCGATCGGCATCCGCCATCTCTTTCACGACGTCGTGTCCGCCGCGGAGGTCGGCGCGGCCAAGCCGGCGCGCGCGATTTTCGACGAGGCGGTGCGGCGGGCGAAGGTCGCGCGCGACGAGGTGCTGCACGTCGGCGATCATCCGGAGTGCGACGTGGAGGGCGCGCGCGGGGCCGGGCTGTACACGGCGTGGATGAACCGCGCAGGGCAAGCGTGGCCGGAGCACCTTCCGGCGCCGGACAGGATCGTCACGAGCGTGCAGGAGCTCGCGCTCCTGCTCGGCTCCGCGGTCGCCGGCACCGGGCCGCGGGAAGCGCGGGTTGGCCGTTCCGGATAACGGCGCCGCGGGCACGGCCGATCCGGGAGGCCTGGCCCGCGATCCGCTGCTGCTGTACGTGCCGGGGCTCAAGTCCAAGCCGCCGCCGTCGGTGCACGCCGAGGCGTTGTGGACGTGCCTGCTGGAAGGCGTGCGGCGCGCGGATCCGGCGATCGCGGCCCACATGCAGGAGCGTGCCGGCGTCTTCGACGTCGTCGGCTGGAACTACGACTTCTACGGCGTGTATCGCGACATCGGGCTGGACCGCGCCGGCATCGCCGAGGTGCTGAAGCAGCGGCAGGCCGGTCCGCGCGACATCGCGGAGGCGACCTCGCTGCGCCGGCGCGCCGTCCGCCGGCTCTACCAGCTCGCGGATCGGCTGCCGTTCCTCATTCCGCAGATCGCGGACGAGAACCTGGAGCTGCACCTGCGCGACCTGCGGCGTTACGTGAAGAACGTCGACGACATCGCCGAAGCGACCCGCCGCCTGGTGAAGCTGCCGCTGCGTGCCGCGGCCAGGGCCGGCCGGCCGATCATGGTGATCGGCCACAGCATGGGCTCCGTCATCGCCTGGGACGCCCTGTGGCAGCTCTCGCGCGCATCGCGCGCCGACGTGCGGGTCGACCTGTTCCTCACGATGGGCAGCCCCCTCGGCGAGCGCACCATCCAGCGCTGCCTGCTGGGCGCGCAGGCGGAGGGCGCGGAACGCTATCCCGACAACATCCGCCGCTGGGTCAACATCGCCGCCGTCGGCGAGCTCACCGCCATCGACCGGCACCTCGCCAACGACTACGGCGTAATGGTCGAGCTCGGGCTCGTCGAGGAGATCGTCGACTACGAGGTCTACAACTACTTCCGCTACGGCGACGAGCTCAACGTGCACTCCGAGTACGGCTACTTCGTGAACGACGTCACCGGCCGGGTGATCGCCGACTGGTGGCGCAGCGTCAGCGCCGCCGCCCCCGCCTCCGCCTCGCCCCCGTAGGAGCCCGCCACGCGGGCGACCGAACCGCCACCGCTCCTGCAGGTGCCTTCGTTCGGTCGCCCGCGTGGCGGGCTCCTACGGGGATGGTGCCTTCGTTCGGTCGCCCGCGTGGCGGGCTCCTACGGGGATGGTGGCTGCGTTCGGTCGC
>CAZBGV010000062.1:0-19555 GCA_964491485.1 uncultured Woeseiaceae bacterium | reverse complement strand
ACGTGACCGGCACGCTGCACATGGGGCACGCGTTCCAGGACACGATCATGGACGCCCTCATCCGCTATCACCGCATGCTGGGGCGCAACACGCTGTGGCAGGTCGGCACGGATCACGCCGGTATCGCCACGCAGATGGTGGTCGAGCGCCAGCTCAATGCCGAAGGTTCCTCGCGGCGCGACCTGGGGCGCGAAAAATTCGTCGAGCGCGTCTGGCGGTGGAAGCAGGAATCCGGCGGACAGATCTGCCACCAGCTGCGCCGCATGGGCGCCTCCGTCGACTGGTCGCGCGAGCGCTTCACGATGGACGAGGACCTGTCGGCGGCCGTCACCGAAGTCTTCGTGCGCCTGCACGAGGACGGCCTGATCTACCGCGGCAAGCGCCTCGTGAACTGGGACCCGCAGCTGCACACCGCGCTATCCGATCTCGAGGTGCTGCCGACGGAGGAGCAGGGGCAGATCTGGCACATCCGCTACCCGCTGGCCGACGGCAGTGGCCATCTCACGGTCGCGACCACGCGGCCGGAGACGATGCTCGGCGACAGCGCCGTCGCGGTGCATCCCGGGGACGAGCGCCACCGGCACCTGGTCGGCCGCGAGGTCCTGCTGCCGCTGACCGACCGCCGCATCCCGGTGATCGCGGACGAGTACGTCGATCCCGAGTTCGGTACCGGCTGCCTGAAGATCACGCCGGCGCACGATTTCAACGACTACGAGGTCGGGCAGCGCCACGGCCTGCCGCTCTACAACATCCTGGACGAGAACGCGGCGATCACGGCACCCGCGCCCGAGCGGTACATCGGTCTCGACCGGATGGCGGCCCGGGAGCGGGTGGTCGAGGATCTGCGCGCCGCGGGGCTGCTCGAGTCGGTGGAGCCGCACACGCTCGCGGTGCCGCGCGGCGACCGCAGCGGCGCCGTGATCGAGCCCTGGCTTACCGACCAGTGGTACGTGAAGGTGCAGCCGCTCGCGGATCCCGCGATCGAAGCCGTGCGCTCCGGGAGCATCCGCTTCATCCCGGACAACTGGGCGAAGACCTACTTCGACTGGATGCTGAAGATCCAGGACTGGTGCATCAGCCGCCAGCTCTGGTGGGGGCATCGCATTCCGGCGTGGTACGACGACGCCGGCAACATCTACGTCGCCCGTTCCGAGGCCGAGGCGCGCGAGAAGCACGGACTCCCCGCCGACCTTCTGCTGCGCCAGGACGAGGACGTGCTCGACACCTGGTTCTCGTCCGCGCTGTGGCCGTTCAGCACGCTCGGCTGGCCGCGCGAAACCGACGACCTGGCCACGTTCTATCCCGGCAACGTGCTGGTCACCGGGTTCGACATCATCTTCTTCTGGGTGGCCCGCATGATCATGATGGGCCTGCGCTTCATGGGCGAGGTGCCGTTCCACGAGGTCTACATCCACGGCCTGATCCGCGACCAGGACGGGCAGAAGATGTCGAAATCGCGCGGCAACGTGCTGGACCCGCTCGATCTCATCGACGGTGTCGATCTCGAGACGCTGGTGGCGAAGCGCACGACCGGCCTGATGCAGCCGCACCTGAAGCCGAAGATCGAAGCGGCGACGCGTGCGCAGTTCCCGAACGGCATCGAGGCCTACGGCGTCGACGCACTGCGCTATACCTTCGCCTCGCTCGCGACGACCGGGCGCGACATCCGCTTCGACCTCGGCCGCATCGACGGCTATCGCAAGTTCTGCAACAAGCTGTGGAACGCGGCGCAGTACGTGCTGATGAACACGGAAGAGTACCGCCACGACGAAGCTGCCGCCGTCCTGTACTCGACTGCCGACCGCTGGGTCCGCTCGCGGCTGAACAGCGTGATCGCCGCCGTGCACGCGCACTACGCGAGCTACCGTTTCGATCTCATGGCACAGGCCCTGTACGACTTTGCGTGGCACGAGTTCTGCGACTGGTATCTCGAGCTTTCCAAGCCGGTGCTGCAGGCGGATGCCCCCTCGCCCGCCGCCGTGCGCGGCACCCGGCGCACGCTGCTCGAAACGCTGGAGACGCTGCTCCGGCTGCTGCATCCGCTGATGCCGTTCGTGACGGAGGAGCTCTGGATCGAGCTCGCGCCGCGCGCCGGACGGGCCGGCGACTCGATCATGCTGCAGCCGTTCCCGCAACCCTCCGCGGACCGCGACGACCCGGATGCCGAGAAGGAGCTGGAGTGGGTCATGCAGTTCATTCTCGGAATCCGGCGGATCCGCGGCGAAATGGACATCGCGCCCGGCAAGGCGTTGCCGGTACTGTTGCAGGATGCGAGCGCCCGGGACCTCGAGCTCGCCCGGGTCTTCGCGCCGCTGCTCGAGCGGGTCGGGCGTATCGCGTCGGTGCGCGCCCTCGCCCCGGATGAACCCGCGCCGGCGGCGGCCACCGCGCTGCTCGGCGACATGAAGCTCCTGGTGCCGATGCGCGGCATGATCGACGTCGCCGCCGAGCGCGCGCGCCTCGACAAGCTCAGGGCCCGGACGGCCGCCGACCTCGCGCGCAGCCGCAGCAAGCTCGGCAATCCGGCTTTCGTGAACAATGCGCCTGCCGCCGTGGTCACACAGGAGCGGGATCGGGTTCTCGAGCTCGAGCGGCAGATCGGGAAACTGGACGAGCAGCTGGCGAAGCTCGCGGAGCTCGAGCCGGCCGGCTGAGCACCCGGCCCGCCCGGCGGCCGGCCGCGCCGTCCGGGCGTGTGGCACAGTTCACACAAACGATGACGCGAAGTGCGTGCCGGTTCGCGATGGGCGACCATTGCGGGACGCCGGCAACGCACTTGAGGAGCACCGATGCAGCGCGGAAGCACGATCGAGTCACTGCCGCTCAGCGCGGAAGCACGCAAGGCCGCGCTGGACACGGCACGTGCGGCGCTGGGGTCGATCGTCCTCGGCAAGGATCGCGAGATCGCGCTCGCCCTCGCCTGCCTGCTCGCCGGAGGCCATCTGCTGATCGAGGACCTGCCCGGGCTCGGCAAGACGGTGCTCGCCCAGGCGCTCGCGCGGGTGCTCGGCCTGAGTTACCAGCGCATCCAGTTCACAAGCGATCTCTTGCCGGCCGACATCGTTGGCGTGTCGATCTATCGCCAGGAAACCGGCGAGTTCGAGTTCCAGGCGGGGCCCATATTCGCGCAGCTCGTGCTCGCCGATGAGGTCAACCGGGCGACGCCGAAAGCGCAGAGCGCGCTGCTCGAAGCCATGGAGGAGCAGCAGGTCTCGGTCGACGGCCGCACGCATGCGCTGCCGCATCCGTTCTTCGTGGTCGCGACGCAGAATCCGTCCGACCAGATCGGCACGTTCCCCCTGCCGGAATCGCAACTCGACCGTTTCCTCATGCGGCTCGAGATCGGCTATCCGAGCGAGGAGCACGAGCGCGCGCTCCTGACCGGCACCGATCGCCGGCGCATGCTCGCGTCGCTGCAACCGACACTCACCCCCGCGCTGCTGGTCGAGCTGCAGGAGCAGGCGCAGGCCGTGCACGTCAGCGAGCCGCTGCTCGATTACCTGCAGGCGCTGGTCCGCTACACGCGCGAGTCGCCGGAAATCGAGACCGGGCTCTCGCCGCGTGCTTCGCTTGCGCTGGCGGCCGCCGCGCGTGCGCACGCCTTCATCCAGCACCACTCCGGGGTGTTCCCGGACGACGTGCAGGCGGTATTCCCCGCGGTGGCCGGTCACCGGCTGCGGCCGGCCAGCGGCTCGCGTTACCGCAGCCCGTCCGAGCTCACGCGCCACGTGCTGGGGAACGTCGGCATCCCCTGACCAGTGTCCGTCCCGCAACATGTTGGATAAGGCGCGCGCGGGACAGAACACGAGCCAGGCCGGCGTGAGCGCGCGCGCATTCCATCCCTCGGCGCTGTCGCGGTCGGTCGCGGCTCGGGTCGGCAGCTGGGCGCAACGCCGCCAGGGGCAGGACGCGGCCACGACGCGCCTCAAGCCCAAGCGCATCTACATCCTGCCGACGGGAGTCGGCCTCGTGTTCGCGCTGATGACGTTCGCGATGCTGCTCGGCTCGATGAACTACAACAACAACCTCTCGTTCGTGCTCACGTTCCTGCTGGCCTCGCTCGCCTTCGTGTCGATGCACCAGTGCCAGCGCAATCTCGTGGACCTGGAGGTCGGCTTCGCCGGCGTGGATCCCGTGTTCGCCGGCCGTTCGATCGAGTTTCGCATCGCGGTGACGAACCACGCCCGCAATCCCCGGCACGGCCTGCGGCTGTTCGCCGGGGCGACGGCGACGGAAGCGATCGACCTCGAGCCCGGCGAGAGCCGGGTGTGCCGGCTGCCCGTGGCGACCACGCGTCGCGGGCGCGTGCGCCTCGCGCGTTTCGGCATCCGCTCGCTGTATCCGTTCGAGCTCTTTCGCGCGTGGGCGTGGCTGCACATGGACCTCGAGGGGCTCGTGTACCCGCGCCCGGCCGAGGATGCCGCCCCTCCGCCGCCGGCCCGGACGGAGCACGGCCATCGCCAGCACGATGCGCGCGGCGAGGAGGATTTCGCGGGCTTCCGCCGCTTCCAGGCCGGCGACTCGCCGCGGCACGTCGCCTGGAAAGCGTTCGCGCGCTCCGGCGAGCTGTTCTCCAAGCAGTTCGCCGGCGCCGACACCAGCAGCCAGTGGCTCGACTTCGACGAGATTCCCGGCGCGGATACCGAGCGGCGCCTCGCCGTGCTCGCGCGCTGGATCGTCGATGCGGAGCGCACCCACCGTGACTACGGCCTGCGCCTGCCGGGCACCGGGTTCCCGCCGGCGCACGGCGACGCGCATCGGCATCGTTGCCTCGAGGCGCTCGCGCTGTTCGAGGCGCCCTCCGCGTCCGCATGAAACGGCGCCGCGCGACCGACGGCTCGCTGCTCAGGAGCCTGCCCTGGATGCTGGCGGCGCTCGGGTTCGCGTTCGCCCCGCACGTCCCCTACCTGCCGCCGTGGATCACGGCCGTGTTTCTCGTTTGTGCCGCGACGCGCTGGCAGGTGGAACGCAAACGCTGGCGCCTGCCGCCGGCCTGGCTGCGCCTGATCCTTTCCGTCGCCTGCTTCGTCGGCGTGGTGGCGTCCTTCGACACGATCAGCGGCGTCGGTCCGGGCTCGGCGCTGCTCGCCGTGATGGCGGCGCTCAAGCTTCTGGAAACGCGCAAGCGGCGCGACCAGTTCGTGCTGCTGTTCATCTCGGTATTTCTCATCATGGCGTCGCTGCTGCGCGAGCAATACGTGTGGTCGCTGCCGTACCTTATCGCGGGTCTCCTGGTCGTGCTGACTGCCTGGCTGCGCATGGCGGCGGCGGACACGGAGCCGGCGCCCGCCACCTTCCGTTCGGCAGGCCGGCTCCTGCTCTACGCCGCCCCGCTCTCGCTCGCGATGTGGATCTTCTTCCCGCGCATCGCGACGCCGTTCTGGTCGGTGCCGATCGACACCAGCATGCCGATGACCGGGTTGTCCGATCGCATGAGCCCCGGAGACGTCAGCGCGTTGTCGCAATCGAACGCGGTCGCGTTCCGCGTGCGCTTCGAAGGGCAGGTGCCGCGCAGCGCCCTGCTCTACTGGCGGGGGCTCGTCCTGTGGCATTTCGACGGTCGGACGTGGAGGGGCAGCGACGCCGTTCAGGACCCGAACGCGCTGGACCGCGTCGACGTGTTCGGCGAGCCCGTGCGCTACGAGATCACGATGGAGCCGACGCGGCAGCCGTGGATCTATGCGCTCGACATCCCGTACAACTGGTCGCTGGACCAAGCGTTCATGGGCAGGCAACAGCAACTGGCGAGCCTGCAGCCGATCGACCAGCGGATCGCCTACGCGGCAGTGTCCTACCCGGAGTACCGGGTCAAACGCGAAGGAACGTTCGGGCTCGCCGCCTATACGCGGCTGCCGGCCGACGCCAATCCGCGCTCGCGCGCGCTCGCGCGCGCTATGCGGCGCGCCGCACCCGACGAGGAGGCGTTCATAGAGGCGGTGCTGCGGAAGTTCCACGAAGAGCCTTACTTCTACACGCTCGAGCCGCCGGCGCTCGGCGACGACTCCGTCGACGAGTTCCTGTTCGGGACGCGGCGAGGCTTTTGCGAGCACTATGCCTCCGCGTTCGCGGTAATGATGCGCGCCGCGGGCATTCCGGCGCGCATCGTGCTGGGCTACCAGGGCGGCGAGATCAACTCGCTCGGGAATTACCTGATCGTGCGCCAGTCGGATGCGCACGCGTGGAACGAGGTGTGGCTCGCCGGTCGCGGCTGGGTGCGCGTCGATCCGACGGCGGCGGTGGCGCCGGAGCGCATCGAGCAGGGCATGTCGGGCGCGCTCATGACCGGCATCGGCGAGCGCTGGGGCCTCGCGGTGCCTTCACAAATGCTGCACAAGTTGAGGCTCACGTGGGATGCCTTGAACGCCCGCTGGAACGACTGGGTGCTCGGCTACGGGCCGGAAAACCAGGATCGCTTCATGCGCTGGCTCGGCATGGAGCACCCGACGTGGAGGAAGATGACGCTGGCGCTCATCGTGAGCACGGTCGCCATCCTGCTCCTCATGAGCGTTCTCCTGCTGCGCCGCTACCGTCCGCCCCGCAAGGATTACGCCGCGCGCCTGTACCGGCAATTCGTGCACAAAGCCGGGCTCGCACCGGGCATGGGCGAAACGCCGGACGCGTACGCGCGGCGCCTGGCCGGCGCCGGCATCGCACCGCTCGCCGTCACGGCGCCGATCACGGAGCACTACCTCGCCGCGCGTTATGGCCCCCCGGACGCGCAAGCCCTCGCCGCCCTGCGCACTGCCGTCTCCCGCTTCCCCTCGGCCACGCGCGCGACCTGACGCATCGCTTCGCACCCGCGGGCCGCCTCCGTTTTCCGTAGGAGCCCGCCACGCGGGGCGACAGCGATCATCGGGTCGCCCGCATGGCGGGCTCCTACGCACGGGGGATCAGAGCTCGCGGGTTTCGCGGAACCGGATGTCGGGCCAGCGCTCCTGGGTGAGCTCCAGGTTGATGCGGGTCGGCGCAACGTACACGAGGGACTCCATGTGATCCAGCGCGAGGTTGTCGTGCGCCTTGCGGCGGAATTCCTCGAGCTTCCGCGGATCGTCGCATTCGACCCAGCGCGCCGTGGCGACATTCACGGCTTCGAACCGGCAGTCGACGTTGTACTCGTCGCGCAGGCGGTGCGCGACGACGTCGAATTGCAGCGGGCCCACCGCGCCGAGGATGAGATCGTTGTTGCGCAGCGGACGGAACAGCTGGGTGGCGCCCTCCTCGCACAGCTGCGCAAGCCCTTTCTGCAACGCCTTCAGGCGCAGCGGATCCCGGAGCACGGCACGCCGGAAGATCTCCGGCGCGAAATTCGGCACGCCGGTGAAATGCAGCGCCTCGCCTTCGGAGAAACTGTCGCCGATGTTGATCGTGCCGTGGTTGTGCAGGCCGATGATGTCGCCGGCGTAGGCGGATTCCGTGTGCTGCCGGTCGGCGGCCATGAACGTGATGGCGTCCGCGACGCGCAGCGATTTGCCCGAACGCACGTGCATGATCTTCATGCCCTTCTCGTAGCGCCCGGAGCAGATGCGCAGGAACGCGATACGGTCGCGGTGCGCCGGATCCATGTTTGCCTGGATCTTGAACACGAACCCGGTGAGCGCGCCTTCCTGGGGCTCGACGCGGCGCACGTTGGACTCGCGCGGGCGCGGCGGCGGCGCGTGCTGCACGAACGCGTCGAGCAGCTCGCGCACGCCGAAGTTGGCGATGGCCGAGCCGAAGAACACGGGCGTCTGCCGGGCGGCGAGGTACTCGCCGGCGTCGAAGGCCGGGCAGGCGCCCCGCACCAGCTCGATCTCCTCGCGGAAGGCGGCGAGCTCGTCGCCGAGCAGCGCCGCGGCTTCCGGCGAATCCAGCCCATCGATGGCACGGATGGTCGAGGCGCGCTCATGCCCCGTGCCGGAATAGACGTAAATGCGGTCTTCCGGCACGTGGTAGATGCCCTTGAGCCGCCGCCCCATCCCGATCGGCCACGTGACCGGTGAGCAGCGGATGCCGAGCACGGCCTCAATCTCGTCCAGCAGGTCGACCGGCTCGCGGCCCTCCCGATCGAGCTTGTTGATGAAGGTCATGATCGGCGTGTCGCGCAGCCGGCAGACCTCCATCAGCTTGATGGTCCTCTCTTCCACGCCCTTGGCGCAATCGATCACCATGAGCGCGGAATCGACCGCGGTCAGCGTGCGGTACGTGTCCTCCGAGAAGTCCTCGTGCCCCGGGGTATCGAGCAGGTTCACCATGCGGTCGCGGTAGGGGAACTGCATGACCGACGACGTCACCGAGATGCCGCGCTCCTGCTCGAGGCGCATCCAGTCGGAGGTCGCATGGCGGCGCGCCTTGCGGCCCTTCACGGCGCCGGCGAGCTGGATGGCGCCGCCGAACAGCAAGAGCTTCTCGGTCAGCGTCGTCTTGCCCGCGTCCGGGTGCGAGATGATCGCGAACGTGCGCCGCCGTCCGATCTCGGCGGCCAGTGACGCGGGCTTGAGGGCGGTTTCAGGTGCTGCCATGGGTTGGCTATTCAGGTGCCGGATGCACGCGAGCGCGAGCGTACGGAAAATTTTCGAGCGCGCCGGGTCGGCGTTGCCGGTCGCCCGCATGGCGGGCTCCTACGGTGCAGGTGACGGTCATCAGCGGGGTTTCAGGACGAGCGACAGGACTTCCGCGTCCTCGCGGCCGTTCTTCGCCTGGTAGTACGCGCGGCGGCGCGCAATGTGCTTGAAGCCTTTCTTCCGGTACAGCGCGAGAGCGTGGATGTTCGAGGGCCGCACCTCGAGGAACACCTCGCGCACGCTGGCGTTCCTCGCACGCAGCAGCATCTCGTCGAGCAGCCGGTCGCCGTAACCGAGGCCGCGGTAGTCCGGATCGACGCACAGGTTCAGCACGTGGGCCTCACCGGCCGCCACCGACAGGATCGCATAACCCGCGACCTGCCGGTCGCGCTGCAGCACGATACAGGTGTAGCCCGCGAGCAGGCAATCGCGGAACACGCCGTGGCTCCAGGGAAAGTCGTACGACCGCCGCTCGATGTCCGAGACGAGGCTGAGATCGTCGTGCAGCATCGTCCGCACCCGGACGTCCGGTTCCGGCAGCGGGCGGATCATGACGGCCGCCCCGCGACTTTCATCGCGAGGCACAAATCGTCCCATGCCTTGCGCTTCTGCGACGGCGTGCGCAACAGGTAGGCGGGATGATAGGTGACCACGACCGGTGTCTCCGTGCCCTTCAGCAAGTGTACGCGACCGCGCAGGCGCCCGAGAGGCGCGTCGGTGCCCAGCAAGTGCTGCGCCGCTATCCGGCCCACCGCGAGAATGATCCGGGGGGCGACCAGCGCGATCTGCCGGTCGAGGTAACCCCGGCAGGCCTGCGCCTCGTCGGCGGACGGGTCGCGGTTCCCCGGCGGGCGGCACTTCAGGACGTTCGCGATGAATACCCTATCACGCGCGAGCCCGACGGCAAGGAGCATCTGGTCCAGCAGCTGGCCGGCGCGCCCGACGAACGGCTCGCCGCGGCGGTCCTCCTCCGCGCCCGGTGCCTCACCGATGATCATCCATTCCGCCGCGTGGTTGCCGACGCCGAACACCGTCTGCGTGCGCGTCTCGTGCAGCCGGCAGCGCGTGCAGGCGGCCACGGCCGCTTCCAGCGCCTGCCAGTCGAGCTCTGCGACATCGGCAACGGGGCTCGCGGCTCCGGGCGACACCGCCGGCCGCCCGGACGCCGGCGCCACGGGAGCGCCGGCCGCCGGCGCGGCCGGCAAAGGCTCGCCCGGTTGCCCCGCCGCCGCACGCGGGAAGTACAGGTCGACGCCCAGCGCTTCGAGGTACGCGATGCGCGCGGCGTCAGCCCTCATGCTCCCCCTCCGCGCGCACACGGCGGGCCCGCCGGCGGCGCACGCGCCAGCACCAGTACAAGGGCCCCGAAGCGGCATAGGCGCCGAAAATCAGCAGCAGCACGAGCGGCGGATCCAGCGCGATGAACATGAAGATCAGCGGGATGACGAGCAGCCAGGTGAACGGGACCCGCCGCCCGAAATTGATCTCCTTGAAGCTGTAGTAGTGGAAGTTCGAGACCATCAGGGCGCCCGCGACCGCCGTGATCACGAAGGCGCCGGCGAGCCCCGCGAGCCCCGCGATGCCGAACTTCGAGGACAGCCAGACGAAGGCGGCGACGAGGCCCGCGGCCGACGGGCTCGGCAGGCCGGTGAAGAATCTCCGGTCCGCGGTCGGGGCCTGCGAGTTGAACCGCGCCAGCCGGAGCGCGGCGGCCACCGCGAACAGGAACGCGACGAGCCACCCGACCCGGCCCCAGGCCACGTTCCATTCCGCGAGCCGCGCGACGCCCCACTGGTACACGACGATGGCCGGCGCGAGGCCGAATGACACCATGTCGGCCAGGCTGTCGTATTCCTTGCCGAACTGCGACGTGGTACGGGTCAGCCTCGCGACTCGCCCGTCCAGCGCGTCCAGGATCATCGCGACGAAAATCGCCATGCCCGCGGTCTGGAAGTTGCCATCGACCGCGGCCACGATCGAATAGAAGCCGGCGAACAGCGCCGCCGTCGTGAACAGGTTGGGCAGCAGGAAAATCCCGCTGCGCCTGATTCGTCCGGGTTCGGAATTCATGTTCATTCGCTGACTGGTGCCAGATCCTCCGCAGCCGGCAGCTCCGCCACCCGGTTGCCGGCGCGCACGCGCTCACCTTCACTGACGGTGATCCGCGAAGCCTCCGGCAGCTCCAGGTCGGCGAACCGGGCCCACCGCAGGTAGCCGCAGCGCTGTCCCTGCCCCACGCGCGCACCATAACCCACGATTGCCGCCGGCACGAGGCCGAACGGGTTGCCGCGCAGGCGCAGCACGACGTCGGCTCCTTCGTCCGTCTGCAGCCACAGCCCTCCCGATGCGCGGGCTCGCCCGCCGCCGTCGAGGTCGGCATGCAGGTCCATCACCTTGCCTTCCACCGGCGCGCGGGCGGTGTACGTGCCGAGGCGATTCACGCGGATCACGATGCGTTGCGCCGGGCGGTCGAGCACGCCGCGCCCGGTCCGCTCCGCACGCACGACCCGGCCGTCCACCGGGCTGATCACGGCGAGCGCCTCGCCCGACACGCCGCGGCGCGGATCGCGCAACAGCGCGCAGCCGGCCACGAGCAGCGCGAGCACCGGAAGCGCCGCCGCCATGCCGCCGAAATACCAGAGCAGCGCGGCGACGGCCGCGAGCCCGAGCAGCACCGGAACGCCCTCGTCGGCAATGATGCTTTTGCTTCTGTCGATCAAGTTCCCGTCCGTCGGCAAGCGCCGGGCGCGTATCTTAGGGCCTGCCCGCGTGTCATGCGACTGCCGGACCGGGGAGCGGACAGCGAGCCACGATCGCGGACGCCCGCGCCGCGGCGCCGCAGGCGCGTCGTGTAGAATGTGCCGCCTGCCTGCAACCGAACGGAAAGCCATGCGTTACACGGAATTCGGCCTGACGACGCTCAAGGAGGTGCCCGCCGAGGCGGAGGTCGTCAGTCATCAGCTCATGCTGCGCGCCGGCATGATCCGGCGGGTCGCCGCCGGTATCTTCACCTGGATGCCGCTCGGCGTGCGCGTGCTGAGGAAGGTCGAGGCGATCGTACGCGAGGAGATGAACCGCGCCGGCGCGCTCGAGGTGCTGATGCCCGCCGTGCAGCCCGCCGAGCTGTGGCAGGAATCGGGACGCTGGCAGGTGTACGGGCCGCTGCTCCTGCGCATGCGCGATCGCGGCGAGCGCGAGTACTGCTTCGGCCCGACCCACGAGGAAGTGATCACGGATCTCGCCCGCCGCGAGCTGAGGAGCTACCGCCAGCTCCCGATCACCTTCTACCAGATCCAGACGAAGTTCCGCGACGAGATCCGGCCGCGCTTCGGTGTGATGCGGGCGCGCGAGTTCATCATGAAGGATGCGTATTCCTTCCATATCGATCAGGCATCGCTCGAGGAAACCTACGCGCGCATGCACGAGGCCTACAGCACGATCTGCACGCGGCTCGGGCTCGAATTCCGCGTGGTCGAAGCCGACAGCGGCGAGATCGGCGGCTCGCGCTCCCAGGAATTCCACGTCATCGCCGATTCCGGCGAGGACGCGCTCGTCTACAGCGAGGAGGATCGCTACGCCGCGAACATCGAAACCGCGGCGACCGTGCCGCCTGCCGGCGAGCGACCGGCGCCCGGGCGTCCGCTCGAGAAGGTGCACACGCCGGCGACCAAGACCATCGAGGCTGTCTGCGAGCGTCTCGGCGTGCTTCCTGAGCAGACCGTCAAGACGCTGATCGTCGCCGGCACCGACGGGCCGGTCGCGCTCGTGCTGCGCGGCGATCACACTCTGAATCCGCTGAAGGCGACCAGGATACCGGGCGTGGCCGCGCCGCTCGTCATGGCGGATGCCGATACGGTGCGCGAGGTAACGGGCTCGGCACCCGGCTTCGCCGGGCCGATCGGACTCGGGATCCCGGTGTACTTCGATCACGCGACCCGACTCATGGCCGATTTCGTCGCCGGCGCCAACGAGGACGACATGCACCTCACGGGCGTGAACTTCGGGCGCGATCTCCCCGAACCGGACACCGTGGACCTCAGGAACGTGGTGGCGGGCGACCCCGTGCCCGGCGGCAGCGGCACGCTGAAAGTCGCGCGCGGCATCGAGGTGGGGCACATCTTCCAGCTCGGCACGAAGTACAGCGAGGCGCTGGGCGCGAAGGTGCTCGACCACGACGGCGTCGAGCGGGCCATGCAAATGGGCTGTTACGGCTTCGGCATCACGCGCGTCGTCGGCGCGGCGATCGAGCAGAACCACGACGAGCGCGGCATCATCTGGCCGGCGCCGCTTGCGCCTTTCGACGTGGTGCTGATCGGCATCAACATGCACAAATCCGAGCGGGTCACTTCCGCCGCAGAAGCGCTGTATGCAGAGCTCAGCGGGCTCGGCCTCGAGGTCCTGTTCGACGATCGCGACGCGCGCCCGGGCGTCAAGTTCGCCGACGCGGAGCTCATCGGCATCCCGCACCGGCTCGTGATCAGCGAGCGCGCCCTCGACGCCGGCGAGCTGGAATACCGGCATCGCCGCGACCCGGATTCGCGCATGCTGAAGCGTGAAGCGGCTCTCGAACTGCTCAGGAAGGCCACGCTAACCTGACCCGATGAGCACGCTGCCAGCCGGCCCGACGTCGAGAAAGGTCACGCCGATCATTCCCCGCGTCGCGAGCCCGGCCCGGGCGCATGCCCGCTTCCGCCGGACCGGGTGCGCGCGCAGCCGGGCGGCCGGCGGGACGTCCCTGCTCCGGCGCGGGCTGCGCAGCAGCCTGCTCGCGGCGTCCCTTCTCCTCGCGCTCGTTGCGCCGGCGGCGGCGCAGCAGACCTATTCCGACCCGATCCTGCGCGACCTGCTGCGCAAGGCGGCGGACGAGGCCGTCAGCTTCCACGACAAGTACGACGCCCAGGTGTGGCTGACCGACATGTCCTCGCGCCTCGCGAAGCAGGTGCAGGACCCGGAAGAGCGACTCGCGATCCTGACCGAGGTGCACTTCGAGGCGACCCGCGTCGGGCTGCCGCCGGAGCTCGTGCTCGCCGTGATCGACGTGGAGAGCAACTTCGATCGCTTCGCGATCTCCCGGGTCGGCGCGCGCGGCCTCATGCAGGTGATGCCGTTCTGGCTGGAGGAGATCGGCCGGCCGGAGGCCAACCTGTTCAAGATCGACACCAACCTGCGCTTTGGCTGCACGATCCTGAAGTACTACCTCGACATGGAGAAAGGCGATCTCCTGCGGGCGCTCGGCCGCTACAACGGCAGTCTCGGCCGGCGCACGTACCCGAACCTCGTGCTCGACAAGCTCAGGCTGAAGTGGTTTCGGTCGTAGGAGCCCGCCATGCGGGCGACCCGGAGCTTTGAATCGCCCGCGCGGCGGGCTCCTACGCGATCGTGAACGACGGCGGCTTCGCCATCTCGACGGCCGCCGCCTCGACCCCCGCAACCCTGGCGTGCGGCGGCCCGGATTGCAGCCACGCCTCGAGCCGGTCCAGCGCTTCCCGCGCGCCGCAGGCGAGCACCTCGACGCTCCCGTCCGGCATGTTGCGCGCGTAACCGGTGAGTTTCAGGCTCTGCGCCACCTGGCGGGTGCTGTCGCGAAAGAAAACACCCTGCACGCGGCCGGTGATCCTGAAGTGCCGGCACTCGCAGGATGTCGGGGGAATCACTCGTCGCGGTCCTGGCGCTCGGTTTCTTCGGTGGCCGCCAACGCGTCGAGCGCCTTGAGCTTGGCCTTCAGCGCGTCCTGGCGCGCGGCGTTGTAGGCGCGCTCCGTGAGTTTGCGCTGGGCGCTCTCGAGGTAGCGCTCCGCCTCGCTGAGGTCGGCGGCGGCGTGATCGGCGGCGCCGGCCTCGCGCGCCACGGCGATCGCCTGACGGGCGTCGCTCATCTCCTGCACCGGCGGACCGCTGCCGCATGCTGCGGACGCGACCAGCGCGAGGCAGGCGCCGAGCCGGACGGCTCCGGCGACACGGCGCGGAGCTTTACGGGAGGGTGTGCGCACGCCGGAAAGCTAACAAGCGGGCCGGGCGGGCGTCAAGCGAGGAAAAGAAACCGAAAATCAGGCTTTTCCCGGCCGAATCCGCGGGCGGCTTGAGTTTTGTGCCGGGGCCCGGAACACTCCCGGCCGGGCGCGGAGACGCGCCCATGGCAAAAGCGAATACGGAGAGACGATGAGCCTCACGATTTACCACAACCCCCAGTGCTCGAAGTCGCGACAGACCCTCGAGATCATCCGCCAGCACGGCATCGAGCCGCGCATCGTCGAATACCTGAAGACCGCGCCTTCGAAGGACGAGATTCTCTCGCTGGCGCGCCGGCTGAAAAAGCCGGTCGAAGAGCTGGTCCGCAAGAACGAGGACGTCTACAAGGCGGACGCGGACACCCTGCACCACGAGGACGAGCCGCTGGCCGAATGGCTGAGCGCGCACCCGCGAGCCCTGCAGCGCCCGGTCGTGGTCGACGAGGAAAGCGGTAAAGCGGTCATCGGCCGCCCGCCGGAAAACGTGCTCGAGCTGCTGCCCTGGACGGCGCCGCCCGCGGCGTGATCGAGATCCTCGTCCTCTACTACTCGCGCCGCGGCATGACCGAGGCGCTGGCGCGGGAGGCCTGCCGCGGCATCGACTCCGTGCCGGAGGTGGCCGCGCGCCTGCGTACCGTGCCGCCCGTCTCCAGCGTGGCCGAAGCCGTCGAGCCTCCCGTGCCGGCGGACGGGCCGCCGTACGCCAGTCACGACGACCTGGTCGAATGCGCCGGCCTGCTGATGGGCAGCCCGACACGCTTCGGCAACATGGCGGCGCCTCTCAAGTACTTCCTCGACGGCCTCGGCACCCAATGGCTGGCCGGCACGCTCGCCGGCAAGCCGGCGGGACTGTTCACGTCGACGGCGACGCTGCACGGCGGCCAGGAGGCAACGCTGCTGTCCATGGCGATCCCGCTGCTGCACCACGGCATGCTGATCGTCGGCGTGCCTTACACCGAGCCCGTGCTGTCCTCGACCACGACCGGCGGCACGCCCTACGGCGCGAGCCACGTGTCCTGGAATCGCGAGGACGACCGGCTGTCGGAGGACGAGCGCCGCCTCGCCCGCGCGCTCGGTGCGCGGGTCGCCACCATCGCCCGCAAGCTTTCTAGCTGAGGCGCTCGAGGACGTCGCGCACGAACGGGATGGTGAGGCGGCGCTGCGCCTGCAGCGACTCGCTGTCCAGGCGATCGAGCAGGTCATAGAGCGAGCGCATGTCGCGGCGCGCGCGGCGCAGCAGGAATTGCGCGGTGTCGGCGGGCAGCTCGAGCCCGCGGAGCTTTGCGCGCAGCGTGAGCGCCTGGACGCGCTCGCTCTCGGCGAGCGGCGCAAGGCGAAAGGCCGGCAGCTTCGCCATGCGGCTCGCGAGATCCGGCAGCACGAGCCCGGATTCGCGCGGCGGTGCGGCTGCCGCCACGACGAGCAGGCCCGACGTGTCGGCGAGCTGGTTGGCGAGATCGAAGAGCGCGAGCTCGAACGGCTTCCGCCCGGCGACGGCATCGAGATCGTCGAGGCACACGCAGTGCCGGCTCGCCAGAGAGTCGAGCAGCGCGGGCGAGGCGCCGGAGAAGCTCCTGAGCGGAATATAGACGGCATCGCCGCCCAGCCGCTCGCAGAGCGCCTGCAGCAGGTGACTCTTGCCGGTCGCCGCGCCGCCGAAGAGCCATGCCCCGACGCTTTCACGGCCTGCCGCGAGCCGCTCGAGGAATGCGACCGCCGCTTCGTTGCCCGCCGGCCAGAAGCTCGCGAACACCGCGTGATCGTCGAGCGCCAGCGGCAAGGCGAGCTGTGCGTTCATGGCGCGGCGTCGGCCTCGCGCGCGAGCCCGGACGGCTCGGAACCGGTCGCGCCTGCGAGCGCCGGCGGCGCTCCCCCGTCGTCGGCGGGCGGCGTGCCTTCCGGCGCCGGCGCGGGCTGCCCGGCCAGGTACTGGCGATAGGCGAAACGGATCAGCACCGAGAGCACGGCGGCCGCGGGCAACGCGAGCAGCACGCCGAAAAAGCCGAAGAGCTGGCCGCCCGCGGCGACCGCGAAGATCACGAGCACGGGGTGCAGGCCGATGCGGTCGCCCACGAGCTTGGGCGTGAGCAGCGAGCCCTCGATCATCTGCGCGATCGAGAACGTGGCCACGACGCCGCCGAGGCGCCAAAGGGGATCGGGCTCGAGCGCAACCGTGAGGCTCGCGAGCGCGATGCCGAACACGAACCCGAGGTAGGGCACGAAGCTGATCAATCCCGAGATGACGCCGATCGCGATCGCGAACTGGAGGCCCACGAGGCTCAGGCCGAGCGAATAGATGACGGCGAGCGAGAACATGACGAGAAGCTGCCCGCGCAGGAAAGCCCCCAGCACCTCGTCCGATTCGCGCGCGAGCGCAAACACCGTGGCGCGGTAGCGAGGCGGCACCAGTGCGCCGATCCTCGCGATGATCGCGTCCCAGTCACGCAGCAGGTAGAACGTGAGGATCGGAACCAGGAAGAGGCTGATGACCGCGCCGGCGAGCGCGCCGCCGGAGCGCGTCAGCGACAAGAGCAGGCTGCTGCCCCAGGTTTGCGCCAGCTCACCGTAACGGTCCATGAAGGCGGCGAGGCCGATGTCCTCGCCCGGCGCGAGATCCAGCACCGGCGCAAGGCGCGGCAGCCACACCTGCTGCAGCTGCGCGAGGATGCGCGGCAGCGCGTCGAGAAGCGCCGAGACCTGGGCGTTGACCATCGGCACGACCAGCAGCACCAGCAGGCCGAGCACGGCGAAAGTGAGCACGAACACGACTACGACGGCGATCGCGCGCGGCAGCCTGAGCCGCTGCAGGCGATCGGCGAGCGGATCGCTGATATAGGCGAGGAGCCCCGCGGCGATGAACGGCGTGAGCACCGGCGCCAGCCGGTACAGCAGCCAGGCGAGCAGCACGAGCAGCAGCAGCCCGAACAGGCGCCGGCTGCGCACGTCGATCAGCGGCTCGGCCATGCCTAGGCGGCACGCCCCTGGGCGCGCCGCGTCCAGGACCACACGTAATCGATGCCGCTCACGACCACCGTCACGAGCACCCCGGCGCCGAGCACCGTTACCACCGTTGCGGGCGGCCAGCCGAAGGCCGCGCGGCTCAGCACGAACAGGACGTACAGGAGCTCGAGCGCGGTGTTGAGCTTGCTGATCCGCGTCGGCTCGCCCTCGACCGGGCCGATCAGGAAGTTGTAGGCCGTCGCCCCGCCGACGATGACCACGTCGCGCAGGACCACCAGCGCGGCGAGCCACAGGGGTACGTGCCCGGTGCAGACGAGCGTGATGAAAGCGCTCGCCACGAGCAGCTTGTCGGCGACCGGATCGAGGATCCCGCCGAGCCGGGTATGCCAGCCGTAGCGTTTGGCCAGCCAGCCGTCGAGACCGTCGGAAAAGCCGGCGATGAAGAACAGCACGATTGCCTGCTCGAAACGGCCGTCGAGCATCAGCCATACGATGGGCGCCACGAGCGCGATGCGCAGCAGCGAGATCGCGTTCGGCAGCCAGCGCAGGCTCATCGGGTCAGGGCCGGCCGGCTCACGGGCGGTAGCGGAACGCGAGCGAGCCGGCGCTGCCGGGCGGCCGGGCTCCCTCGACGGGCTCGAGCAGGCCGCCGAATTCGAGCGTCCGCCGCAGCCGCTCCTGGCCGCCGTGGCAGCTCACGCGGTAGCGGATGCTGTCGCCCTGCACGCTGTCGATCGCGAGCTCGTCCAGCATGTCGATGCCCTGCATGTAATTCTGCACGGCCCCGAACGCGGCCACCGAGTCGATGCCGGAGATCGTGAGGACGAAGGTGTCGAGCGCCTGTCCGCCGGCGATCGCGAACTGCGAGGCGAGCGCGTCGGCGAGCCGCCCGATCACCTCTTCCGGCTCGCCCGTCCACTGCCGCGGCTCCGAGCCGAAGTACCACGACCAGCGGTTGCTGCCGATGGCGGAAGGACGGATACGGCCGACGAGGATCGAGCTCGCGGAATAGCGCCTGGAGGCGGTGAGCAGCTGATCGTCGAAGCCGCCCCAGACGTCGCTGAAGCTGACGTGCCTCAGGTCCTCGACGTCCAGCAGCGGGAACACAATCGGGATCCCGCGGCGCTCCGCGGCCTCCTGCACCCGCTCCCGCAGCAGCCGGTTGCGGTCGATGCTGCGCTCGGCGTCCGGCCCGGCCGGCGTATCGCCCGCGGCCACGACCTCGCGCTCGCCCTGCCCCCAGTCGACCGCGAGCCAGACGATCGTGAGCGGGCGGTCGTTGCCCCACACGGTCACGTTGGCGTCGCGCAGCACGCGCTCGAGGGCGGCGCCGTCGAAGGTGACGCGCAGGCTGCGCTCCTCGCCGGGCATGAACCGGAGCACGTACCTTGCCGGATCCGGGAACAGGTTCGCGACCTCGGGGGAAGCCAGCGGATCGGCAAGGCCGGTGAGCCTCGACAGCACCTGCGAGAGCGCCTCCGTGTAGGCCGCGTTGCGTCCGGCGGGGTTGTCCTGCTCGAGCGCGGCTTCTGCCGTGTAGAGGGATTCGACTTCCACGGCGCGAGCCGGCGCCCATCCCACGAACATCAATAAAATCAGCGAGCAGGCTTGCAATCTGAAGGTAATGCAGCAACTGTGGTTCATGATGTCGGTCGAGGTCCCAAGGCGTCCGCCGGGCGAAAAAAACGACAGATGGTGGTTGGTTTGGTGCGGCTGTGCAATCCCCCGGGACGCGAACGTCCGGTTGCTCCTGCGGGCCGAGGCAGCGAGGCGCCCTGATATTATATCGTTCTCATGAACGGCAAACCGTTGACATACAAGGACGCCGGTGTCGACATCGACGCCGGCGAAGCGCTCGTCGAGCGCATCGGCCCGCTGGTCGCGCGGACCCGCCGCCCCGAGGTGCTGGCCGGCCTCGGCGGCTTCGGGGGGCTGTTCGCGCTGCCGCCCGGACGCTGGCGCGAGCCCGTGCTGGTGTCCGGCACCGACGGAGTCGGCACCAAGCTCAAGCTCGCGCAGCAACTCGGCCGCCACGACGAGATCGGCA
>CAZBGV010000061.1:15016-19912 GCA_964491485.1 uncultured Woeseiaceae bacterium | reverse complement strand
GCGCCGACCCGGTATTGCGCAGCGCCACCGTGCGGGCGCGCGCGATGAAGGCGGCCGGGCCGAACGCCTCGGTGTAGACGACGCCGTGATAGGCGGGTTCAGGCGTGCTGAAATCCGGGTAGCGGTCGCGGTGCTCGGCCCACGGGAACTTGCCTGCGTCCACGATGATCCCGCCGAGTGTCGTGCCGTGCCCGCCGATGTACTTGGTCAGGGCGTGCACGACCACGTCGACGCCGTAGTCGACGGGTTTCAGGAGGGCCGGCGTCGGTACCGTGTTGTCGGCGATCGTGGCGACGCCGTGCTCGCGCGCCACCTCCACGATGCCTTCGACATCGGCCACGTTGCCGGCGGGGTTGCCAATGGTTTCAAAGAAAACCGCTTTGGTGCGGCCGTCGATGAGTTTGGCGAAGGCCGCGGGAGAGTCGTCCGCGGCGATGCGCACCTCGATGCCGAGCTTCGGCAGCATGTGCGCGAACAGGGTGTAGGTGCCGCCGTACACCTGCGGCGCTGCGACGACGTTGTCCCCCTGCGCGGCGAGATTGAGGATCGCATAGTTTACGGCGGCCATGCCGGAGGATACGGCCAGCGCGGCCACGCCGTGCTCCAGCTGGGCGACCCGCTGCTCCAGCACGTCGCAGGTCGGGTTCATGATGCGGGTGTAGATGTTGCCCGGAACCTCCAGGTTGAACAGGTCGGCGCCGTGCTGCGCGCTTTCGAATTCGAAGGCGACGGTCTGGTGGATGGGCACGGCGATCGAGCGCGTGGAGTCGTCAGGGGTGTAGCCGGCGTGGATGGCAATCGTTTCGTCTTTCATTTCGGGTGCAGCCTTGCTCTTTTTGAAACTGTTGGGCAAAAGTGCCGCCATACTGGCCCGAATGCGCCGGCCGTTCAAATGACCTCTTGTCATGGTTCCATAACGTGGATCACCATACCCCGGAATGGGGGTCTCTGAAGCCGGACGATGTACGACTTCGAAAAGCTCGGCGCCTTTTATCTCGGCAAGCGCGTCGACGAGGGTGCAGGCGCAACCACGGACGAGCTCGTTCTCTACGACTCGAAGGACCTGACGACGCATGCCGTGATCATCGGCATGACCGGCTCCGGCAAGACCGGCCTCGGAATCGACCTGATCGAGGAGGCGGCGCTCGACCACGTCCCGGTGATCGCGATCGACCCGAAGGGCGATCTCGGCAACCTGCTGCTCACGTTCCCGGATCTCGTGCCCGCCGACTTCCGGCCGTGGATCAACGAGCGCGAAGCAGCGGATCGCGGGATGACGCCGGAGGCGTTCGCCGAGGAGCAGGCGGCCTCGTGGAAGAAAGGTCTCGCCGGCTGGGGCCAGGACGGCGCGCGCATCGCGAAGCTCAGGGCGAGCGCCGAGGCGGCCATCTATACGCCGGGCAGCTCCGCGGGGCGCCCGATTTCCCTGCTCCGCTCCTTCGCCGCGCCGCCCGCGGCGCTGCGCGAGGACAGCGATCTCTATCGCGAGCGCGTCGCCTCGACGGCGACCGGGCTGCTCTCGCTCGTCGACATCGAGGCCGACCCGCTCACCAGCCGCGAGCACATCCTGCTTTCGCAGATCCTGCATCACGCCTGGGAGGCCGGCCGCGACCTCGACCTCGCCGCCCTGATAGCCGCCATCCAGGCGCCTCCGGTCGAGCGCGTCGGCGTGCTGAGCCTCGACACCTTCTATCCCCCGGAGGAGCGCTTCGAGCTCGCGATGCGCCTCAACAACCTGCTCGCCGCCCCCGGGTTCGAAAGCTGGATGCAGGGCGACGCACTCGATGCCGCGAAGCTCTTCTATACGGATGGCGGCAAGCCGCGAATCTCGGTGATCTCGATCGCGCACCTCGCCGATGCCGAGCGCATGTTCTTCGTGTCCATGCTGCTCAACGAGGTGATCGGCTGGATGCGCGCGCAGTCCGGGACCTCGAGCCTGCGCGCGATCCTGTACATGGACGAGCTGGCGGGATACATGCCACCGGTCGCGAACCCGCCCTCGAAGCCGCTGTTCCTCACGCTGCTCAAGCAGGCGCGTGCGTACGGACTTGGGCTCGTGCTCGCCACGCAGAACCCGGTCGACCTCGACTACAAGGGTCTGTCGAACGCGGGCACCTGGTTCATCGGGCGCCTGCAAACGGAGCGCGACAAGGCGCGGGTCATGGAAGGCCTGGAAGGCGCGAGCCAGGGTGCTGCCTTCGACCGCCAGGGCGTGGAACGCACGCTCGCCGGGCTCGGCAAGCGCCGCTTCCTCCTGCACAACGTGCACGAGGACGAACCGGTCGTGTTCGAGACCCGCTGGGCAATGTCCTATCTCGCGGGACCGCTCACGCGCGAGCAGATCCGCACGCTGATGGCGCAGCCGCCGGCCGCCGGGCCGGACCCGCAGCCGTCGTTCGCCACGCCGCCACGGCCCACGGCGCCGGCCTCGGCCGGAACGGAGCCTGCCTCGGCGCCCCTGCTGCCTCCTTCGATCCGCCAGTTCCGGCTCGAGGCCGAGGCGGGCGCCGTGCACCGGCCGCGGCTCGTCGCGTCGGTGCACATGCTCTTCTCGAGCGCGACCCACGACGTGCACGAGGAGCGACGCTTCGTGTACACGGCCGACTTCAACGAGAACGGGCGCGCGCCCGAGTGGGACGCCGGCGAAAAGACGGCGCTCGATCCCGGCGCCCTGCGGGACGGCCCGCCCGACGGCGCCGTGTGTGCCGCCTGCCCGGCGGCAGCGGCCGACGAGGGCGCCTGGCCCGCATGGCAGAGGCAGCTCGCACAGTGGCTGCGGCGCAACGAGAACGTTCGGCTGTTCAGGAGCAAGCGCTTTCGGCTGACGTCGCGGCCGGGCGAGAGCGAAGGAGAGTTCCGCGTACGGCTCCGGCAGAAGGCGAGCGAGGAGCGCGACGCGGCGATCGACAAGGTCCGCAAGCGCTACGCGAGCAAGGTCACGACGCTCGAGAACCGTCTGCTGCGCGCCGAGCAGGCGATCGCGCGCGAGCGCGACGAAGCCTCGAGCCGGACGCTGTCCACCGCCGTCTCCTTCGGCACCGCCATCCTCGGCGCGGTGCTCGGTCGCAAGCGGGTGTCGGCGAGCACCGTCGGTCGCCTCGGCACGGCGATCCGCAGCGCCGGCGGTTCGCGCCGGCAGGCCGCGGACGTCGCGCGCGCCAGGGAGCAGGCGGCACGCGTGCGGGCCGAGCTCGAGGCGCTGAACGGCGCACTGCAGGCGGAGGTCGACGCGCTCGACACCGCTCGGGGCGCCGAGTCCGAACCGCTGGACGAGATCCGGGTCCGCGCGAAGGCGGCGGACGTGCAGATCCCGCTGTTCGGGCTGCTGTGGGATCCGCGCTGAGCGAGGATGCCGGAGACATCAGCGCACGGAATTCCTTGGGAAGTGTGCTGAGCGTCTGAAGCGGCGGGGCCTGAATGGTCGGGGTGATAGGATTTGAACCTACGGCCCCTGCCTCCCGAAGGCAGTGCTCTACCAGGCTGAGCTACACCCCGAACGAGCGCGCAATCATACACATCCGGGGGACGCGCGACCAGATTCCGGCGGGGCTCCGGGCCGGTCATGAGCTTCGGGTCGCGCGCTGAGTGCGGGTGCGGTAGCTTCCATTCGGTCGCCCGCATGGCGGGCTCCTACGGGATTACGAATCACCTATGCCCCCGAGAGGCAAGCAGAAATTGCGGCTGGTCATCGCCACTCCGCTGGAGCGGGAGCTGGTGGAGCGGATCCGTGCGGTCGCGCCGCGGCAGGTCGAGGTACTGCACGAGCCGGAGCTCTTGCCGCCGGTGCGCTATCCGTCCGACCACCGCGGCGATCCGGCTTTCCGCCGCAGCCCCACCGCCGAGGCGCGCTGGGAGGAGCTGATCGCGGGGGCCGACATTCTCTGGGACATCCCGCCGGACCGGCCCGAAGGCGGCAACGTCGTGGACGGCGCCCGTGCGCTCCGCTGGATGCAGACGACGAGCGCGGGCGTCGGGCCGCGCGTGCAGCAGCTCGGGCTCGCCGAGCGCGGGGTGATCGTCACCACCGCGCGCGGGCTGCACGCCGGGCCGCTCGCCGAGTTCACGTTCATGGTGCTGCTCGCGCACGCGAAGGGCTACGAGCACCTGAAGCGCGAGCAAGCCGCGCGCCGCTGGCAGCTCTATTGCACCGACAGCCTGGCCGGGAAGACGTTGTCCATCGTCGGCCTTGGCGGCATCGGGCGACGCATCGCGGCGACCGGCAAGGTGTTCGACATGCGCATTTATGGGCTCGTGCGCGATCAGCAGCAGGCGACGGCCGCGGAGCTCGGCGTGGATCGGGTGTTCCGGCGCGCGGAGCTGCACGACATGCTGCGCGAAACGGACGCGCTCGTGCTCTGCGCGCCGGAGACGCCGCAGACCATCGGCATGATCGATCGCGCCGCGCTCGCCGCCCTGAAGCGGAGCGCGGTGCTGGTGAACATCGCGCGCGGCTCGCTCGTCGATGAAACCGCGCTGGTCACGGCGCTGCTCTCGGGGCAGCTCGCCTTCGCCGCGCTCGACGTTTTTCGCACCGAGCCGCTGCCGCCGACGAGCCCGCTCTGGGACCTGCCGAACGTGCTGGTGAGCCCGCATTCGGCGAGCACGGTCGTGGAGGAGAACGAGCGGCTGACGGAGCTGTTCTGTCACAACCTGGCGCTCTTTCTCGAGGGGAGGATCGGGGAGATGAGGAACCGGTATGATCCGGAGCGGGGGTATTGAGGTGGAGGTCGCGGGCTGCTGCGCCTCTAGTACGGCAATTGTTCGATTCCGGGCGCGCGCGTTGAGATCGGTCGCCCGCATGGCGGGCTCCTACGGGCTGGCGCGGTAACGGTTTGATCTTGGGTCGCCCGCATGGCGGGCTCCTACGGGCTGGCGCGGTAACGGTTTGATCTTGGG
>CAZBGV010000061.1:0-14916 GCA_964491485.1 uncultured Woeseiaceae bacterium | reverse complement strand
GGCTGGCGCGGTAACGGTTTGATCTTGGGTCGCCCGCATGGCGGGCTCCTACGGGGAGGCGGGGGGATGCGAAGAGGAGCGGTGAGGTTCGGGTCGCGCGCGGTGCGCGCTCCTGCGGGGGTGGTGCTGTTGCTGCTGGCGGCGGCGGGTGCGGCGGAGACGCAGCCGCCGTACGTCGAGCGGCTGAGTCCGGCGCTCGATGCGATCGTGCCGCCCGATGCCGCGATCGACGTCATCGCCACCGGCTTCGACTGGGCGGAAGGGCCGCTCTGGCTGCCCGACCAGCAGATGCTCGTGTTCTCCGATCCGCCGGCGAACACGATCTTTGCGTGGCGTGAAGGAGAGAACGCCCGCGCCTGGCTGAAACCCTCCGGCTACACGGGAGAACGGCCGCGCGGCGGCGAGCCGGGATCGAACGGGCTCGCGCTCGATGCGCAGGGCCGGCTGATCCTGTGCCAGCACGGCGACCGCCGCATCGCCCGCATGGCGGCGAGCCTCGCCGAGCCCGCTCCCGATTTCGAAACGATCGCCGCGCGCTACGACGGGCGCCGCTTCAACAGCCCGAACGACCTCACCGTCGATTCGAAGGGCACGATCTGGTTCACCGATCCGCCGTACGGTCTCGAGGACGGCCCGGACAGCCCGGCGCGCGAGCTCGACGTGCTCGGCGTTTATCGCGTGGTGCCGGGCGGCGAGGCGGCGCTCGTCGTCGGTGACCTGACGCGGCCGAACGGCATCGGTCTCTCGCCCGACGAAGCGACGTTGTACGTATCCAACTCGGATCCGGAGCGGGCGGTCTGGATGGCGTACCGGATCGACGCGGACGGCAATGTCGGCGACGCCCGGCTGCTGTTCGATGCGACGCCGGAAGTGGCGCGCGCGTCGGGATTGCCGGACGGGCTCGAGGTCCACAGCAGCGGCAACCTGTTCGCTTCGGGGCCGGGCGGCATCTTCATCCTGTCTCCGGCCGGCGACCTGCTCGGACGCATCGTCACGGGTGCCACCGCCGCCAACGTCGCGTTCGACGAGGACGAGAGCACGCTCTACATCACCGCCGACGACCGGGTGCTGCGGTTGCGATTGTAGGAGCCCGCCATGCGGGCGACCCGAACGCCGGGTCGCCCGCATGGCGGGCTCCTACGGCGCAGGCGGCGACCGTCAGCGTTGGCGGCGGCGGCCCGCGCGGGCGCGGCGGCCGGCGGCCGCGGGAGCCGCGGGCTCGGCGGGCGGCGGGAGCTCCGGCAGGGCTTGCTGCCCGGTCATGCCGGCGAGGATCAGCTCGCGCATCGCGCGATCGATCGCCGGGTCCGTCTCGATCGGCCGGTAGGCGGCGAGGCGCCGCTCGACCTCTTCCGTCGCGCGCGTGACGAGGTCCTTCGAGCCCTGTTTCTGCCAGGCCTCGCGGTTCTCGCGATCGATCACGCGATCCGTCAGGTACAGCTCGTTCGGCCAGTGCTTCAGCGTGTGCGGGCTCGTAATCAGGTGATCGTCGCGGCGCAGGTCGGCGACGATGCCGTCGATCGGAAGATCGTCCAGCACCTCGATCGGCCGCACGAAGTGCAGCGCCTGGCCGCAGACCTCGTTGTCGAACACGAGCTTCGGCAGGCTGAACGTCAGCACGAAGTCGAGCATGCCGGGCCCGGACACCGAGTTCACGCCGGCAATGGCCGCGAGCAGCGCGCTCGAGAACGTCTCGCCGCCCGCCTGCGCGTCGAGGAACTTGCCGTCGGAAAGCGCCATGTACGCCTGCGTCGGCAGCCCGAGATGCTTCGCGATCTCGACGTAACCCACGTTGAGATGCTGTGCCTCGATGGCGGCCATCGGCGAGCTCGCGGCTTTCATGTGGAACGTGGCGGGTGCGCCGCCGAACAGTACCGGCGTGCCGGGCCGCACGATCTGCGCCATCGTGATGCCGGTTAGCACGTCGACGCAGTGAAATACCAGTGCCCCCACCAGCGTCACCGGCGCAATGAGCCCCATCAGCGTGACCGGCACGACCTCGATGGCGATGCCCGCGTCGACGCAGTCGAGCAGGTTCTGGCACGAGTCCTCGCCGTAGCGGAAATTGCCGGTCGCCGTGATCGTGAAGATCGCCATCGGCTTCGCGACCAGGTCCTCGCGGCTCGCCCGGAACATGCCGAGCATCTCCGCCATGCGCGGCACGCCGTGCTCGCTGAACGCGCCGGAGACGACGGGCTTCTTCGACGTCGTGAGCGTCATGTACAGGCGCCAGGCGTCCGATACCTGCGACTCGATGTCCTTGTTGGTCGAGAACGCCGTCGCGAGATAGGCGATATGCTCCAGCGTGTCGCACAGCCGCGCGTACTCGATGAAGTCCGTCGAGTTCGCGAGCCGCGTCTCGCCGGTGCGGTGGTCGAGTATCTTGAGGCCGCTCGAGCCCGGCACGAAATGCACGTTGTCGCCGCCGATCTCCGTGTACGGCTTGCCGTCCCGGTCGTAAAGCGTGAACGAGGAGGGCGCTGCCGCGATCGCCTTGTCGACCACGTCCGGCGGGAACAGCACGCGCTTGCCGCTCGCGTCGGTCTTCAGCCCGTGATCGAGCAGCCGCTGCTTGAGCTTCGGGCCGCGGATCTCCATGCCGATCTCGGCCATGAGGCGCTTCGCCTCGTCGAGGATCCGCTCGATCAGCTCCGTTTCGAGTACCTGTAGCCTGGGGCGCATCGGTTTCACTCCGGGTCAAAGCCGCCGTCAGCCGACGGCGGCGGCGATTTCCTCCTTGCGGCGCGCGACGTAATCGGCGAGCGCTTCCTCCGTCGCCGGGTCGATGGGCGGCTTCTCATAGTCGGCCACGAGGCGTTTCCAGATCGCGTTCGCGCGCACGGCCGCATCCTGGCTCCCGGCCTCGCGCCAGCGTTCGAAATTGCGTCGATCGGAAAGCATCGGCCGGTAGAACGCCTTCTCGTAGCGCGCGAGGGTGTGCGGCGTGCCGAAATGATGGCCGCCGGGCGGCACGTCCGCGATGGTCTGGATCGCCAGCTCGTCGTCGTCGACGCGCAGCGGCTGCATCCATTCGACCAGCATCTGCAGCATCTCCGCGTCGACGATCAGCTTCTCGAACGACGCCGTGAGCCCGCCTTCGAGCCAGCCGGCGGCGTGATTGACCAGGTGCGCGTGCCCGAGGAGGGCGCCCCACAGCGACATCTGGCTCTCGTAGGCGGCTTGCGCGTCCACGCAGTTCGAGCTCGTCGTGTTGCTGGAGCGGAACGGCAGACCCAGCCGGCGTGCGATCTGCCCGCTCGCGCACGCCATCTTCGTGTACTCCGGCGTGCCGAGCGCCGGCGCGCCGCTCTGCATGTCGACGTTGGACGCGAACGCGCCGTACATCACCGGCGCGCCCGGGCGCACGACCTGCGCGAGCGTCACCACCGCGAGGACCTCCGCCGTCTGCTGCGCCAGCGTGCCGGCGAGGGTCGCGGGGCTCATGGAGCCCGACAGCGTGAACGGCGTGATGCAGTTGACCTGCAGCGCTTCGGCGAGCTCGATCGTCGCCTCCGTCATTGCGATGTCGAGCTGCATCGGCGAGTTCGTGTTGACGATGGCGAGCACGGCGGGCACGCGCTCCAGCTCCGCGCGGTCGATGCCGAGCGCGATGCAGGTCATTTCGAGGCAGTCGCGCGTGCGCGCGCGCCCGAGCGCATAGGCCTGCGCGTTCTTGTCGAGCAGCGTGAGCTGCGCGAGGTAGAGATCGAGATGGCGCGACTCCGGCGGCAGGTCCAGCGGCTCGAAGGCGCCGCCGCCTTCCTGGTGGATGATGTCGAGGCCCTGGATCACGCGGAAGTAGTCGCAAAGCTCCGCGTAAGTGCCGGGCCGCCGGCCCTTGTCGAGATCGCTGACGAATGCGGGACCGCCTACCGCCGCGAACACGACGTGCTCGCCGCCGATTACGACGTCTTTCGCCGGATTACGCGCGCGCAGCGGGAATTCGGAGGGCGCGGCCGCGAGCTTCTCGAGCACGAACGCGCGATCGAAGCGCACCATGCCCGCGGCGTCGTCCACGTCGGCACCGGCGCGGCGCAGGCGCTCGCGGCTGTCGTCCTCCAGGAAACGGAAACCCTTGGTCTCCAGGATCGTGAGCGCGGCATCGAGGATCGCCTCGACCTGGTCCGCGGAGAGTACCTCGACCGGCGGGTACGGGTTGCGCACGAGCTGCCATGGAAGCTGCTGCACGGCGGCCACGCTGCGCCGCTGCCGGTGTCGTCGTCTCGTCATGCGAGTGCCCTCGGTCATGCCCGCCGCCGCCGCGAGCGGCCGCGGCGCCCCTGCTGCGGATCGGCCCCCGGCGCGCGCGCGGGCAGCTCGACGACCTTGCGCAGCTCGTCGAAACCGTCGGCGGCGTGGGGGATCGCCATCGCCGAGACGAAATGATGCTGGAAACGGGTCTCGACTGCCGTCTCGACCTTCTCGACGCGGCGCGTCTCGCGTTCGATGGCGGCCCGCGCCTGCCGGTTCAGGAGCGCGATGCGCGCGCCCGTGCCGGCCGCGTTGCCGGCGGACGAGACGTTTTCCAGCCGGCAATCCGGGATCATGCCGAGCACCATCGCGTATTTCACGTCGATGTGCGCGCCGAAGGCGCCCGCGAGCCGGATGCGATCGACCTTGTCCACGCCGAGCTTTTCCATGAGCAGGCGCGTGCCTGCGTACAGCGCCGCTTTCGCGAGCTGGATTGCGCGGACGTCGTTCTGCTGGATCGCGATGAACGGCTCGCCGTCCTCCAGCACGTACATGAACGTGCGCCGGTCGCCGCGGATGCGCGGCGAGCGCGCGGCCAGTGCGCCGTCGATCGTGCCGTCCGCCTTGACGACGCCGGCAAGGAACAGCTCGGCTACCGCTTCGATGATGCCGGAGCCGCAGATGCCGGTGACGCCTCCCGCGGGCTTCTCTGCGGCGAACTCCGGATCGTCGGACCACAGCTCGCAGCCGATCACGCGATAGCGCGGCTCGAGCGTCTCGCGGTCGATCCGCACCCGCTCGATCGCGCCCGGTGCCGCGCGCTGCCCGGCGCTGATCTGCGCGCCCTCGAACGCCGGGCCGGTGGGACTGGACGCGGCCAGCAAGCGCTCGCGGTTGCCGAGCAGTATCTCGGCGTTGGTCCCGACGTCGACCACGAGAGTCACCTCGTCGCGGTCGTACGGCGCTTCGGCGAGCATGACACCTGCCGTGTCCGCCCCGACGTGCCCGGCGATGCAGGGCAGGGCGTAGGCGTAGCCGCCGGGGGCGATGGAAAGCCCGAGCTCGCGCGCCGGCACCGTGAATGCGGAATCGCTCGCGAGCGCGAACGGCGCCGTGCCGAGCTCGACCGGGCTCAGTCCGAGCACGAGATGCATCATGATCGGGTTGCCGACCAGCGTGATCTCGACGATGCGATCCGTTGCGATCTCCGCCTGTTCGGCGACCTCGCGAATGAGGGTGTCGAGCGCGCGACGCACGGCGGATGTGAGCTCGACATCCCCTCCGGGGTTCATCATCACGTACGAGACGCGGCTCATCAGGTCCTCGCCGAAGCGGATCTGCGGGTTCATGCAGCCCGCGCTCGCGAGCACCTCGCCGCCGGTGAGCTCGCAAAGATGCGCCGCGATGGTCGTGGAGCCGATGTCGACCGCGACGCCGTACAGGCGATCGTGGAAGCCCGGCCACAGTGCGACGATCTCCCGGCCTTCGCGCAGCGCGGCGGTCACCTTCCAGTCGCCCCGACGCAAGGTCGCCTGCAACGATTCGCGCACGGGAAGCGGGGCGTCGACGCGCTCGACCTGCCAGTCCCGCGCCAGCGCCTTCGCGAGCCGTTCGAGATCGCCGCTCGGATGGTGCATGTCCGGCGGATCGACCTCGACGTAACGCGCGTGCACGATCGGGTCGATCTCGATGTCGCGTGCCTCGTAAGGCTTGCGCACGACCTGCCGGTGCACCTGGCTTTCCGGCGGCACGTCGACGGCGACATCGCCGCAAAGTTTTGCCTGGCAACCGAGGCGCCTGCCCTCGGCGAGGCCGCGACGCGCCTTGTAGCGCTCTTCGGCTTCGCCGGGCGGGGTGAGGTGAGAACCGCGCGATACGATGCCGTGCTTCGCGAGCTCACCTTCGGTGACGACCACCTGGCAACGCCCGCAGATCGCGCGGCCGCCGCACACGGAATCGAGATCGACGCCGAGCGCCCGTGCGGCGGTGAGGACCGGCGTACCGGCCGCGAACCGCCCGCGCCGGCCCGACGGGGAAAAGACGATCAGCGCGTCGCTTTCCGCCGGGCCTGCCACGGCATCACCCGGAGACTTCGCGGCGGCGCCGGTTGCCGCGCCGGCCGCGCGTCTCGCCGCCCGCCGCAGCCGGCCCGCGGAACGCGCGAATCCAGGCGGCGCATTCCGGATCCTGTCCCATCACGACGTCCGCGCCGCGCACGGCCTGCATGAGGTCGGCGTGCAGCGGGTTGGTGATGGCCGACGTCATGCCCGCGCCGATCGCCATGCTGATGAACGCGGCATTGAGCCCGTCGCGGTTCGGCAACCCGAAGCTCAGGTTGGAGGCGCCGCAGGTGGTGTTCACCTTCAGCTCCGTGCGCAGCCGCCGTACGAGGTCGAGCACCTGGCGCCCCGCGGTGTTGATCGCGCCGACCGGCATCACGAGCGGATCGACGACGACGTCGCAGGCCGGAATGCCGTAGTCCATCGCGCGCTCCACGATTTTTTTCGCCACCGCGAAACGCACGTCGATGTCCTCGGAGATGCCGGTGTCGTCGTTCGAGATCGCGACGACCGCGCAGCCGTATTTCTTCACCAGCGGCAGCACGCGCTCCAGGCGCTCGTCTTCTCCCGTCACGGAGTTGAGCAGTGCCTTGCCTTCGTACACGGCGAGCGCGGCCTCGAGCGCCTCGACCACGGAGGAGTCGATGCAGAGCGGCACGTCGGTGATCGACTGCAGGAGCTTGACGCAATCGGCGAGGATGGCGGGCTCGTCGGCGAGCGGGATGCCCGCGTTGACGTCGAGCACTTTCGCCCCGGCCTCGATCTGTGCCAGCGCGTCCGCCTGGACCCGGCTGTAGTCGCCTGCCTTCATCTCTTCCGCGAGCTGCTTGCGGCCCGTCGGGTTGATGCGCTCGCCGATGACGACGAACGGGCGGCCGAAGCCGATGACGACTTCGCGCGTTTTCGAGCTGATGACGGTGTCGGTCATGCGGCGATCGTTCCCGTGTCGGAGCGCGCAGTGCGCGCGACCCACCCGGCGTCGATCGAAGCCAAGGTGGTATCAGTCATTGTGGCAGGCGCCCGCCCGCCTTGACGCAGGCTTCGAGGAAGGCCTCGTCGAAGCGGCTTTCGAGCTCGGCGACGCGCTCGGCGACCTTTTGCTCGATGTCGCCGCTCACGAGCTCGCTCTCGCGGCGCCAGTCCGCGAGGTAATGCTCGCTCGAGCCGCGGCCGGCGCGCATCGCCGCGCGGTCGATGGCCTGGAGAAAGCGCGGCGCGAGCTCCTTCTTCACGTTGCGCCGGCCTTCCCGGCCGACGACCTGGGCGGGAATGTCGCGCCAGTAAATGCTGATCAGCTTCGCCACTGGATCACGTGCCCGGCGAGTGCCTCGCGGAACGGCGCAAGCCCCGTGAAGTGCGTGGCGAGCGGGAGCGCGAGGCGGCGCGCATGCTGCTCCGCGAGTGCCTCGAGCTCCGCGGATTGCGTTTGCGCGAGATACACGACGCGCCGGTAGTGACGGAAGTACTCGTCCCGGAGCTCCGGGTGCCGGTCGATGCCGAGGCCCCTGACGACCAGGCGCTCGAAATGGCGCACGAGGAAATCGGTGAGATAGAACGTGCCGGGCTCGGCGTCCGCGAGCGCGGCGAAAGCTCCCGCTCTGCTGAAGAACTCGTAGCAGTGCGCGCCGGGGAGGCGCTCGATTCCATAGGGCGCGAGCGCCTTGTCGAGCAGGCCGCCGGTGCCGCAATCGGCGTAGGCAACGAAGATGTGCTCGAAACGGTCGCGGTGCGCCTCGATCGCCTCGACGACGGCACCGGGGATCCGCTCCGGCGTGTTGTGCAGGTCCGCCGGAAGGCACTGCACTTTCAGGTGGTCCCAGCCGTTCTGGCGGGCGACGAGCACGAGCTCCTTCGCGAGGGCGCCGCAGGCGATGACCAGCGTCTGGGCCATGCTCCTGCTACGGATGCGAGGCGCGCCGCTCTCTGACGAGCTGTTTCGCGACCTCGACGGCGGTTGCCGCATCGCGGCAGTACGCGTCGGCACCGATGGCTTTGCCGAAATCCTCGTTCAGCGGCGCGCCGCCGACCAGCACGATGTAATCGTTGCGCACGCCCTTTTCCCGCATCGTGTCGATGACGACCTTCATGTAGGGCATGGTGGTAGTTAGCAGCGCGGACATGCCGAGTATGTCCGGCTGCTCGCGCTCCAGTGCGGCCAGGTACGCGTCCGCGTCCGTGTTGATGCCGAGGTCGACGATCTCGAAGCCCGCACCCTCCATCATCATGCCCACGAGGTTCTTGCCGATGTCGTGGATGTCGCCCTTGACCGTGCCGATCACCATCTTGCCGATGGGTTTCGCGCCGGTTTCGGCCAGCAGCGGGCGGAGCACGGCCATCCCGGCCTTCATCGCGTTCGCGGCGAGCAGCACCTCGGGCACGAACAGGATCCCGTCGCGGAAGTCCTCGCCCACGATGTTCATGCCGCCGACCAGCGCGTCGTCCAGCACCCTGGTGGCCGGCCAGCCGCGCGACAGCAGGATGTTGGTGCCCTCGACGATCTCGTCGGCGAGGCCGTCGTAGAGATCGTCCCACATCTGCTGCACGAGCTCGTCGTCGGGCAGGTCCGCGAGGACCAAATCGTCGGCGTTTTCGTTTTGCTGCGACATCTCACGCCTCTCGGTGGAGTGCGGCGAAGTGTAGGCAATCGCCGGAGGCGGGCGCCAGCCATAGTCCCATCATGTGGAATTTCGTTTCACGATGCGCCGCGAAGCCAGCGTGCACGCCGCTTTCGCGGCCTTGTCAGGCGCGTGGGGCGGGGCCGAGCACCGCCTCGACCCGGTGCACCGCGCCGGAGGTGCGGACGGGGAGCAGGTTGCCGGGGATGCGGGTGCCGTCGCAGGTGAGGGAGCGGAGCCCCTTGTGGACGCCTTCGGGGTTCTTGACGCGGATGTCGAAGGTGGCGCCGCGGAACCGGCGGAGCACGCGATACTCGCGCCACGCGGCGGGGATGCAGGGATCGATCGCGAGCCCGTCGTAATCGGGCTTGATGCCGAGGATGTGCTCGGTGATCGCGTGGTAGTTCCACGCCGCGGTGCCGGTGAGCCAGGAATTTTTCGCTTCCCCGGGCCGCGCCGCCTGCTTGCCCGCGACCATTTGCGCGTAGACGTAGGGCTCGAGCTTGCGCAGGGCCGCGTTTTCCTGCCACGCCGGCGCGATCCGGCAATAGTAGTCGAAGGCGCGGTCGCCGCGCCCGAGCACCGTCTCGCCGATGATGATCCACGGATTGTTGTGGCAGAAGACGCCGCCGTTCTCCTTCTGGCCCGGCGGGTAGCTCGAGATCTCGCCGTACTCGGGGTAATAACGACTGTAGGCCGGGTCGTTGAGGACCAGCCCGAACTCGGTGGCGAGCCGCTCGGCGACGGCGTCGAGCGCCGACTCGAGCCGGCCGTCGTCGAGCCCGATGCCCGCCATCGCGGCGAAGCCCTGCGGCTCGATGAAGATCCGGCCCTCCTCGTTGCTGCGGCTGCCGACCTTGCGTCCCCGCGCGTCGTAGGCGCGCAGGAACCATTCGCCGTCCCAGCCGGCGAGGTCGATGGCGCGCAGCATCGCGTCGATCCGCGTTTGCGCGCGGGCCGCGTCCTCACTCCTGCCGATGCGCCGGCAGAGCCGCGCGTACTCGCGCCCGTAGTACACGAACATCGCCGCGATGAGCACGGATTCGGCCACCTTGCCGTCGCCGCTGCCGGCCGTCTGGAACGACTCGTCGGGATTCGTCGAACGGTAGTTGAGATTCAGGCAGTCGTTCCAGTCGGCGCGCCCGATCAGCGGCAGCCCGTGCGGGCCGAGGTCGGCCGCGACGCGCTCGAAGGACGCGGCGAGGTGATCGAGCAGGCTGCCGGAACGCGGCGCATCCTCGTCGGCGAACGGCACGAGCTCGTCCAGCACGGCGAAGTCGCCGGTCTCCTTGATGTACGCCGTCGTCGCCTGGATGAGCCACAGCGGGTCGTCGTTGAAGTTGTCGCCGATCGCGGCGTTGCCGCGCTTCGTGAGCGGCTGGTACTGGTGGTAGACGCCGCCGCTCGCGAACTGCGTCGAGGCGAGATCGAGAATGCGCCGCCGCGAACGCTCGGGCTCCATGTGCACGACCCCGAGCAGGTCCTGGTTGGAGTCGCGAAAGCCCATACCGCGGCCGATGCCCGCCTCGAAGTACGAGGCGCTGCGCGACAGGTTGAACGTCACCATGCACTGGTAGGGATTCCACACGTTCACCATGCGGTCGAGCCGCGCCTCGCCGGAGCGCAGCGCGAAGCGCGAGAGCCGCTCGTCCCAGTGCGCGCGCAGCGCCTCGAAGGCGGCCTGCACGGCGGCGCCGTTCGCGTAGCGCGAGAGCCGCTCGCGCGCCGGCGCCTGGTTCAGCCGCCCGGGGGCGCTCCATTTCTGCGCCTCGGGCAGCTCGACGTAGCCGAGCTGGAAGACGAGCTCCTCGCTTTCCCCGGGCTGCAGGCCGAGCTCGATGCAATGCGAGGCGATGGGCGACCAGCCGTTGGCGATCGAGCCCGCCGCGCGGCCGCGCTGCACCGTGGCCGGCCGGTCGAAACCGTTGTACGGCCCGAGGAACGTGTCGCGGCAGGTGTCGAAGCCGACCACGTCGTGGTTCACGCCGTAATACGCATAGTGATTACGGCGTTCGCGATAACCCGTCTTGTGAAAGATCACCGGGCCGTCCACCTCGACCTCGCCGAGCGACAGGTTGCGCTGGAAGTTGGTCATGTCGTCTTCGGCGTTCCAGAGGCACCATTCGACCAGCGAGAACAGGCGCACGCGCCGGTGGCGCTCGGACAGGTTTTCGATGCGCAGGACGTGCAGCTCGGCATCGAGCTCGAGCGGCACGAAGAACAGCGCGCTCGCCCGCAGCCCGTTCTTCTCGCCCGTGATGCGCGTGTAGCCGAGGCCGTGCCGGCATTCGTACCGGTCGAGCTCGGTGCGGCACGGCTTCCAGCCCGGCGACCAGACGGTGTCGCCGTCCTGGATGTAGAAGTAGCGGCCGCCGTCGTCCGCCGGCACGTTGTTGTAGCGCCAGCGCGTCAGGCGGCGGAAGCGCGCATCGCGCCAGAAGCAGTAACCGCCGGCCGTGTTGGAGATGAGCGAGAAGAAATCCCGCGAGCCGAGATAGTTGATCCACGGGTGCGGCGTGCGCGGGTCAGTGATCACGTACTCGCGGCGCACGTCGTCGAAGTGGCCGTAACGCCGCCCGTCGATGCTCCCGTCAGGTGGCATGCAGGGCGCGTCCTTCGCCGGTTTGCGCGCTCTCCGGCGCGTCGGCGGTCTCGAGGCGGTCGTACCACGTCTTCTTGAGGATCGCGGCCGACACCCCGAACGCCAGCAGGCTGGTCACGAGGGAAGCGTTCTCGCGGATCACGAGGAACACCGGCGCGGCGACGAGGCAGGTCTGGGCCACGATGCCGATGACCACGTTGAACATGTCGCGCCGGAAGCTCGTGTTGGCGCGGAATTCCGGATCCTCCGCCACGACCAGCCGATGGATCGGTCCCCAGAAACCCCACGGGCGCACGTTGCGGTAGAAATCCTTCAGCACCGCGACGTCCTGCGGCTTGCTGGCAAAGCTCACCCATACGCAGGCGACGGTGGAAAGGGCGAGCAGCAGCGGGAACAGGTACAGCGGCAGCACGTCCGGCGCCGTGCTCGCGAACAGGCCGCGGAACAGCGGCGGCAGCGCGAGCGCCCCGACGATCCCCGCGAGCATTCCGGCGAAATAGCCCATGCCGTTCAGCCGCCACCAGTACCACTTGAGCACGTTGGCGGCGGCATACCCGCCCCACAGCCCCGACACGAGCCATTGGAGCACGCTGTTGATGCTCTCGACGAACCAGCCGATGCACGTGCTGACGACCACGACCAGCGTGCACGCGATATAGCTCGCATGTACGAGGCGCCGCTGCGACGCCCCCGGATCGATCCAACGCCGGTACAGGTCATTGACGAGATACGCGGAGGCGGCATTCAGCGTGGCCGCGAACGTTCCCATGAACGCAGCGAGCAGGCCGGCCAGCAGCAGCCCGAAGATGCCGACGGGCGCGAACTCGAGCATGGCCGCAGGCAGGATGCTTTCGAAATCGACGCTGCCGCCGGACACCAGGTCGAGATCGCGGTAGTAGACGATCGCGAGCACCGCGAAGCCGGCGATCATGAGATAGCGCACCGGGTTCAGCACGATGGACACGAAGCCGCTCATCAGCGCGGCCTCGCGCGGCGACCGGGTCGCCAGGATCTTCTGCATGTCGTAGTTCGGCGCCGGCCCCGCGAGGCTCACGAGCACGCCCTTGAACAGCATCATCGTGAAAAAGATGCTGAAGAGCGTGTAGCCGTCCGACAGGATCTTGTCGTTGACCTCGTCGATGATGCCGCCCCACTCGAGGTCGAGGGTCCAGCCGAAGAACGGGTTGGCCCAGCCGGCAGGGGTCGCGGCATCGAGTGCCTCCGGCGAGACGTTGCCCATGGCGATCGCTGCGATCACGACCGAGGCAGCCGCCATGATGGTGAACTGCAGCACGTCGGCCCAGACGATGCTCCACATCCCGCCCAGCACCACGTAGAACGTGGCGATGCCCGTGAAGAATACGCCGTAGAGATGCGGCACGTACTCGGGCGGGACGTCGAACGGCACCCACGGCGCCACGGCCTCCCACGGAATGAAGATCTCCATGAACTTGCCGATGCCGATGAAGCCGTAGGCCAGGAAGCCCATGACGCTGACGACCGCGAACACGACGACGATCACGTGTGAGAGGTGCGCGCCGCGATCCTCGCCGAAGCGCGTACGGATCCACTCCGCGCCGGTGAGCACGTTGGAGCGCCTGAGCCAGGCCGAGAGGAACGCCGCGAGAAAGACCTGGTTGAACACGGGCCAGAGCCAGGGAATCCAGATGCTCTTCAGGCCGTACACGAAGCAGAGCGTCACCAGCCACATCGTGCCGGAGATGTCGAACATGCCGGAGGCGTTCGACAGGCTCAGGAGGTACCAGGGCAGGACGCGTCCGCCCTGGTAGTAAGAACTGAGATTGGCAGCGGCCCGGCGCTTGAGATAGAGACCGATCGCCACGGTGCCGAGGAGATAGGAGCCGATGATGGCGAGATCGAGCGCGCCGAGTTGTTGAGGCTCGTCCATGCGGTTGGCTCCCCGGATCGCAGCTCAGGATGCTAAACGTTTTACACGCGTTTTATCAAGCTGCTTTTGCACAAAGGGCCAGGACGGCGGGCAGGCCGGCAGCGCGCGCCAGCGGGTGTGGGTCGTGCCTGTTCCTGGAATCCCATGGTAGCGCGCACAGCAAGATTCGGGCCGGCGCGGAACCGGCTCATAGCCAACGAATATGCGAGCGCTACCATTTTTTCGTTGACAAACCGCGCGGACCCTCCCAAGATGTAAAACGTTTAGCAGGGTCCGCGGGGCGAGCGACCCCGCCGGTTCCGCCGCCGAACCGAAGCCACAGGGGGAATATCGATGAACGCAAATCCGAAGTTCAGGGTCAGTCCCGTTGCGGCCGCCGTGAGCGCCGCACTGTTGCTGGGCGCGGCCGGTGCCGCGCTCGCCCAGGAGGAAGACGAGGGCACACGAAACCCGAGTTGGGATTCGAACCTGGAAACGATCGTCGTCACGGGCATCCGGGGCAGCCTGCAGACGTCGATGAACATCAAGCGGACGACGACCGGGGTCGTCGACGCCATTACCGCCGAGGACATCGGCAAGTTCCCCGACACCAATCTCGCGGAGTCTCTGCAGCGCATCTCGGGCGTCTCCATCAGCCGCGTGAACGGCGAAGGCTCGGAAGTGACGGTGCGCGGGTTCGGCGCGATCAATAACGTGGTCACGCTCAACGGCCGGATGATGCCGGCGGGCGGCGTGTTCGGCGGCGGCAGCGGGGCGGGCGGCACCTCGGGAGACGCCAACCGGGCATTCGATTTCGCGAATCTCGCCTCGGAGAGCGTACAAGGTGTCGAGGTTTACAAGACCGGCCGCGCGGATTTCACGACCGGCGGCATCGGCGCGACCATCAACGTCATCACCGCGAAGCCGCTCGAGAATCCCGGGACGCACGGCAGTTTCGCCGTCAAGGCGGTCAGCGACACGACCGACGACATCGACACCGGCATCACCCCCGAGCTGTCCGGCATCTTCAGCTGGACCGACGACACCGGAAAATTCGGCGTCGCCCTGTCGGCCAGCTACCAGGAGCGGGACTCCGGCGCCGCAGGCGCGTCGGTCAACGACTGGAACATCGGCAGATGGCCGGCCGACCCGCACGACAGCCTGTACTCGTTCGTGGCGAACCCGCAGATCGACAACGCGCCCGACGTGGGACAACTGTACGGACGCCCCAACGACGTGCGTTACAGCTTCTCCGACCGGCACCGCGAACGCACGAACGGGCTCTTGACCTTGCAGTACAAGCCGCTCGACAACGTGACGGCGACGCTCGATTACCTCTACGCGGAGAACGATCTCGAGGAGCAGCGGGGCGAGGCGACCTTCTGGTTCGCGAACGGCACCTCCGCCACGCGGGTCGAGTTCGACGACGGCCCGGTGGCGGCGCCGCTCATCTACAGCGAGACGCTTACCAACAAGGACAACGGTTTCGAGCAGCAGTTGCGGAGACAGGTCAATACGCTCGATTCCCTCGGGTTCAATCTTGCCTGGGACGCCACCGAC
>CAZBGV010000060.1:0-20070 GCA_964491485.1 uncultured Woeseiaceae bacterium | reverse complement strand
CTAGTACCTCAGGGCGACCGCCGGGTTCACGCGCGCAGCGCGGCGCGCCGGGTAGAGCGTCGCGAGCGACGTGAGGAGCAAGGCGGCGACGGCGATGACGACGACGTTCGAGGGCTCGACGATCGACGGAATGCGCGTCACGTAATAGACGTCCCCGGGCATGATCTGGAACCCGAGCAGGTTCTCGAGCCACGGCACGATCGTCGGCACGTTCAACGCGAGCAGCACGCCGCCGATCACACCGATCGCCACGCCGAGCCAGCCGATCGCCGCACCCTGCACGAAGAACACGCGCACCACGTTGCGCGGCCCCATCCCGAGCGTGCGCAGGATGGCGATCTCGCCGGTCTTGTCCGTGACCACCATCACCAGGGTGGCGACGATGTTGAAGGCCGCGACGGCGATGATGAGCGACAGGATGAGCGACATCATCATCTTCTCGAGGCGGATCGCCCGGAAATAGCTTTGATTCTCGATCGTCCAGTCGCTGGCGCGGAATCCGCGGCCGAGCTCGCGCACGATCGAGCGCGCGACCTGCGGCGCGGCCATGACGTCGTTCGCGCGAAAACGCACGGACGTGACCTCGCCGCCGTAATCGAGCAGGCGTGCCGCGTCCTCGAGGTGCACGATCGCGAGACTCGCGTCATGCTCCTGGATGCCCGCTTCGAACACGCCGCGCACCACGAAACGCTCCAGCACGACGTCGACGGTGCCGTCCCCGGCGGGTTTGGGCACGAGCAGCACGACGCCGTCGCCGAGCCACACGCCCAGCTCGTAGGCGAGCACCCGGCCGAGCAGGATACCCTTGGCGCCGGGCTCGAGCGCATCCAGCCCGCCTTCGAGGAAATGCACGGTGCCGCTCGACAGCTCATGCTGTAGGCGCGGGCGCACGCCCTCCACCAGTACCGCCGTCAGCTGCTGCCCCGTGCGGACCATGCCTTCCATCTCGATCACCGGCGCCGCGGCCGCGACCCCCGGTGTGTCGATCATCCGTTCCCGCACCGTCCGCCAGTCCGCGACCCGGCCGTCGCTGCCCGTGACGAAGCCGTGCGCCGTCATGCTGAGGAGGCGCGTGCGCAGCTCGGCTTCGAACCCGTTCATCACGGACAGGATCACGATCAGCGCGGCCACGCCGAGCGCCACGCCGATCAGCGATATGAGCGTGATGAAGGAAACGAAGCGCGTGCGCCGCCTGGCCAGCAGGTAGCGGAACCCGATGAACGACTCGACGCCACCAAAGCCTTTCATGCGGCGCATTAAACCACAGAAGAATTGTGACCAAGCTCACAATTTCGCCGTCCGGACCGGCGGAGAACCGGGCAACCGCGCTGTCCGCGAGCGCGGCGCCGGTATAATCCCGGCGCGGATCTGAGAACCGCGTCCCGGAGCCCGCTGAGCGCTCCGTGTCATAAAGCCGGCGACGGAGCCGCGTTTCGGGCGGCGTCCGGCACAGGGGAACAGGCCATGTCCAAGCTCTTAGTCGTCACACTCGCGTTGCAGGGCTTTCTCGCCGCGGCCGCCTGGGCCGATACGCTGGACATGAGTCCCGCGGAAGCGCGCGAGCGTTTCGAGCAGCCCGGCAAGCCCACCCGCGGGATGACCCAGGAGCGCGTGGAGCGCGACTTCGGCGAGCCGCAGTCGCGGCAGGGCGCCGTCGGCGACCCGCCCATCTCGCGCTGGGATTACGCCGACTTCATCGTCTACTTCGAGTACGACAAGGTCATCCATTCCGTCTCGCGGCACTGATCCGCCGCGATTGGGGGTCGAACCGGTTTTTCGCAGGCGAAAAATCGGCTCGACCCCTTGACCCCCCACGCGGGCGCCCTGCGGCGCACCGCCGGCTTGTGCGATAATGTGCGGCCGAAATACGCCCGACGTCTTCGCTTTTCGTGCCCCAACGCTTCCTGCTCATCCCGTCGCCCGACGCACTCGACGCGCGCACCCTCGCCCTGGGCCAGCTCATCGGCGCCGCCGCCTCGCTCGGCGCGGTGGAGCTCGCCCGCGCGCTCGCGCGCCCGCTCGTCGTGCTCGCGCGCGATCCGGGCCATGCGGATCAGCTCGAGGCGGAGATCCGCTGGTTCGCGGGCGACGCGCTCCCGGTCCGGCAGTTCGTCGAGTGGGAAACCCTCCCCTACGACTCCTTTTCGCCCCACCAGGACATCGTGTCGCAGCGCCTCGACGTGCTGGCCAGGCTGCCCGCGCTGGCGCGCGGCATCGTCATCGCCTCCGCGCCGAGCCTCGTGCAGCGGCTGCCGCCGACCGGGTACGTCGCGGCGCGCACGCTCTGCATCGAAGTCGGGCAGGAGCTCGAGCGGCAGGTGTTCATCGACCGGCTGGCGGCCGCCGGCTACCTGCGCGTGCCGCAGGTCGGCGAGCACGGCGAGATGGCCGTGCGCGGGTCGCTGCTGGACGTGTTCCCGATGGGCGTCGCGGCGCCGATCCGCATCGACTTTTTCGGTGACGAGGTCGAGAGCCTCAAGGTTTTCGATCCCGAAACGCAGCTGACCGCGGACTCGGTCGAGTCGGTCGAGATACTGCCCGCCCGCGAGGTCCCGCTCGACGAGGAGGGAGTGAATCACTTCCGGCAGGCCTGGCGCGCCCGCTTCGAAGGACAGCCATCGAAGTCGCGCGTGTACCGCGAGGTTTCGGACGGCATCGCGCACGGCGGCATCGAGTATTACCTGCCGCTCTTCTTCGACGACACCGCTCTCTTCCCCGACTACCTGCCGGAGAGTGCGGCGCTGTTCGTGCCGGACGATCTCGACGAGCTGCTCGCGCAGACCCGCAGCGAAATCGAGGAACGGTATGCGCTGAGCCGCCTCGATCCGGAGCGGCCGGTCCTTCCGCCCGACGAGGCGTTCGCCACGCGCGCGGAAGTGCTCGAGCGGCTGGAGCGCTTCCGCCGCGTGAGCTACTCGGCGCTGACCGTGGCCGAGGGCAGCGGGGCGGCGAACGTGCCCGCGCGCCTGCCGCCGGCACTGCGTGTCTCGGCGCAATACGAAGACGCCGCTGCGTCGCTCATGCGCTTCGTCACGACCTTCGAGGGGCGCATCCTGTTCACGGCGGAATCGCCCGGCCGCCGCGAGCACATCCTCGAGCTGCTCCTGGGTCGCGGCCTCGAGGTGGCGCGCTTCGAGCGCTGGCAGGCGTTCCTCGAAGCGGACGCACGCCTCGGCGTTGCGGTTGCGCCGGTCGCCAGCGGCATCCTGCTCCCGTCCGCGGGGCTCGCGGTCATCGCCGAGCAGCAGCTTTTCGGCGAGAAGCCGCGGCAGCGGGTGCGCCGCCGCCGTGCCGAGCGCGATCCCGAGGCGATCATCCGCGAGCTGAACGACCTTGCCGACGGCTCGCCGGTCGTGCACGCCGAGTACGGCGTCGGCCGGTACCGCGGCCTGGTCACCCTGGAGACGGCCGGCATCGCCGGCGAATACCTGAGCCTCGAATACGCCGACGGCGACAAGCTCTACGTGCCGGTCGGCTCGCTCGACCGCGTTTCGCGCTACACGGGCGCGTCGCCGGAGAACGCTCCGCTGCACCGGCTGGGCAGCGATCAGTGGGCGAAAGCGCAGCAGCGCGCCGCGAAACGCATCCGCGACGTCGCCGCCGAGCTGCTCGACGTCTACGCGCGGCGCGCGGCGCGGCCGGGTCACGCGTTCCGCTGGCCGGAGTCCGAGTACCGCGCGTTCGAGGACGGCTTCCCGTTCGAGCCGACGCCGGACCAGGCGCGCACCATCGAAGAGGTGCTCGAGGATCTCGGCTCGGAGCGGCCGATGGACCGCATCGTCTGCGGGGACGTCGGCTTCGGCAAGACCGAGGTCGCGCTGCGCGCCGCGTTCGCCGCCGTGCAGGGTGGCAAGCAGGTCGCGATCCTCGTGCCGACCACCCTGCTCGCCCAGCAGCACGGGCAGACGTTCAGGGACCGCTTCGCCGACTGGCCCGTGCGGATCGAGGTGCTGTCACGCTTCCGCGGCAGAAAGGCCACGGACGAGGTCGTGGCCGGCATGCGCTCGGGCCGCGTCGACATCGTGATCGGCACGCACAAGCTGCTGCAGCACACGAAGGACTTCAAGGACGTCGGTCTCGTCATCATCGACGAGGAGCACCGTTTCGGGGTGCGCCACAAGGAAGCGCTCAAGGCGCTGCGCGCCGAGGTCGACGTGCTGACCCTCACGGCCACCCCGATACCGCGCACGCTGAACCTGGCACTCGGCGGCCTGCGCGACATGTCCCTGATCACGACGCCTCCGGCGCTGCGGCTGTCGGTGAAGACTTTCGTGAGCGAATGGAACGACGTGGTGATCCGCGAAGCCGTGCTGCGCGAGATCAAGCGCGGCGGCCAGGTGTATTTCATTCACAACCGCGTGCAGGACATCGAAACGGTCGGAGAGAAACTGCGCAAGCTCGTACCCGAGGCGGACATCCGCATCGGCCACGGCCAGATGCCCGAAAGCGAGCTCGAGCAGGTGATGCTCGACTTCTATCATCGCCGCTTCAACGTACTGCTCTGCACCACCATCATCGAGAGCGGCATCGACGTGCCGACCGCGAACACGATCGTCATCAATCGCGCGGATCGTTTCGGCCTCGCGCAGCTGCACCAGCTGCGCGGCCGGGTCGGGCGCTCGCATCACCGCGCCTACGCCTATCTCATCGCGCCGCCGCGCGCGGCAATGACCGCCGACGCGATCAAGCGGCTCGAAGCGATCGATTCACTCGAGGACCTGGGTTCCGGATTCATCCTCGCGACGCACGATCTCGAGATCCGCGGCGCGGGCGAGCTGCTCGGGGAAACCCAGAGCGGGCAGATCCAGGAGATCGGCTTCTCGCTGTACACGGAGCTCCTCGGCCGCGCCATCCGGTCGCTGCGCTCCGGCAAGGAACCGAACCTGCTCGAGCCGCTCGACGCGGGCGTCGAAATCAACCTGCACCTGCCCGCGCTGCTGCCGGAGGATTACGTGCCGGACGTGCACCTCCGGCTGATGCTGTACAAGCGCATCGCGAGCGCGGAATCGCGCGAGGCCCTGCGCGAGCTCAACGTCGAGCTGATCGACCGCTTCGGCCTGCTGCCGGCCGCGGCGAAAAACTTCATGCGCATCGCGGGCCTGAAGCTCGATGCGGCGGCGCTCGGCATCGAGAAGATCGACGCCTCGGCGACGGGCGGCTTCATCCAGTTCGGCCACAAGGCGGCCGTCGATCCCGTGGTGCTGGTCGAGCTCGTGCAGTCGAACGACCGCGTGTATCGCCTGCAGGGCGCCGACCGCCTGCAGTTCCGCTTGGCAATGCCGGACGAGGAAGCTAGATTCACGGTCGTCGAGGAGCTCCTGGCGAAACTCGGCGCCGGCTCCGGAGCCCGCGTGAGCCGGGCGGCGGCGGGATGACACGGAGGATGCGATGGCACAACCCGGGCGCGCTTTGATCCGCCGCTTTGCACGGCGTCTCGGAGCGGTGACCTTGCCGCTCCTCTGCGCCGCGCCGCTGCCGGCGATCGCGCAGGACGCGCTGCGCGAGATCGCCGTCCCCGACTTCCCGCGTTACGCGGTCGAGCTGATCGTCTTCGCTTACGACGAGAGCGCCTGGTCCGGCGGCGAGATCTTCGTGCCGGACGTGCCGCCGGAGTACGCCGCGAGGAACGACGGGGACGACCGCGTGCCCGTATTCAGCGACCGGCCGGAAGACCTGCTCCCGCCCGACGCGGACACCGATCGGGGCGCGGAGCCGCCGCTTGCGGTCGACGACGGAGCCGACGGGGAACCCGGCGCGCCCGCGAACGGCGGAGAGGCGACCGAGATTGCAGGCTTCGACGGCGACCTGCGCGACGTGCCCTTGCGCGCGCGCATCCGGCTCGAACCGCTGCCGCCCGAAGCGTGGACGCTGGACAGCGTGTACGACGCGCTGGTCCGGATCGGCGCCTACCATCCGATCATGCGCATGGCCTGGATACAGACCACGCCGCCGCACGAGCAGGCGCCGGCCATTCGCCTGCGCGCGCTCGGCGACCCGCCGCCCGGACTGTCCGGCACGGTGACCTTGTACCAGGGACGCTTCGTGCACCTCGGGCTGGATCTCACGCTGGACGCCGCGGCGGCGGAGGCGCTCGCGAGCGGGGCCCTCGATGCGAGCCGCTCGGCCACCGACCGTGCGATCGCGGACAGCGGTCTCGCGCCCGGCGCCGGGGCGCCGGCCCGGGACGGCGCCCTGTCCGGATTTGGCGATTCGACATTCGGCGCCCCTGCCCTTCCGGTGCGCTACCACATCTCGGAAGTCCGCATCATGCACGACGGCACGGTCCGCTATTACGATCACCCGCGCTTCGGCGTGATCGCGAAGCTCACCGCGGTGAAAGCGCCGAACGGTCCCGCCGGCGGCGCGCAGGTTCCGAACCGCGCTCCATAGCCCCGAGTCGCGCCGCGCGGCGCAGGCGTCCCGCGGCAGTCGCTGCTTTGCGGGCCGCCTGCCCGCCCGCGTTCCCGCCGCTCAGCGGCCGGCGAGCAGGCGCTCCAGAAAGCGCTCGGCCTTCGAGCCTTCCGCGTGCGGCTGGGCGAGCTCGATGCGCGGCGTCACGGTGACGAACCGCCCGGCGCGCGAGCGGGGATGGTGCAGCCCGAGCTCGCGCACGGCGGTGCCGATGCGCTCGGCGAACTGCTGCACCCCTTCCTCGTCGGAGGCGTGTGAGAGGACGACGAGGAGGTCGCCGTCGGGCGTCGCGATCCGCGCCGCGACGTCGCTGGCGCGCTTCAGGCAGCGGCGCACCGCCTGCGCGACCCGGCGCAGGCACGAATCGCTCGCGTGCCGCCCGAACACCTCGACGTAGGCTTCGAAGTAATCCAGCGAAAACCCGACCAGCGCAAGGCGGCTCTTCTCGCGCGCGGCTACGGCCCAGTCGTGGGCGAGCACCTCGCGAAACGCCGCTTCGTTCAAAAGCCCCGTGACGGCGTCGTCACGTGAGAGGTCGCGAATGCGGCGCCGGGCGCGGACCAGCTCCTGCGTGAGATCCTTGTCGCCGGTGCCGGCGACCACGCGGCGCCAGTACGCGGCGTAATAGCGCGCCGCCGAGTCACCGGGACCGGCAAGGGGCTTCAGGACCAGCAGGTACTCGCGCCGCGCGAGCTCGACGGGCACGCTGTTCTCCTGCCCGCGGCGCACGGTCTCGCTCACCTCGAGCGCGAGCTCGCGCCCGATGAGCTGCTCGACGACGTCGGCGAGCGGGCGGTCGACGGCCGGCTTGTCGCCGGACAGCGCGGCAAACGCCGCGTTGCGCAGCACGACCGGCCAGTCCGGCCGGTCGACGCGAGCGACGATGAGGGGCTCCGCCATGCCCTCGACGAGCTGCTCGAACAGCTCGCGCTGCAGCGGTTTGGCCGCCGTCGCCGTCACGGGCTGCCGGCCTCAGCCGGGAGGGTTCGCCATCGAGGCAAAAAACGCGGCCAGCACGCGCATGGCGCGCTCGCGTGCCCTCGCCGTCGTTGCCTCGATGTCCTCATGGATCTCCCGTTCGCCCCTGCCTGCCGCCTGGTTCACGATCAGCGACAGGCAGGCGTAGCGCATGCCGAGCTCGCGCGCCAGCGCCGCCTCCGGCATGGCGGTCATGCCGATGAAATCGGCCCCGTCGCGCTCGAGCCGGTCGACCTCGGCCGCGGTCTCGAGCCGCGGGCCCTGGGTGACGGCGTACACGCCGCCGTCGTGGCAGGGCACCCCGGCCGCGGCCGCGGCCTCGAGCAGCGCCGCCCGGAGCCGCCCGCAGAACGGCTCCGTGAAGTCGATGTGGTCGAGGGTAGCGGACTCGCCGTCGAAAATACTGTGATCCCGTCCATACGTGTAGTCGATGAGCTGGCGCGGGATTGCGAGCTCGCCCGGCGCATGCCGCGGATGCACGGCCCCCACCGTGTTCAGGGCCACGACGCGGCGGGCACCGGCCAGCTGGAGGGCCTTCAGGTTCGCCCGGTAGTTGATGCGGTGCGGCGGGATCGCGTGCGGCTCGCCGTGGCGCGCCAGCAGCCATACCGGCCGGCCGCCGATCTTAAGCCTTCGGAGCGGCGCCGAGGGGCTGCCGTAGGCGGTCGTGAACGCCCGGGCCGGAGCGTCGGCGGCGAGCCCGCCGAAGCCGCTGCCGACGATCAGCGCATCCGCCGGCGCGGCGGGATGGGTGCCTCCGGCCGCCATCAGGCGCCGAGCTCGAGCTCCGGCCGCTCGAGCCAGCGGCCGACGGCCTCGGCGGCGGCCTGCCACTCGTCGCTCGCGAGCAGCGTCTCGCGAAGCGTCCCGCCGGTGCCGTGCAGGCGCGCGAGCCGCACCAGGGACGGCGGACTGGACCAGTCGGCGAGCGCGGCCACGGCGGCGCGCGCGCCTTCCCGGTCGTTGCACACGAGCACCATGTCGCAGCCGGCCTCGAGCGCCCGGCGGGCACGCTCGGGCACCGGGCCGAACCCGGTCACGGCGCCCATGCCGAGATCGTCGCAGAACACCGCGCCGTCGAAACCGAGCTGGGCGCGCAGCTGGCTGCCGATCCACCACGGCGAGAGGCTCGCCGGCAGCGGATCGGCCTCGGCGTACACGACGTGCGCGAGCATCACGCCCGCGAGCAGGCGGCGCCCGATCAGCTTCTCGTAGGGCCGCATGTCGTCCAGGATCTCGCCGAACTCCCGCCGATCCACGGGCAGCCGCTCGTGCGAATCGGCCGTGACCGCACCGTGCCCGGGGAAGTGTTTCGCGATCGCCGCCATGCCGGCGGACTTGAGGCCGCCGCTGAACGCCGCCGCGAGCTCCGTGACGGCGTCGGGGCGCCGGTGGAACGCGCGATCGCCGATCACCTCGCTCACGCCCCGGTCGAGGTCGACGCAAGGGGCGAACGCGAGGTCGATGCCGCTCGCCCGAAGCTCGGAGCCGATGAGCCAGCCGGCGGTCCGCGCGAGCTCGAGCCCGGCGGCACGATCCGCGTCGTACTGCAGCCCTACGCGGCGCATCGGCGGGATGCGGCTGAACCCTTCACGGAAGCGCTGCACGCGCCCGCCCTCGTGATCGACGGCGACGAGCAGCGGCGGCGAGCGCACCGAGCGGATGGCGGCCACGAGATCGGCGAGCTGGGCGGGCGAGGCGTAATTGCGGGCGAACAGGATCACGCCGCCGACGGCGGGCTCGGCGAGCAGCACGCGGTCGGCCGGCGTGAGCTCGAGCCCCTCGATGTCCAGCATGACCGGCCCCAGAGCCATGGCGTCAGACCCGTTCTGCAAAGCCTCGCTAACCCTTTATCAATACTATATTTTGACGAAAACCGCGATGGCCTCGACGTGCCCCGTGTGCGGGAACATGTCGATGATGCCCGCGGCCTCCAGCGCATAGCCCCCCGCCGCGAGCGCGCGGCCGTCGCGCGCGAGCGTGGCCGGGTGACAGGAAACGTACACGATGCGCGCGGCCCCGCTGCGGCCGAGCGCCGCGGCGACCGCCGCCGCCCCGCTGCGCGCCGGGTCGAGCAGGACCCGGTCCCAGCGCTGGCGCAGCCAGCCCTCGGTGCCGTCGATGCGATCGAGGTCGGCGGCCCGGAACCCGGCGTTGCCGATGCCGTTCGCCTCGGCGTTGGCGCGCGCCCGCGCCACCATGCCCGGATCGCCTTCGATGCCGAGCACCGAGCCCGCGCGGCGCGCGAGGGGCAGCGAGAAATTGCCGATGCCGCAGTAGAGGTCGAGCACCCGGTCGCCCTCCCCCGGCGCGAGCAGCTCGAGCGCGGCTGCCACCATGCGGCGGTTGACCGCCGCGTTGACCTGCACGAAATCGGTCGCGCCGAAGGCCAGGCGAAGGTCCCATTCGGGCAGCGCATAATAAAGAGGCTCGGGCGCCGCGGGGTGCAGCGGTCGTACGGACTCCGGGCCACCGGGCTGCAGTGCCACGCGCAGGCCGTGCGCCTGCGCGAAGCGCGCGAGCTCCGCGGTGTCGTCCGCCGTCGGCGGATCGAGCACGCGGAACACGAGCTCGGTGCCGTTGTCGGCCACGGCGGCCTCGATCTGCGGCACGCGGCGGCGGATCGAGAGCCGGCCGACGAGCGTCGAGAGCGGCTCCATCAGCCCGTCGAGCGGCGGCGCGAGCACCTCGCAGCGGGTCATGTCGGTGATGAACGGGGAGTGCCGCTCGCGAAACCCGACCAGCACGCGCCCCTTGGCCGCGACGTCCTTCACGGCGAGGCGCGCGCGCCGCCGGTAATGCCATTCCGCGGACTCGTCGAAAAGCGGCGGCAGCCAGCGCCGCGGCTCGAGGCCGCCAATGCGCGCCAGGGCCTCCTCGAGCGCCCCGGACTTGAGCGCGCGCTGCTCCGCTGCCGGCAGGTGCTGCAGCGAGCAGCCGCCGCAGGTGCCGTACACCGCGCAGCGGGGCACGATGCGCTGCGGCGAGGGCTCGAGCACCTCGAGCAGCTCGGCCTCGTCGAAGCTCGAGCGGCGCCGCCGCCTGAGGATGCGGACCGTCTCGCCGGGCAGGCCGCCGGGCACGAACACCTTCTTGCCGTCGATCGCCGCGATGCCGCGGCCGTCGTGAGTCACGCCGTCGATGGTGGCCGTTTCCGGCTCGCTGCGCCGTGCCATCCGGGTCAGCCGGCGGCACCCCGCCAGGCAGCGAGGAAGCGCTCGAGGTGCGGCTTGCCGCTCGCCGCGAGCGTGCCGCGCACGAGTTCCTGCTCGCGCGCGAGATCGGCGGCGTCCAGGCGGCCGCGCATGAACTCGAAGCGCAGGTACACGAGCCACGTGTTGAGCACGTCCGTCTCGCAGTAGTTGCGGATGTCCTCGATGCCGCCGGCGAGCCAGCGATCGAGCACGGCTTCCCCGGTCATGTCGAGCTTGCCCGGAAAGCCGAGCAGGACGGCGACCTGGTCCAGGCTCGCACGGCCGCGCACCTGGAAGCCGGAGAGGACGTCCATGAGGTCGAGGTGCCGCCAGTGATAACGGCCGAGATAGTTGTTGTAGCGCCAGTCGCGATCGCCGTCGCCCGTCTCCCAGTAGCGCGGCGCGCGCACGCCGTGCTTGAGTGCGCGGTAGTGCAGCACCGGCAGGTCGAACCCGGAGCCGTTCCAGGAAATGAGGTCGGGGGCGTAACGCTCGATGCCGTCGAAAAAGCGCCGCACGATCTCGCCTTCGTCCGCGTCCGGCTCGCCGAGGCTCCACACCCGGAACTCGTCGCGCGTCCGCAGCGCGACCGAGATGGCGACCACGCGGTGCAGGTGCAGCGGCAGGAACTCCTGGCCGGTCGCCTGCTGGCGCAGGAAGGTCATGGCGCGCGCCACGTCGGCGTCCGGCAAGCCGTCGAGGCCGTACAGGCGGCGCCCCGTCTCGACGTCCGGAACGGTCTCAATATCGAATGAAAAACAGAGCATTAAGTTATATTATTCAGGTTATTTCGAATTTAGGTCCGCCTTCATCACCACCGCGAAGGCGACCACCAGCCCCGCGTCGTCGGTGAGGCTCACGTGCCCCTCTCCAATGCCTAAGCGCTCGCAGGTGCGGCGCCCGCGCTCGGAGAAGATGAGGTAGGGGCGCCCCCACGCGTTGTTCAGCACGCCGACGTCGCGAATCCACATGCCGTGCCGGAAGCCCGTGCCCATGGCTTTCACGGCCGCTTCCTTGCCGGCAAAGCGCATGGCGAGGAAGCGCGCCGGCTGGCGTGTCTTCTCGAACAGCACCCGCTCTTCCGGCATCAGCAGCCGGTCCACGAAGCGCTCGCCGAAGCGCTGCCACGTTTCCTCAATGCGAACCAGCTCGACGATGTCGGTGCCGACGCCGAAGATCACCGCTGCCTCGCGTCCTGCATCAGGCGCTTCATTTCCCTCACCGCGGCACCGATGCCGTCGAAAACCGCGCGCGCGACGATCGCGTGGCCGATGTTCAGCTCCACGATCTCCGGGATCTCCGCGATCGGCTGCACGTTGCCGTAATGGAGCCCGTGTCCCGCGTGCACGGTGAGCCCCAGCTCGCGCCCGCGTGCCGCCGCGGCCGCGATGCGCTCGAACTCGCGCGCATGCCGCCCGTCGTGGGCGTCCGCATAGGCGCCCGTATGCAGCTCCACGACGGGTGCGCCGGCCGCGACGGCGGCTTCGAGCTGCCGCGGGTCGGGATCGACGAACAGGGATACGCGTATGCCCGCTGCGGCGAGACGCGCGCAGGCTTCGGCGATCTTCTGCGCCTGCCCGGCGACGTCGAGCCCGCCTTCCGTCGTGAGCTCCGCGCGGCGCTCCGGCACGAGGCAGCAATCCGCCGGCCGGACGCGCGTGGCGATATCGAGCATCTCCTCCGTCACGGCCATTTCCAGGTTGATGCGAGTGGTCTTCGCCTCGCTGAGCGCAACCAGGTCGCGGTCCTGGATATGGCGGCGGTCCTCGCGCAGGTGCAGGGTGATGCTGTCGGCGCCCGCGCGCTCCGCGATCAATGCCGCGGCGACCGGATCGGGGTAATCGGTGCCGCGCGCCTGGCGCAGGGTGGCGACGTGGTCGATGTTCACGCCGAGCCGCAGCTCGGCCGGGTTGGCGTCAGTCATTCGCCCATTATCCATGAACCGCCGTCCCATAGGAGCGCGGAGCGCCAGGGACGGCGCGAATGCGGATCATGCAGGAGCGGATTGTCTGGCATTGCGCGCGACTTCCGATCGCAGGTCCGCCGGCCCCGTCCCTGCTGCCGCGTCCGGGCCGCGCGCGTGCGCGCTTTACGGCCCCGCCCGCCCGCGCATGTCCAGGAGGACCCTGCGGCTCTTGAGCTCCTTGCCGCCCAGGTGGAACGCGATCACCTCGCGGAGCAGGCGCCCGGCGGCGCGCAGCACGGCCGGATCGCCGAACCGCCGTTCCCGGATGCCGATGAGCTCCGCTCCCGGGAACACCAGCCTGCCCTGCTCCCCGCCGGCCGGTACCGGCCCGTGCTCGAGCCGGTATTCGTAAGCCTGCCCCGGCTCGAGCGGCGCGCCGGTCGAGCGGTCCCGCTCGAGGTCGATGCCGAAGCCGAGCAGGCCGAGCAGCTCGAGCTCGAACTCCCGCAGCGCGGGGCCCGCACCGCCGCCCCGCAGGCGCTCGATCGTCGCCGAGTACAGCGCGAAGACCTCGGGCTGCGGATCGTGGCGGTGCACGAGGTGCATGACGAGCTCGTTCACGTACCAGCCGCAGAGCAGCGCGTCGCCCGTCAGTGCAATCGGCGCCCCGCGCACCTCGGCGCCGGTCAGCGTGCCGAGCTCCGAGCGCGCCACCCACGACAGCCGGAGCGGGAGGAACGGCCTGAGAACCCCCTTGAGACGCGAGCGCGCCGAGCGGCTGCCCCGCGCCACGAGCGACAGCCGCCCGTGCTCGCGGCTCAGGACCTCGAGGATGCGGCTCGCATCCTGGAAAGGCCGGTGGTGCAGGAGCCACGCGGGCTCGTTTTCCGCACGCACGGCGCTTTGCCCTACTCGTAGCCGAAGCGCATCAGCTGCTCTTCGCTGTCGGCCCAGTTCTCGCGGACCTTGACCCACAGGTCGAGGTGTACGGGGACGCCGTACTGCTCCCGCAGCTCCAGGCGGGCGGCCCGGCCGGCCTGCTTGAGCAAGGCGCCGCCCTTCCCGACCACGATGCCTTTCTGGCTCTCGCGCTCCACCCAGATGAGCGCAACGACGGTGATGCGGTCGTCCTCGCGCGCGAAGCGCTCGATCTCCACGGTGAGGCCGTACGGCACTTCCTGGCGCAACGCGAGCGTGAGCTTCTCACGGATGACCTCCGCGGCGCGAAAGCTGTCGCTGCGGTCGCTCACCGCGTCGGCGGGGTACAGCGGCGGCGACTCGGGGAGGTAGCCGCGCACGACGTCGGCGAGCCGGTCGAGATTGTCGCCCCGACGCGCCGAAACCGGGACGACTTCGGCGAACGCGAAGCGTCCCGCCATCTCCGCGATCACGCGCAGCAGCTCTTCGCGCGGATGCACCTTGTCGATCTTGTTGAGCACCGCGATGACCGGACACCCCGCCGCACTCGCGACGCGCTCGAGCGCGCGTTCGTCGTCCTCCGTCCAGCGATTCGCTTCGATCACGAACAGGATCAGCTCGGCATCCGCGATGGCGCTGTCGGCCGCCCGGTTCATCAGCCGGTTCATCGCCTTGCGCGCTTGGCTGTGCAGTCCGGGCGTGTCGACGAACACCATCTGCGCTTCGGGCTCGTTGCGGATGCCGAGGATGCGGTGGCGGGTCGTCTGCGGTCGCGGCGTGACGATGCTGACCTTCGTGCCCACCAGCGCGTTGATGAGCGTGGACTTGCCGACGTTGGGACGGCCCACGACCGCCACGAATCCGGAACGGAAGGTGCCGTTGCCCATCAGCCCTCTTCGACCAGGACCAGCATGCGGGTCGCCGCTTCCTGTTCGGCCTGGCGCCGCGTGCGCCCGCGGCCGATGGTGACCGTTTCCAGCGACGGGATGCGGCAGCTCACCTCGAAGGACTGGCGGTGCGCCTTGCCGGTGACGGATTCGACGTTGTACGAGGGCAGCTCGATCTGCTTCGCCTGCAGCAGCTCCTGCAGCCGGCTCTTCGGGTCACGGCTGGCCGCGGATTCCGGCAGGTCCTCGAGCCGCTTGCCGTAGGCACGATAGATCACGCGCCGCGCCTCGTCGAAATCCGTATCGAGGTACACCGCTCCGAAGATCGCCTCCATGGCATCGGCCAGGATGGAGGCACGCTGCTGCCCGCCGGCGCGGCGCTCCCCCGGGCCGAGAATGAGGTGCTCGCCGAGCCCGATCTCGGTGGCGAGCGCCGCCAGCGCGCTGTCCTTCACGAGCGACGAGCGCATGCGGCTCAGGACGCCCTCGCTCGCCAGCGGATGCGACCGGAAAAGCACTTCCGAGATGACGACGTCCAGCACGGCGTCGCCCAGGAACTCGAGCCGCTCGTTGTTGAGGCCGGTGGCACTGCGGTGCGTGAGCGCCTGCCGCAGCAACTCGAGGTCGCGGAACGCGTAATCCAGCTTTTCCTTCAGCCAGGCGGCGGCGTGTTCCAACTCGGGGCTCGCAGGACCGGGCCTGCAATTCTCGGCGATGGGCCGGGAATGTTCAACGGCGGGTGCTGCCCGGGACAGGTTGACGACAGCGTGCCGGAGGTGCCGGTGTCGTGGCCCCCGGCGGAGCGGGCAACGCGGCGTGCCGCGCCTGGCGGGGTCAGCGGCGGATCTGCACCTTCTTGTCGAAGTGCACGGTGAAGGAGACGTTGCCTATGAACGGCGTGCTGTGATCGTACACGGCTTCGACCAGGTAACCGCCGCCGTTCGGCGTGACCTTGATGTCACGGGCGGTGATCTGGCTGACGCTCTCCACGGAGAAGCGGCGGACGATGGAGGTCTGCAGCGAAGTGCGGGACGCGTTCTGGCCGTCGAACTCCTTGGTCAGGCCGTCCAGCACACCGGCGACTTTCATGTAGTTCAGGTAGACCGGCGTCAGGCGGATGAACGCGAACGCGAACAGGCCGATGAACACGGCGAGGATGATGAACCCGAGCGTGGTCATGCCCGCCTGGCGTCGCCGCGAGGTCCGCAAACCCTGGATCTCGCCCCGATTCCCCTGACAGATCATGGCTTTTTCTCCTGTCCCGGCCGGCATTCTAGGGCCGCCGGGCCGCGCCAATCAGTGACTGGCGGCACATTTTATTCGATCTTCGCGCCGATGCGGCTCCAGTCCGGCCATTCGAGCCCGTCCATGTGCATCCAGATGCGCACGGCCTTGCCGACCAGGTTGGCCTCCGGCACCGGGCCGATGTACCGGCTGTCGCGGCTGTTGTCCCGGTTGTCCCCCATCATGAAGTAATAGCCTTCCGGCACCTGGTAGACGCTCTCCCCGGAGAGCCCGCGCCGCGACACGATGATCTCGTGCTCGTGCCCGCCGATGTTCTCGACGAACAGCTCCTGCGGTCCCGGCGGGTCCTCGCCTTGCGCCGGCGCGAGCTCCACGGGCTCGCCGTTGACCGTCAGCCGATGATCGCGATACACGATCGTGTCGCCGGGCAGCCCGATCACGCGCTTGATGTAGTTGATGCTCGGATCGGAAGGCAGCCGGAACACGACGACGTCGCCGCGCGCCGGCTCGCCGGTGTCCAGGACTTTGGTGTTCGTGACCGGCAACCTCAGCCCGTAGGAGTATTTCGTGACGAAAATGTAATCGCCTTCCAGCAGCGTCGGCCGCATCGAGCCGGAGGGAATCCTGAACGGCTCGAACACGAACGAGCGGATGACGAGCACGAACAGCAGCACCGGGAAGAACGAGCGGGAATAGTCGACGAGCGTCGTGAGACCCCGGCCCGGCGGTGCCTCCCCTTCCGCCGACCGCTTGCCGAGCCAGAGTTTGTCCACGAGCACGACCACGCCGGTGAACAGCGTCAGCACGGTCAGGATCAGGGCGAGATCGATGTTCAAGGCAATGTACTCACTTTTCGACTTTGAGGACGGCGAGGAAGGCTTCCTGCGGGATCTCGACGGAGCCGATCTGCTTCATCCGGCGCTTGCCCGCTTTCTGCTTTTCCAGCAACTTTCTTTTTCGTGTCACATCCCCGCCGTAGCACTTGGCGGTCACGTTCTTGCGCAGCGCCTTCACCGTGCTGCGGGCGATGATCTGGCTGCCGATCGCCGCCTGGATGGCGACGTCGAACATCTGCCGCGGAATCAGCTCGCGCATTTTCTCCACCAGCTCCCGGCCGCGCGCTTCCGCGCTGGCGCGGTGCACGATGAGTGAGAGCGCGTCGACCCTCTCCTTGTTGATCAGGATGTCGAGCCGCACCAGCGGCGCCGGATCGAACCGCTCGAACTCGTAGTCGAAGGATGCGAACCCGCGGCTGACCGATTTTAGCCGATCGAAGAAGTCGAGGACGACCTCGGCCATCGGCATCTCGTATTCGAGGGCCACGTGGCTGCCCGAGTACCGCATCTGCTTCTGCACGCCGCGCTTCTCGATGCACAGCTTCATCACCGCCCCCACGTGGGTGTCGGGCACGAGGATGCTTGCGGTGATGATCGGCTCGCGAATCTCGGCGACCTGGTTGGGCGGCGGCAGCCGCGACGGGTTGTCGACCAGCAGCGTCTCGCCGCTCGTCAGCGCGACTTCGTATACGACCGTGGGCGCGGTCGTGATGAGCTCGAGCTTGTACTCGCGCTCCAGCCGCTCCTGGACGATCTCCATGTGCAGCATTCCGAGGAAGCCGCAGCGGAAGCCAAAACCCAGCGCCGCCGAGGTTTCGGGCTCGAAGTGCAGCGCGGCATCGTTCAGCCTGAGCTTCTTCAGCGCCTCGCGGAAACTTTCGTAGTCGTCCGCGCTGACCGGAAACAGCCCGGCGAAGACGCGCGGCTGGACCTGCTTGAAGCCGGGCAGCGGCGTGGCGCAGGGCTTCACCGCGGACGTGATCGTGTCGCCGACGGGCGCACCGTAGATGTCCTTGATGGCGGCGTTGACGAAGCCGACGTCGCCGGTGCCGAGCTCTTCGCGCTCCTGCATCTTCGGCGTGAACACGCCGACGCTGTCCGCCGTGTACGAGCGGCCGGTCGACATGATCGTGATCCTGTCACCCTTGCGGATGCGGCCGTTGACCACGCGCACGAGCGACACGACGCCGACGTAGTTGTCGAACCAGGAGTCGATGATCAGCGCCTGCAGCGGTGCCTCGGGATCGCCCGCCGGCGGCGGTATCTTCCGGACGATGTCCTCGAGGAGCGCCTTGACGCCCTCTCCCGTTTTCGCACTCACCTGCGCGGCGCCCTGCGCCTCGATCCCGATGATGTCCTCGATCTCGCGGATCACCCGCGCCGGCTCGGCCGCGGGAAGGTCGATCTTGTTCAGCACCGGCAGCACCTCGAGGCCCTGATCGATCGCTGTGATGCAGTTGGCGACGCTCTGCGCCTCCACTCCCTGCGCCGCGTCGACGACCAGCAGCGCGCCTTCGCAGGCCGCCAGCGAGCGCGACACTTCGTAGGAGAAGTCCACGTGGCCGGGCGTGTCGATCAGGTTGAGCCGGTACACGTTGCCGTCTTCCGCGCGGTAGTCGAGCGCGACGCTGTGCGCCTTGATCGTGATGCCGCGCTCGCGCTCCAGGTCCATCGAATCGAGGACCTGGTCCAGCATCTCGCGCTGCTCGAGGCCGCCGCAGATCTGGATGAAGCGGTCGGCAAGGGTCGACTTGCCGTGATCGATGTGCGCGATGATCGAAAAATTGCGGATGTACTGCATGACGTCCGGGGATCGAGGCTCAATTCGAAGCGAGGGCTTGCAAAACGGCGCCCGTGTCGAGCGTGAGCTCGCAGGTGACGCGCCCGTCGATTTCCACCACCGGGATGCGCTCGCCGAATGCACGCCGCCAGTGCGGGTCGTCATCGACGTCGCGCAGCTCGAGTCTGCCACGGCCGCGCACCAGCGGCGCGAGCTCCTCGAGCAGGCGCTCGCAGAGATGACAGCCGGGCCGGCTGTACACGACGACGGTGTGCGGCCTCACCCGAGCTTGTCGGCGGCCACGGGCACCGTGCGCCCGGCGCGTTCCTGGCGCAGGAGTCCCCGGCGGCCGAGCAGCACGCCGGCGGCGAGGCCGCCCAGCGCGCCGAGAACGGCCGCGAGCTCATGGCCCGGCGCGGCGCCGCCCGCCGCGAGCGCGCCTGTGACCAATCCGGCGAGCGGCAGACCGTAAGCCAGGCCCGCGGCCGCGAGCAGCCGCTCGGGAGCGAGCTCGAGGCGCACCCGGTCGCCCGGGCTGAGGACGAGGCCCGGAGCCACGCGCACCGCGATCTCCGCCTCGTGGCGCCGCCGGAACAGGCCGGCGCCGCAGCCCTGCCCGGCGTCACAGCGCGCGCAGGCGGGAGCGGCGGCCACGCGCACGATGGCACGCTCCGGCCCGACCGTGAGCACCGTGGCCTGCCGGGGATCCACTAGCGGCGCCGCATCGAGGTCGCGATGCGCTGCACGGTCTCCGAAGGCACCTCGCCGACCGCCGTGACCTGGTGGCCGTCGATCTGGGTGCTGAAGGAATTCGACGCGCCGACGTTGGAGCGCCGCGCAATGCTGTCGTCCTGACCTTCCGCGATGAACACCGACACCGTCGCGAGACCGTCGCCGTAGACGATGTGGGTGACCGGTTCCGTGGCGCCCGGCAAGAGCTCGTCGCGGGTCGACATGACGCGGAAGCCGGGCGGCAGCTCGTCACAGACCCAGTCGGTCTCGACCTCGCGTGCCTTCACGTCCTGTGGCTCGCTGTACCAAGTGAAGTTGTCGAGATTCATGGAAGGCTCGAGTTTCTCGCCGGCCGGCGGGGAATCGAAGCTGATGTCGGCGAACTTGAGCTGCTCGATGGCCGAGCCGTCCGTGCCGACGAGCTCCGTGCGCAGCGGGAACGCGGTCTCGCGATCCAGCCACAGGCGATGCCCGAACCGGAACGCATCGTGCGGCCGGATGGCGATCAGCACCGACGGGCGGCCCGCCACGCGCTCCTCGCGCACCACGGACACGTCGTAGGCCGAGCTGAAACGGGCGTCACCGCTCGGCAGCATGGAAAACAGCGTGTTCTGGTCGTTCCACTGCTCGATCAGGACGGATTTGCTGTCGGGCAGGATGCAATGGACTTCGTTACCGACCCGGATGATCTCGAGTCCCTGGCCTTCCTGGCTCACCACGCGCTCGTTGACGACGCCGTCCACGATGCGGTGCACGATCTTGAGCGCCTGCGCCTCGCCGTTCTGGCGGCGGATGACCGTGCCCTGGTAGTCCAGCGTGGAGATGGCGGTGGACATGCGCTCGAGCCATTCGAACGGGGTCTGCCGCTCCCTGGCGGCGGCGCTGACCGTGAAGGCGAGCGTGCAAAGCGCGAAAAAACAGGAGAGGCAGGTGCTGTCGCGTCCGGATCTCATGGAAATGCCGTCACCCCGGACCTGGCCGCGCACGCGTGGCAACGGCACCTAATCGTTGTTGTCATTGTCGTCGTCATGGACGCCGTCGTCCGGCTGGTTCCCCCGGCCGGCGCCGTCGTCCGGTCTCGTCGACCGGGGAGTCGTACGGGTCGGCTCGACTTCCTGCAGCTCGCCGTGGCGCAGCTCGAGCGTCACGAGCCGGGTAAGAATACCATTCGGGCCGAGATCCG
>CAZBGV010000059.1:0-20131 GCA_964491485.1 uncultured Woeseiaceae bacterium | reverse complement strand
CCGGCGCGGCGGACGAAACGCAGAGGCAGCCGCTCACCGTGCCCGACATCGGCGACTTCAAGGACGTCGAGGTGATCGAGGTCCACGTGAAGCCCGGCGACGAGGTGCAGGTCGACGATCCGCTCGTCACCCTCGAAACCGAGAAAGCCGCGATGGACGTGCCCGCGACCGCGGCCGGCCGCATCGAGTCCGTCGAAGTGTCCGTCGGCGACCGCGTGTCCGAGGGCTCGCGCATCGCGCTGCTCGAGACGACGGTGAGCGCGCCGGGCGCCGGGAAGCCGGCGCCCGCCGCGGACGCAAAGCCCGCCCCCGGCACCGACGCAAAACCCGCCCCTGAACCCGTAGGAGCTCGCCATGCGGGCGACACGATGCCAAAAGGCGAAGCGCCGGCGGGCCACGCTCCCGCAGCGCCAGCCGGGCGCCCGGTCGAACGCCGCAGCCTGCCGCCGATCGACGAATCCGGCTTCTCGAAGGCGCACGCGAGCCCGTCCGTGCGCAAGCTTGCGCGCGAGCTCGGCGTGGACCTGTCGCGGGTCAAGGGCACGGGGCCGAAGAACCGCATCCTGCACTCGGACGTCAAGGCCTGGGTCAAGGAGATCCTGAGCGGCGAGCCGCGCGCGGCGGCGCTGCCCAACGTGCCGCGCGTCGACTTCCGCAAGTTCGGCGAGGTGGAGCTCGCGCCCTTGACGCGCATCCAGAAGATCGCGGGCCCGCGGCTGCAGGCGAGCTGGATCAACCTGCCGCACGTCACGCAGCACGACCTCGCGGACATCACTGCGCTCGAGGCGAAGCGGCAGGAGCTGAAGGGCGAAGCGAAGGAACGCGGCATCAACCTGACGCCGCTCGCTTTCGTGATGAAGGCGGTGGTCGCGACGCTGCGCGAGTATCCCAAAGCGAATGCCTCGCTTGGCGACGACGGCGAAACCCTGGTGATGAAAAAATATTGCCACCTGGGCTTCGCGGTCGACACCGAGCAGGGGCTCGTCGTGCCGGTGATCCGCGACGCCGACAAGAAGGACGTCTACGAGATCGCCACGGAGCTCGGCACGCTGTCGCAAGCCGCGCGCGAGGGCAAGCTGAAGCTGGAGCAGATGCAGGGCGCGAGCTTCACCATCACGAGCCTGGGCAGCATCGGCGGCACGTTCTTCACGCCCATCGTGAACGCGCCGGAGGTGGCGATCCTCGGCGTGTCGCGCTCGACGATGCAGCCGGTGTGGAACGGCTCCGAGTTCGTGCCGAGGCTGATGCTGCCGCTGTCGCTGTCCTACGATCATCGCGTCATCGATGGCGCCTACGCCGTGCGCTTTACGACCTATCTCGCGCAGCAGCTTGGCGACGTGGAAACCCTGCTCGAGGCCGTGCCCTGATGGCCGTCCGCGAGCTGAAAGTCCCCGACCTCGGCGATTTCGCCGACGTCGAGGTCATCGAGGTGCTGGTCAAGGCCGGCGATACGGTCGCCGTCGAGGATCCGCTGATCACGCTCGAGACCGAGAAAGCGTCGATGGACGTGCCGGCCGAGGCGGCCGGAAAGATCGTGTCCGTGGACGTCTCCGTCGGCGATCGCGTGTCCGCCGGTACCGTGGTCGCGACTCTGGAAACGGAAGCTCCTGAGGCTTCGGAGCAGGCGACGGCGTCCGGCCCGTCGGAGGCGGCGCCTGCCGCGGAAGCGGAAAAATCCGCGGGGGCCGCCGGGCAGCCGGAACGGGCGCGGCCCGCCGCGCCCCGGCTCGAGGCGGCACGACCGGCCGCCGATGCTACCCACAGCGCCGAGCTCGTCGTGATCGGCGCCGGCCCCGGCGGCTACACCGCCGCGTTCCGCGCCGCCGACCTGGGGTTGAAGGTGATCCTCATCGAGCGCTGGCCGACGCTCGGCGGCGTGTGCCTGAACGTCGGCTGCATCCCTTCCAAGGCGCTGCTGCACGCGGCCAAGGTGGTGGACGACGCCGCGGCCATGGCGGCGCACGGCATCCACTTCGGCAAGCCGCGCATCGACGCGGCGAAGGTCGGCGAGTGGAAGAACAGCGTCGTCGGCAAGCTCACCGGCGGCCTCACCCAGCTCGCGCGCCAGCGCAAGGTCACGGTACTGCAGGCCGCGGCGAAATTCGCATCGGCCAACCGGCTCGTGCTCGACAACGGCGAGACGGTGCATTTCGACCACTGCATCATCGCGGCGGGCTCCGAGAGCGCGAAGCTGCCGGGCACGCCCGACGATCCGCGCATCGTCGATTCGACCGGTGCGCTCGAGCTCGATCCGCTGCCGAAACGTCTTCTCGTCATCGGCGGCGGCATCATCGGCCTCGAGATGGCGTGCGTGTACAACGCGCTCGGCACCAGGGTCTCGGTGGTCGAGCTCACGGGCGGGCTGATGCCCGGCACCGATTCGGACCTCGTGCGGCCGTTCCGCAAGTTCATCGAGCCGCGCTACGAGGCGATCATGGTGAACACGAAGGTCACCGCGATGCGGCCGACCGTGCCCGGCATCGAAGTGACGTTCGAGGGCGAGAACGCGCCCGGCAAGGAGATCTACGATCGCGTACTCGTGGCCATCGGCCGGCGCGCGAACGGCGACCGGCTGGACGCGGAGAAAGCGGGCGTCGAGGTGGGGAAGAACGGCATCATCCGCGTCGACAAGCAGCAGCGCACGAACGTGCCGAACATCTTCGCGATCGGCGATCTCGCGGGCGGGCCGATGCTCGCGCACAAGGCCAGCCACGAGGGCAAGGTGGCGGCGGAAGTTGCGGCGGGACGGAAAAGCGCGTTCGACGCGCGCGCCATTCCATCCGTCGCGTACACGGATCCCGAGATCGCGTGGACGGGCCTCACCGAGACGGACGCGAAGCGCGACGGCATTGCCTACGAGAAAAAGCAGATCCCGTGGAGCGCGAGCGGCCGTGCGCTGTCCCTCGGCCGGCCCGAGGGTTTCACGAAGCTCCTGTTCGATCCGAAGACAGGGAAGGTGCTGGGCGGCGGCATCGTCGGTCCCTCCGCCGGCGACCTGATCTCGGAAGTCTCGCTCGCCGTCGAAATGGGCGCCGACGCGGCCGACGTCGCGCTCACGATCCACCCGCACCCGACTCTTTCGGAGACGGTGATGTTCGCGGCGGAGGCGTACGAGGGAACGCTCACGGACCTCTACATGCCCCTGAAGCGGTAACATCGGTCGTAGGAGCCCGCCATGCGGGCCGTAGGAGCCCGCCATGCGGGCGACCGCCAGGAGCTCGCATGCTGGCCATCATCGCTGATCGGCAGGCGAAGCATGACCCCGGATCGGCACCCGTGAGCTTCCTGCGATTCCTGCCCGCACGGGCGTCGCCGCTACGCGCGCTTTCCGATCGCGAGCGGGCCGCGCTGGCAAGGCACATCCCGGCGCGGGATCTCGTGCGGGCGCGGCTGTGCGACGGGCACGTGCCCTGGTACCTGCCGCGGCGGTTCGCCGCGATCACGCGCGGAAACCGCGTCTATTTCCGCCCGGGGACCTGCCGGACCGACACCGCCGACGGTCTGGCGCTGCTCGCGCACGAGCTCGTGCACGTCGGCCAGTACCGGCAGGGTGCGACCTGGCTGACGTTCCTTCTTTCCTACCTGCGCCATGGCTACTGGAGCAGCCCTCTGGAGAAGGAAGCACGGGTCGTGGCCCGGGAGGTGCGGAGCGCAGCCGCCCGGCCGGCCGACGGGCCCGCCGGGGCATGCCGTAATGGCATCTCCCGCTGAGGATTCCGGTGGTAGGCTATGCCGTCGGTTTCGCCCGGGAGGATCGTCCCATGCGTCTGAGCCACCTCGTTCTCGTTGTCGCGCTTTCCTCGCTTTCGGCCTGCAGCAAGTCGCCCGCCGAGGCCTCCGCAGAGTCGGCGGCGCAAAGCCCCTCCGCGGAAGCGCAAACCGCCTCCGCGGAAGCGGCCGCGGCCGCGCCCGCACGCGCGAGCGCCGATTCGGCGGCGATAGAGGCTGCCATCGCCAACACGAACCGGCCCGCCAGCGATCGCGAGCAGGACAGCTGGCGCAAGGCCGACCAGGTGCTCGAGTTCCTGGAGCTCGAGCCCGGCATGCAGGTCATCGATTATCTCGCCGCCGCCGGCTACTACAGCGAGCTGATGTCCTACGTGGTCGGCCCGGAAGGGCAGGTGATCGCCTACAACAATCCGCCGTACCAGAAGTTCTCCGGGGACGGACCTGCCAAGCGCTATGGCGACAACCGGTTGCCGAACGTCAAGCAGGTGACGGCGCCGACCGATGAGCTGGCGCTCGAGCCGGAGAGCCTCGACGCGGCGCTCTTCGTGCAGACCTACCACGACCTGTACTGGCAGCCGCAAGACGAACAGAGCAAGGCCGCCTGGCCGGTGCTCGATCCGGCGCAGGCGCTGGCAAAGCTCGTCCCGGCGCTGAAACCGGGTGCCGTCGTGGTGGTGGTGGATCACGTCGCGCCCGCGGGGAGCGACCCCATCGAGACGGTGGATGCCACCCACCGCATCGACCCGGCGGTGATCAAGCGCGATTTCGAGGCGGCCGGCCTCGTGTTCGACGCCGAGAGCCCGGCCTTCCACAACCCCGAGGACGATCACACCAAATCCGTCTTCGACGACTCGATCCGCCACAAGACGGACCAGGTGATGTACCGCTTCCGCAAGGAGTGATCGGCGCTTCGCGACCGGCATCACTCGGAGTCGCGGACCATCGCCCCTGCGGGAGGAACGAACCCGTATGTCAACGCGCCGCTCTGCACCCGGCACCGCGGCATCGGCAACAGCGGACCATTCAGCGTCTTCCGCGACGCCTTGAGCAGTCCGACCGATATTAGCGGCTATACAGTCGCGCGAAAGAACTCGTCGACGTCGATCCGCCAGGGCGTGCGTCCGGAGTCGTCGAAGCGCACGTGGACCTGGATGACGTTGGGGTGCACGAGCTTCAGCGTGAACGCCTCGTGGTCGCGGAACAGCACGTAGCCGCCCCAGGTCCAGGGGTGATCGCCGGGGACATGCGCATAGACGTTGTGTGACGTCCCGGGCGGGCCGACGGAGATACTCCATGAAATCGACAGCGGCGGGCGGGCTCGCCAGCAGTGCGTCCATGAGCCCGCGGCGCAGGCCGAGGCCCGCACCGGCAACGCCGGAAAGGAAATCGCCGTGGCTCGGCGTATTTTCGAGGATCGCTGCGGGCACCGTGGACGATCAGACCGTTCGATGCGCCGGAATGTTACAGCATACCTGCCCTGCCTCTGGCATGCTGAAGGACCCGGCCGCGGCTACAGCAGGTTTTTCAGCTTTTCGAGGTAGGCCTGCTCGTCGGGAGCCACGTTGGCGCGCTGCGCTTCCCACAGCGTCTCCGCGAGACAGTCGATCGCGCGGTGCTCCGCTTCCAGCCGGTCGCCGACGCGCGCCGCGAGCCGGCCGAACGTTTCGCGGATGCCGGGCGGCCGGTCGGTCGCGACCTGGTCGCGCACGGCGAGGTGCAGCCCGAGGTGCAGGAACGGATTGGTGCGGCCCGCCTCCGGCGTGTACGTGCGGTCGAGGTCCTCGTCCAGGATGTCCTGCACGTATTCCGGGTGATCCTCGATCACGGCGACGATCTGCGATTCGAGCGGGGAGAGCGGCCGGCCCGCCTGCGCCTTGCGCCAGGCGTCGCCGTACATCTGCCGGAGCTCGCGCCTGTCCTGCCCGAAGATCACGTGACGGTCCGTTTCCTCCGCGCCGCGGGCGCGGCGCGTTTGGCGGTTTCTCCGGGCGGCGGCGTCTTCGGCCGGAATTCGCAAAGATCGGCGATGAGGCAGCGCCAGCATTCCGGCCGCCGTGCCTTGCAGACGTAGCGGCCGTGCAGGATCAGCCAGTGGTGCGCGTTCTTGCGGAATTCCTCCGGCGTGGTCTTCAGCAGGCGTTTCTCGACCTCGAGCGGGGTCTTGCCCTTCGCGAGCCCCGTGCGGTTCGCGACGCGGAAGATGTGCGTGTCGACGGCGATGGTCGGCTCGCCGAAGGCGGTGTTCAGGATCACGTTCGCGGTCTTGCGACCGACCCCGGGCAGCCGCTCGAGCGCCTCGCGCGTCCGTGGCACCTCACCGCCGTGCTCCTCGACCAGGATGCGGCTGGCCTTCAGCAGGTTCTCCGCCTTGCTGTTGAAGAGCCCGATCGTGCGGATGTACTCCTTGAGCCCGTCGAGGCCGAGATCGAGGATCGCCTGCGGCGTGTTGGCGACGGGGAAGAGCCTCGCGGTCGCCTTGTTGACGCCGGCGTCGGTGGCCTGCGCCGAGAGCACCACCGCGACCAGCAGCTCGAACGGGGTCCGGTATTCGAGCTCCGTGTCCGGATGCGGGTTCGCCTTTTGGAAGCGGCGAAAGATTTCGGTGCGTTTCTTGGCGTTCACGTTGCGGTCGCGCGCGCTGCGCGCTCCTACAGGGACTGGCGGGCGATGGCGCCGACGTGCTGCCTGCGGCGCCCATCGAGCGCGTTCTTGCCGGCCACCGCGAGCGCCAGGCTGAAGAACGCGCCGGGCGGCAGGAGCGCGAGCAGGAAACCGCCGTCCGCGACCACGAGGCCGCGGAACGGCTCGCCGCCGAACAGGCTGTCGAGATGTGCGAAGACGGTGCCCGCGCCGATCAGCTCGCGGAACGTGCCGATGGCGGTGAGCAGCAGCGCGAAACCGAGCCCCATCGACAGTCCGTCGGCCACGCTGGGCAGCACGGGATTGCGGGAAGCGAACACCTCGGCGCGCGCCACCACGGTGCAGTTCGTCACGATCAGCGGGATGAAGATGCCGAGCGAGCGGTCGAGCGCGGGGAAAAACGCTTTGAACACGAGCTCGATGCAGGTCACCAGGCTCGCGATGATCAGAACGTACATCGGGATGCGGATCTCGCTCAGGATCCAGCGGCGGCTCGCCGATACGAGCAGGTTCGAGGTGCCGAGCACGAGCATGGTCGCGATCCCGAGGCTCAGGCCGTTGACCAGCGAGGTCGTGACCGCGAGCAGGGGACAGAGACCGAGCAGCTGCACGAGCCCCGGGTTGTCGTCCCACACGCCCGCCGCGAGGAGGCCGGGCGAGGCGCCGTTGTTCGTCACTCGGCGCCTCCTGGTCCGTCGGTCGCGGGCCTGCTTTCCATCGCAAAGATCTCGTCCCGGTGGGCCTCGAAGTATATCAAGGTCTGCCGCACGGCCCGGACGACCGCACGCGTCGTGATCGTCGCACCGGTGATCTGGTCGAAGGCGCCGCCGTCGCGTTTCACCGCCCACTTGTTCCGCTCCGGCGATTCGAGCGATACGCCGCGGAACTGCTGCAGCCAGTCGGATTTGTCGGGTTCGATCCGGTCGCCGATGCCCGGCGTCTCGCGGTGCGCCAGCACGCGCACGCCGGAGAGCTCGCCGGAGTAGCGGATCGCGATCATCAACCGGATCGGCCCCGCGTAGCCGCCGGGCTCGTCGACCACGAAAACCGCCGCCACGGGACGGCCGCCGGAGAGCACCGGGTAGGCCCGGACGGGCCGGTTGCCCGGCAGCTCGTTCGGCGGCTGGATCAGGATCTCCGATTCGAGCAGGTCGTTGTCGTAGAGCAGGTCGCCGAGCGAGGGGGTGAGCCGTTGCTCGAGCGCCGCCTGCTCGTTCGCGGCGATACGCGGTGCCGTGACGTACCAGGTGAGTGCGACGAGTGCGCTGCAGACGGCGGCGAGCACCGCGAGCGTGAGCCCGGCGCGCCACGGTGATGGCCTTTCGTTCCGGGGCTCCGCCATCAGGCCTTGCCCTTTTCGTGTTTCGAATGGCCGATGATGCGCGGCCGGGTGAGGTGGTCGATGGCCGGCACCGCCATGTTCATGAGCAGGACGGCGAAGGCGACGCCGTCGGCGTAGCTGCCCCAACGGCGGATCGCATAGATCAGGAGACCGATGCAGAATCCGTAGATGACCCGCCCGCGCGGGCTGGTCGCGGCCGTGACCGGATCGGTGGCGATGAAGAAGGCGCACAGTATCGTGCCGCCGCTGAAGAGGTGAAACCCGGGGCTCGCGTGCAGTCCGCTGCCGAGCACGTACAGGATCCCGGACGGCAGCAGCACGCCGGCGAGCACGCCCGCGGGGATGTGCCAGCGGATGACCTTGCGCAGCAGGAGCCAGCCGCCGCCGATCGCGACGAAATTGCCGATCCACTCCCAGCCGCGCCCGCCGAAGTCGCCCATCAGCGGGTTGTTGTGGATCTCGCGGAACGTCTGCATGTTCTCGAAGCCGGTCTTCAGCGCATCGAGCGGCGTCGCGCGGGTGATGGCATCCACCGTCAGGTAGTCGGGGAGCGTGCCCGTGAGGGTGTACTGCGCCGTCTCGTAGAACGTCAGGTAATGGTAGTCGAGGTCGCCGATGCGCGGAGCCGGCCAGAACGCCATGTAGGCGGGGAAGGCGACCAGGACGACGACGTAGCCGGCCATCGCCGGATTGAAGACGTTATAGCCGAGCCCGCCGTACAGGTGCTTGGCGACGACGACGGCGAACAGCGCGGCGGTTGCCGTCACCCACCAGGGAGTGAGCGGCGGAAGGGAAAAGGTGAGCAGCGCGGCCGTGACCAGGGCGCTGAAATCGAGCAGCGCGCACTCGACGTCCTTGCCGCGCAGGCGCCGCATGAACGCCTCGCCCGCCACGCAGAACAAGATGGCGAAGAACAGGTTCAGGATGAAGCCGCTGCCGAAATACCACACGTAGGCAAGCGCCGCCGGCACCAGCGCGTACAGCACCTGGCGCATCGTGGAACCCACGTCCGTCGGCGGCGTTCCATACGGCGATTCGCGGCGCTCGAATTCCAAGACTATTCGTCGCTTTTCTTGCTGCGGGCGCGCTCGACCATGGCCCGGATGTCCTCCGGGCCGGCGTGGATCGCGGAAAGTTTCTGCTGCGCGAGGTCCTCGCGGCGCTTGCGCTCCTCGATCTCGAGGCGCTGGCTGCGCGACTCGAAGCGGCGCCGGGCACGCTCCGCGCGCTCCTTTTCCGCCGCGAGCTCGAGAATGCGCGCCTTCGCCCGGCGGAAGTACGAGACGAGCGGTATGTGGCTGGGGCAGACGAGGTCGCAGCACCCGCATTCGATGCAGTCGCGCAGCCCGAGCTCGCGCAGGCGCTGCGGGTTGTCGGCCAGCGTGTACCAGTAAAGCTCCTGCGGCTGCAGCACCACCGGGCACACGACGGCGCACTCGCCGCAGCGTATGCAGGGTTTCTCGTCGCCGACCGGCACGGGGCGGGACAGCACCAGGATGCAGTTCGTCGCCTTGACCACCGGCACGCGGTCCGTGGTCACCGATTTCCCGGTCATCGGCCCGCCGATGATCAGGTGACTCGCTCGCTCCGCGTAACCCCCGGTGAACTCGATGACGTCGGCGACGGTCGTGCCGAGGCGCGCCCGCACGTTCATCGGATGGGCGACGCCGTCCCCCGTCACCGTCGTGACGCGCGAGATGAGGGGCTCACCGCGGCAGATCCAGCGCCACACCGCGGCCACGGTGCCCACGTTCTGCACCAGGCAGCCCACGTCCGTGGGCAATCCGCCGCTCGGCACCTCGATCCGCTGCACGAGCTGCACGACCTGGTCCTCGCCGCCCGACGGATAGATCGACGGCACCTGCTTCAGGACGATGCGCTCGTCGCCCAGCTCCGAGAGCGCCTCCGCCATCGCGTGCAGCGCCTGCGGCTTGTCGCTCTCCAGCACGACCAGGCACTTGTCGATGCCGAGCGCGTGCAGCAGGATGCGCGCGCCGCCCAGCACCTCGCCGGGGGATTCGCGCATCAGCATGTCGTCGCAGCTGATGCAGGGCTCGCATTCCGTGCCGTTCACGATCAGCGTGTCGAGCGGCATGCTGCGCGCCTGCATGAGCTTCTGCGCGGTCGGGAACACGGCGCCGCCCAGTCCCACGATGCCGCCCTCGAGAATGCGCCGGAGCAGCGCGTCGGGCTGCATGCGCTCGTAGTCGACCGCCGCGGCGGCCATGTCGACGGCCTCGTCCCTGCCATCGCACTCGACGATGATGCACGGCGCGTTCTCGCCGAAGCGGCGCGATACCGGCCATGACTGGAACGCCGCGACGGTGCCGGACGAGGAAGCGTGCACGGGCGCGCTGAGCAGGCCGTCGGCAGCGGCGAGAAGCTGGCCCCTGAGCACGCGATCCCCGACGTCCACCACCGGCTGCGCCGGATCGCCGGAGTGCTGCGCGAGCGGCAGCACGAGGCGCTCAGGGACGGGCACTTCGCGGATCGGCTGCGCCGTCGCCTGCGCTTTTTCGGCAGGCAGGCGCAGGCCGCCGTACCAGGGCCCGAGATCGTACGTTGCCGCGCCGTTCATACCGTCATGCGAATGCAGTCGACCGGGCAGCGCGGCACGCACAGCGCACAGCCGGTGCATTCGCCGGCGATGACGGTGTGCAGGTGGTGGTGCGCGCCGACGATCGCGTCCACCGGGCAGGCTTCGCGACACCACATGCAGCCGATGCACGCAGATTCGTCGATGACGGCGATGCTGCCGGGCGGGGCCGCCGCGGGCTCGACGAGCGGCGCCGGCTCGCGCTGCAGCAGCTGCGCAAGCCGCTCGACGGTAGCGGCACCGCCGGGCGGGCACAGGTTGATGGGAGCGCCATCGTTCGCGATGGCGGCAGCATACGGCCGGCAGCCGGCATAACCGCATTGCGCACACTGCGTCTGCGGCAGCAGGTCGTTCACGCGATCGACGAGCGATTCCGTGGTGCCGGGGAGGCGGCGCGAAGAGAACCCGAGCAGCAGCCCGGCAGCGAGTGCGATGCCGCCCATGATCAGCGTGGCAGTGAGGATGGCGCCCAGCATCGGCTAGGGCCGGGCCATTCCGGAAAACCCCATGAACGCCAGCGACATGATGCCGGCCGTCATCAGCGCGATGGCGGTGCCGCGGAACGGCGCGGGGATGTCCGCGGCGGCCAGTTTCTCGCGCACCGAGGCGAAGAGCACGAGCACCAGCGCGAAACCGAGCGACGCGCCGAGGCCGAACACGACGGACTCGACGAACGTGTGGGCTTCCTGCACGTTGAGCAGCGCGACCCCCAGCACCGCGCAATTGGTGGCGATCAGCGGTATGTAGATGCCGAGCACCTGGTGCAGCAGCGGGCTCAGCCGGCGCACCATCGTTTCCGTGAACTGCACGCTGGCGGCGATCACGAGGATGAACGCCAGGGTGCGCAGGTAGTCGAGGTCGAACGGCTGCAGCACCCAGCGGTGCACGAGGAAGCTCATCGCCGAGGAGATCGTGAGGACGAAGCCGGTGGCCAGCGCCATGCCGAGCGCGGCATCGAGATTGCGCGAGACGCCCATGAACGGGCACAGCCCGAGGAACCGGGTCAGCACGAAATTGTTGACCAGCACGGTCGCGACCAGGATCAGGAAGAGGTCCGTCATTTCGCTGCACCCGTAGGAGCCCGCCATGCGGGCGGCTGTTTCGGCGCGGTGCGCCGCCGGCGCCGCACTATTGTAGTGCCAACGGTCCCCAGCGTCGCCTGGCCCGGGCTAGCCCGGCTGCCGGGACTGCTCGACGAGCTGCTCGATCTGCCGTGGCTGGAGACGGGTGAGCAGGGGCTCGTAGACCGCGATGGCGGCAGCGAGCCGCGGGGTGGAGGCCGACGCCCAGCTCCAGTCCGCTTCGCCGAACAGGGCGCGCGAATCCCGGGCGATGCGCGGCAGGACGGGGTCGAGCCAGACCATCAGCGTGCGGAACAGGTTCAGGCCCTGCGTGCAGACCGCCTGCACTTCCGGCAGCCGGGCTTCGTCCTTCGCCAGCAGCCAGGGCTTCTTGTCCTCGATATAGCGGTTCGCGCGGTCGGCGAGCGCCATGATCGAGCGCATCGCCCGCGAGTATTCCCGCTGCTCGTACGCCAGGGCGATGTCCTCCGAGGCGGCGGCGAACTCTTCGAACAGCGCCGGGTCGTCCAGGCGGTCTGCCAGCCGGCCGCCGAAGTGGCGCGTGATGAAGCCTGCGCAGCGGCTCGCGATGTTGACGAGCTTGCCGACCAAATCCGCATTCACGCGGGCGACGAAGTCGTCCAGGTTCAGGTCGATGTCGTCCATGCCCGGCCCGAGCTTGGCCGCGTAGTAATAGCGCAGGAAACTCGGATCCAGGTGATCGAGGTAGGTGCGGGCCTTGATGAAGGTGCCGCGTGACTTCGACATCTTGGCGCCGTTCACGGTCAGAAAACCGTGCGCGAACACGCTGTCCGGCTGCTTGAAACCGGCGCCCTCGAGCACCGCCGGCCAGAACAGCGTATGGAAGTACACGATGTCCTTGCCGATGAAGTGGTAGAGCTCGCTGGGGGCGCCCGGCAGCCAGTAGTCGTCGAACTCGAGATCGTCGCGGCGGCGCGTGAGGTGCAGGAAGCTCGCCATGTACCCGACCGGCGCGTCCAGCCAGACATAGAAGTACTTGTCTTCCGTCCCCGGGATCAGGAACCCGAAATAGGGTGCATCACGGGAAATGTCCCAATCCTCGAGCCCCGCGGTGAACCATTCCTCCAGCTTGCTCGTGATGTTGCGGTGCAGGTTCGCCCGCCGCATCCACGCCTTCAGGCGGTCCGTGAAGGCGCTCAGCCGGAAAAAGTAATGCTCGGATTCCTTCCACACCGGCGGCGTGCCCGAGAGCACCGACACGGGGTCGATGAGATCGCGCGGCGTGTAGGTCGCGCCGCAGTTCTCGCAGGCGTCCCCGTACTGGTCTGCTGTGCCGCAGCGCGGGCACGTGCCGCGCACGAAGCGATCGGGCAGGAACATGCCCTGCTGCTCGTCGTACGCCTGCTCGATCATCCGGGTGTAGATGTGGCCCGCGCCCGTCAGCGCACGGTAAATTCCCTCGACGAGCTGCTGGTTCTCCGGCGAGTGCGTCGTGTGGAAATTGTCGAACGCGACGCCGAACGCCTCCAGGTCCTCCAGCTGCTCCTTCGCCATGCGCGCGATCAGCGCCTCCGGCGTCACGTTCTCCTGCCGGGCTCGGATCATGATCGGCGTGCCGTGGGCGTCGCTCGCGCACACGTAGGTGCACAGGTGCCCGCGCAGCTTCTGGAAGCGCGCCCAGATGTCCGAATACACGTATTCCACCATGTGGCCCAGGTGGAGTGAGCCGTTGGCGTAGGGGAGGGCGCTCGTAACCAGGATTTTGCGGCGGTCGTCGGACATCTGCGGCGGGCGAACCAAAGATCGCAATTATGCCACGACCCACCCTCAAACCGCGGGAATCGCCGTAGGAGCCCGCCACGCAGGCGACCAACCGAACGCACTTTGCGCTCCGTGGCCCGCGCTCTTTGAGACCGCATCGTTCACGCCCGCTGCGGTCGCGGCTCCGCCCCTCTTTTGGGATGGTGCCGTGCGTGAACGCTGCTGAGGGGCGAGCGGGGCTTTGTTCTTTTCGGGTGCCTTCGTTTTTCGCCCGCATGGCGGGCTCCTACGGGGGCTGCGTTCGCCGGCGGTGCCGAACCCGGCACGGAGATCACCCGCCGTGCCGGCGCTGCCAAACCCTCCCCGAACCGTCACGCCCCGTCTCCGGCGCTGCTGAACTCTCCACGAAGCTTCGCTCGCCGTCGCCGGCGCTGCCGAACCCTCCACGAAGCTTCGTTGCCGTCGCCGGCACTGCCGAACCGGGCACGGAGCTTCGCCCGTCGTTGCTTCGCCGGCCGTCGGCGGGGCTGGGGAACGCGAGCGGTGGCGGGCCGATCGGTCGGGCTCTGCCGGTGGCGGCGGGCGGGTCAGTTCTGGTCTTTGAGGTGCTGGAACTTGGCCTTGTTGTTGGCCTGCTGGTAGGCCTCTTTGCCGGAGATGAAGCGCCGCTCGTAGAGGTCCATCAGCGCCGAGTCCATGGTCTGCATGCCGACCGCGCCCCCCGACTGCATCGCCGTCTCGAGCTGGTCCAGCCGGCCCTGGCGGATCAGGTTGGAGACGGCGGAGGTGTTCACCAGGATCTCCAGTGCCGCGACCCGTCCCGGTTTGTGCTTGGTCGGCAGGAGCTGCTGCGAGAGCACGCCGCGCAGCGACGTGGACAGCATGGTGCGGATGTGGCTCTGCTTGTCCGCCGGGAACGAATTGATGATGCGGTCCACCGTCGCCGCCGCACCGTTGGTGTGCAGCGTGCCCATCACGAGGATGCCCATTTCCGCCGCCGTCACCGCGATGCTCATCGTCTCGAGGTCGCGCAGCTCGCCCACCAGGATCACGTCGGGATCCTCGCGCAACGCGGAGTGCAGCGCCTCGGCGAAGGACGCGCTGTGCCGGCCCACCTCCCGCTGGCTCACCAGGCAGTTCTGCCGCTGGTGCACGAACTCGATCGGATCCTCGATCGTCAGGATGTGGCCGCGGATGCGCTTGTTGATCGCGTCGATCATCGCCGCCAGCGTCGTCGATTTGCCCGAGCCCGTCTTTCCGGTGACCAGGATCATGCCGGAGGTCTGCTTGCAGAGGTTCTGCACGACCTCCGGCATCTTGAGCTCCTCGAGCGTGAGGGCTTTCGAGGGAATCGCGCGGAATACGGCGCCGATGCCGTTCAGGTGCCGCATCACGTTCACGCGGAAGCGCGACACCTCCGGAATCTCATAGGCGAAATCGACGGCGTCGTTCTTTTCGAAATCGCGCTGCACCGTGCCGGACATGATCTCGTACAGCGCCCCGCGCACGGCATCGATCGTCAGCACGTCGTTGTTCAGCAGCGCCAGCGAGCCGTGGACCCGCACCCGCGGCGGATCGCCGGAAATGAAGTGCAGGTCGGAGGCGTTCTTCAGGAGCGCTTCCTTGAGATACTGATCGATCCGGTTCAACGGCTATTCCTCGACATCGAGCGTCGGCAGGATCCCCGTATCGGTGACGTAGCGCTTGAATTTCCGCTTGTCGTTCGCGTAACGGAACGCATCGTCCGGATCCACTTCCCCCGCTTCGATCGCCGCCAGCAGCGCCTGGTCCATGAGCTGCATGCCCACGTCCCGCCCGGTCTGCAGCTGCGCCGGAATCTGGTGCGTCTGGTCGCTCATGATCAGCTTCGCGATCGCGCGGTTGTTCACGAGGATCTCGAGCACGGCGCGGCGGCCGCGCCCGTCGGGGGTCTTGACCAGCACCTGGGTGACGACGGCTTTCAGGCTGTGGGCGAGGAAACTCTTCGTCTGCTCCCTGAGCTCGCCGGGCAGCGCGTCGATCACGCGATCGATGGTTTTCACCGCGCTCGTCGTGTGCAAGGTGCCGAGCACGAGATGCCCCGTCTCCGCCGCGGTCATTGCCATCGAGATCGTTTCGGCATCGCGCAGCTCGCCGACCAGGATCACGTCGGGATCCTCGCGCATCGCCGAGCGCACTCCGTCCGCGAAGCTCTTGAGATGCGTGCCGAGCTCGCGCTGGATGACCTGGCAGTTCTTGCTCGGGTGCACGAATTCGATCGGGTCCTCGAGGCTGATGACGTTGAGGCTGCGCGTCTTGTTGAGGTGATCGATCATCGCCGCGAGCGTGGTCGATTTGCCCGTGCCGGTGGAGCCGGTGACCAGCACCATGCCCTGGTGGTAATCGCAGAAATCGCGGATCACCGGCGGTACCTTCAGCTTCTCGAGCGTCGGCACCTCGTTCGGAATGTGCCGGAACACGGCGCCGACGCCGGTATCCTTGCGGAACAGGTTCACGCGGAAGCGGCCGCCGTCCTCCGTGACGTAGGAGAAATCGAGATCCCTGCCCGTCTCGAAGCCCGCTTTCTGGGAGTCGGTGAGGATTTCCGCCACGTAGCCCTCGAGCTCCGTGTCGGACAGATCGCGGAACTTGATCGGCATCAGGTCGCCGTTCATCCGCAGCATCGGCGGCACGCCCACCGCGAGGTGCACGTCCGAGCAGCCCTGGGCAAGTCCGAGCTTCAGGAAGGAATCGATGCGCGCCACTAGAGTTTCACCGAATCCAGCGCATCGATGAGCTCGTCCATGGAGCGGTAGCGCCGGGTCTTGTCCACCGACATGGCCTTGGCGATGACGGCCGCGTACGTATCCGGAATCTCCGGATTGATCTGCTGGCAGGGTTTGGCCTTGCCCTGCACGTGCTGGTACATGACGGACATGTGGTCGCCGCGGCTGTACGGCGGCACGCCCGTGACCATCTCGTACATGATGACGCCGACGCTGTAGATGTCGGCGGCTTCGTCCACTTTCTTGCCGAGGATCTGCTCCGGCGCCATGTACTTGGGCGAGCCGATCACGTACCCGGTCTTGGTGAGCTGGGTATCGCCGGCGCTGGCCGCGGCCGCCACGCCGAAGTCCACGATCTTCAGCAAGCCTTCGTCGTTCACCAGGATGTTGGCGGGCTTGAGGTCACGGTGGATGACGCCTGCCTGGTGCGCCACGGCCATGCCCGTGGCGATGTCGTTGGAGAACTTCAGCGCCTTGTCGAAAGGCATCGGCTTGCCGTCCGGGATCTCGGCCGACAACGTGTGCGACGGGAAATACTCCATCGAGATGGCGTAAGCTCCCTGCAGGTGCAGGAAATCGTAAATGCGAATGACGTTGCGGTGCGTGATCTTGCGCGAGTAGCGCAGCTCGTGCACGAACCGCTTCATCATCTCCTCGTCGGAGGAGACATTCGGGTTCAGGAACTTGAGGATGAGCCGCTCGTCGACGACCTGGTCCTCCATCAGCAGCACGGTGCCGAATGCTCCCTTGCCGATCTTCTCGATGAACTTGTAGCGGCCGTCGATCACGTCGCCGGGCTGCAGCTTCGAGATGTCGAGTACCTCGTCCTGCGTGGCGGCGATGAGCCGATCGACGTCCTCGCTTTCGATGAGCAGCGTGTGGGTGCGGTCGCCGATCTTCTCCGCGCGGACGTTCTCCTCGAGCACGGTCGCCGAGTACTTCGCATCGAGATCCTTGATGGCCTTGTCGGCGATGTTGATGATGGTGGAATCGCCGGTGCCCGACTCCTTGATCTTGTGCAGCAGGTTGCGCACGGACTCGGCGCGCTTCTGGTCGACGAGATGCGACAGGGCCTTGATCGCCTCCACCTGCACCTCGCGCTCGGGCCGCTTCAGGAGAGGCAGGATGTGGTCCACCACCTTGTGGTCGCCGAGCTTGCCGAGCGCCCGTATCACGACGCTGTCGGTTTTCGGGTTCTGCCCGAGCATGCCGACCAGCTTCGGCACGGCCTTCGGGCTGCCGATCTGCGACAGGGCGTCCACGGCGCGCTCGCGCACCCACCAGTCGGTGTCGTCGGTCGCTTTCAGCAGCTCGTCGACCGCGCGCGGGTCCTTGGTGGCATTGAGGATCTCGATGGCGGTGCGCCGGATGTCCTCGTCCTTGTCGCGGATGAGCTGGAGCACGGAGTCGACGACCTTGGGGCCGCCGATCTCCGCCAGGGCATCGCCGGCGCGCGCCCGGACCCACCAGTCGTCGTCCTTGATCGCCTGCAGCAGGTCTTTCACGGCGCTCGCGTTGCCGATCTCGTTCAGCACCTCGACCGCCGCCCGCCGCGAGTATTCGGATTCATCCTTCAACGCGGGCACGAGCCAGCGGATCGTTTCCGGGTGATTCATCCGGATCAGGACGTCCACGGCCTTGTTCTGCACGTCGATGTCCGGATCGAGCAGGAGCTTGGCCACCTTGCCCACGTTCGCGGTGCCGCCGCGCTGGGCGAGCGCGCCCAGGGCGGCGGCGCGCACGAGCTTGTTTGCGTCGCCGAGCTGCATCTCGAGCGCGGCATCGATTTCCGGGTGCCGGAAGCGGGCGACCAGGTTGATCAGGTGGATCTTGACCGCGGGATCCTTGCCGCCCATGCGCGCGAGCAGCTCGGGGACCATGTCCTCGGTAACGATCTCCTCGATGATGCGAAACAGCGCCGCCTTCTCCTTCGAGTCGAGCTCGTAGGCGCGGCGCAGGAGATCGTGCACGCTCAGGTTGTGCTTGTGCACCTTCAGGATTTCGATGACGGCCGGCTTCGAGACGTCGGGCTCGTCGAGGAAATCGAGCAGGGCGTTCGCGTTGTAATTGTTGCTGGACGACAGGGCCCACGCCGTGCCGGACACGACCCGGTCGCCGCCGTCGGCCAGGCCTTCCTTGTACAGCTTCAGGGTCTTGTCGCTGACCTGGCTCGCCAGGATGTCGACGAACAGCATCTGGTGAGTGCGGTCGGCGAGCGCCAGCGCGTCGATGGCCTTCGGGATCACCTTGGGGCCGAGCTTCTTCAGTCGATCCGTCAGCTTCTGGGCGTTGGGCGAGGTCGTATCGGTTTCGCTGATGAGCTGGCTGATCAGTTGATCGGCCCGGAAGCCGCTTAGAATGGCCATAAACCCCCGCGGTGTCGTGCCGCCGCGCGCCGCGTCGGAATCGACGTCAGGCAGGCATTGCGTCGCATGCCCGCCCCGGAAATCACTCGTACCTCGCTGGTTCTGGCAGTCAATTGGTGTTCTTGCTCAAGTCGTTGCCGACCTGAGGACTTTGCATGCTGTTCGCTGGAATCAGCCCCCGCGGCTGCTCCCGCCCCACAACCGGATTATGCCATGACTGGCGGCGTACCCGCCGCGCGGACACGGCTCCCGGCGACCATTCCGCGCCCGCGTTCGCTACAATTGCGGGCCTGTACCCCGCGCGACGCAAACGCCTCTCCGGAACAGCCCGGTGGCTTTGGAAAACTTAACCTAACGCAATCGGCCAGAATGTGACAGTGTCAGCAGATTCCGCCCTGAAACAAGCCCTTGAGACTGCCGTCCCCGACGACCTGGGACATCCGCTGGGGGAAATCGGCAAGCTCAAGCGGGCCGAGGTCGAGGGGCCGGTCGCGCGGGTCGAGATCGAGCTCGGTTTTCCCTTTGAAAGCTCGCGCGCCGAGCTCGAAGCCGAGCTTTCCGGGATCGCGAGGCAGGCCACGGGCGTGGAAAAGGTCGAGCTCGAGCTCGCAAGCCGCATCGCCGTGCACGGTGTGCAGCCGACGCTGAAACCCCTGCGCGGGGTGAGCAACATCATCGCGGTGGCTTCCGGCAAGGGCGGCGTGGGGAAATCCACGACGGCCGCCAACCTCGCCGCCGCGCTCGCCCGCGACGGCGCCGTCGTGGGCGTGCTCGACGCGGACATCTACGGACCCAGCCAGCCGCTGATGTTCGGGCTTGCCGGGGGCCGGCCGACCAGCCCCGACGGCAAGACCATGACCCCGCTCGTCGCGTACGGCATCGAGGTCATGTCCATCGGCTTCCTCATCGACGCGGCCCAGCCGATGGCCTGGCGCGGGCCGATGGTCACCCAGGCGCTGACCCAGCTCATCCAGCAGACGGCCTGGTCGGACCTCGACTACCTGATCGTCGACATGCCGCCCGGCACGGGCGACATCCAGCTCACGCTGTCGCAGCGCGTCCCGGTCAGCGGCGCGGTGATCGTCACCACCCCCCAGGACATCGCGCTGCTCGACGCGCGCAAGGGGCTGCAGCTGTTCCGCAAAGTCTCCGTGCCCGTGCTCGGCATCATCGAGAACATGAGCACGCACGTCTGCAGCCGGTGCGGCTTCGAGGAGCCCATCTTCGGCAGCGGCGGCGGCGAGCGCATGGCCGTCGAGTACGACGTCGAGCTGCTCGGCCAGCTCCCGCTGGATCTCAGGATCCGCGAGCAGACCGACAGCGGGCGCCCCACCGTGATCGCCGATCCCGAAAGCCCCGCCGCGCTGGCCTACCAGCGTACCGCCCGGCGCACCGCCGCACGCCTCGCCGCGCAGGGCAAGGACTACAGCGCCCGCTTCCCCAATATCGTGGTCGAGGAATAAATCAACGAATGAGCATCAAATCCGACCGCTGGATCCGCCGCATGGCGGTCGAGCACGGCATGATCGATCCCTTCGAGCCCGGGCAGGTGCGCCAGAACGACGGCGGCCGCATCATCTCCTACGGCACCTCGAGCTACGGTTACGACGTCCGCTGCTCGAACGAGTTCAAGATCTTCACCAACATCGATTCCGCGATCGTCGACCCCAAGAATTTCGATGCCGGCAGCTTCGTCGACAAAGTCAGTAACGTCTGCATCATTCCTCCGAACTCGTTTGCGCTCGCCCGCACCGTCGAGTATTTCCGCATCCCGCGCAACGTCCTCACGATCTGCCTCGGCAAATCCACCTACGCGCGCTGCGGCATCATCGTCAACGTGACGCCGCTCGAGCCCGAGTGGGAAGGGCACGTCACGCTCGAATTCTCGA
>CAZBGV010000058.1:0-20201 GCA_964491485.1 uncultured Woeseiaceae bacterium | reverse complement strand
TAGGTGACGACGACCGTCTCGTCCTCGTTGTAGAGCGGCTGCTTGCCGCCCTCGAGGTCGATGATCGACAGCCGCCGGTGCCCGAAGCCGACGCCGGGCTCGAAATGGAAGCCCTCGCCGTCCGGACCGCGATGGACGAGCGTATCGTTCATGGCCCTGGCCAGCGCCCGATCGATGGGGCGCCGGTCCCTCAGGTCGACAATTCCGGAAATGCCACACACAATCAGGCCCTCGCGCCCAACAGGGCGTCCTCGTACAACCGGCGATAACCGTCCACCATGGCCGCGAGCGAGAACAGGTTGCAAGCCCGCTCGCGCGCACGCTGCCCGTGCTGCTTGCGCTTGTCCGCATCTGCGACGTAGCCGCGCAAGGCGGCGGCGAGCGCAGCAGGGTCGGCGGGCGGAACCAGCGCGCCGGTGATCCCCTCCTCCACGAGCTCGTTGTTCCCGCCGGTGTCGGTCGCGATGACCGGCAGGCCGGTCGCCATCGCCTCGAGAATCGTGTTCGAGATCCCCTCGCGCAGCGAGCCCAGCACGAACACGTGCATGGCCCGCAAGAGCTCCGGCACGTCGTCGCGGCTGCCCGGGAGCCACGCCTCCGTCGAGAGGCCCGCTTCCTTCAGTCGCAGGCGCGCGGCCTCGCAGAGCTCGCCGCCGCCGAGCATGAGCAGCCGTGCGCTTTCCGTCCCGCTCCCGCTCCGGCGCAAGGCGATGAATGCCTCGACGAGGTTCAGCGGATCCTTGATTGCCGAGAAACGCGTCACGCTGCCGACCACGACGGTGCCTGGCGGAAAGACATCGCCGGGGAGACCGACCTCGTGCTCGCCGGATCGCGGATGAAACCGCTCCGTGTCCACGCCGTTGCAGATGTGCCGGATCCTCGACTCCGGGATACCGAGCCCGGCGAGCCACCCCGCAAGATCGTTCGATACGGTCACGAAGCGGTGAATCAACGGCGCGAGCAGGCGCCTGAGCAGGCGGTACTTGCGGCTCGTGCCATGGGGATCGTACACGTCCCAGCCGTGCTCGCCGTGGATCCGCACGGGCGCACCGGCCAACCATGCGACGAACAGGCATTCGAGCGTCGGCAGGTTGCGCGTATGTACGATCGCCGGCTTCAGCGCTTTCAGCAGCCGGTAGAGTCGCAGGTAATAGCCGGGGTCCTTGCCGGGTTGCTTGCCGATGCAGTGCACGGCGACGTCCGGCTTGCGGATCCTGGTTTGGAACTCCGTGGCCTCCGTCAGGGCGATCACGCAATGGCGGAACGCCTCGTCGGGCATGCGGTTGATCAGGTTGACCACGCCATTTTCCAGGCCGCCGTAGTCGAAGCGGAACACCACGTGCGCGATCAACGGCCGCGGATCTGAATCAGCGCGTAAGCCGGCCTCGCTCATGGCCGGAGCTCTCTCGCGGCCGTTCGATACCAGGCCAGCAGGGCTTCCGTTTTCGGTCGCAGGGCGCTCCGCAAGACGTTTGGCTCGGCTTCATGCGGGACCTCGACCTCCACGGCGATCACGGAAGCGGGGACAGGGTTGAAAGTCAGCGCCGCGGTGACGGTCGCTGCCTTGGAGCCGAAGTCGGTTGCAAATGTCGACTCGCCGACCTGGTACCAGTACCACATGAGCATCGAGCGATCCGGTGCGGCGACAAACACCTCCCGTACGTCGATAGTGCCGACCTCGGTGTGCAATGCAGTCACGGACTCCTGGACATAGCGCCGCCAGCCGTGCGGCCAGACCCGGTTCGCAGAGCTGGCAAGCTCCTTGCCCTGCGCCTGTGTCGCATACGTCGCAAAATAGACGGCTGCGTCGTGCCCGGTGCAGCGATAGCCTGCACGTTCGATGCGATCGGCTGCGGCGAACTCCGGCGACCAGTTTCGGGCCCACTCGCCCGGTCCGCTGCATCCCGGCAGCTCCGGCAGCTCGGCCGACACGATCAGGGCATCCGGCTGGTGCGCCTGCGCGCGAACGAGAATCGGCCCCATGCCGAGGCACAGCAGGGTCGTGGCCAGCACCGGCACGCTCGTGCCGCGGCTCGCCGCAAAGAGCGGTCCGCGTATCTCGCCCGCTACCGCTCGCCGGTCGTCCGCATAGCGGGCCCCCAGGCGGACCATGACAGCGAAAGCGACCGCGAAAAGGATCATGCCGAAGTAAATGTGGTCGCGCCCGGCGAGCAGCCGCATTTCCGTCCCCGAGGCGACGGCCATCACGATGAACGCGCGAATACCGTTGGTAACGACCATCGCCAGGCCGGCAAGGGCCACGAACACGACCCGCTTCCAAACGGCAGAATAAGCCGTATACGCGAACGCCAGCGATGCCATGCACGCCGCCAGCACGTATCGCAGCCCGCCGCAGGCTTCAGCCACCTCGAAGCTGCCACCCGGCAGCGTGAGGAAATTGTTTTCGCGATAAGCGGGAACGCCCGCCAGCGCCAGCAGCGTGCTGCTTATGGTCGCCGTGATTTCCTGCAGGTATTGCACGAGAAATTCCCCGACCGGCACGCCCGCGAGCAGGATGCCGAAGGGGAACACCACGACGCGCAGGGCTCGCGCGCCCGCGACTGCCCAGAAAGCGGCGGCCGGCAAAAGGCTGACGGCGGCAAATTCCACGACCTGGACGCCGGCCGCCCGGGCGACCAGCCAGAGGAGAACGAGGGCCGCCACGACGCCCACCCCGCTCCAGCTCGCCCGCATGGGTACTTTCCCGAGCTCCGCGCGCTTGCTCCACAGCAGGTAAAGCGCAATCGGATAGACCAGCCAGCCGTACTGGTAGTCGGAGAGCGACCACATACCCATCATGCGCGCGAAGCTCGGCCAGTAAGTCCATGCAACGCCGGCAATGACCGCTACCGCGATCCCGAACACCTGCTTCTCCCGCGCTGTGGTGTTGTCCGCGACCCGCGCGATCATGCCGATGCTGCCCTGCGAGTGACCGTGTCGGAAAGCTCCTCGCCGACGTCTTCCGCCGAGCGCTTATCGAGGAACAGCCGCGCCCAGATCTCGAGATTCATGAGCACGAGCAGGAGATCGGTGTAGTCGTGTCGGTTCGCATCGTGCGCGCGGCAGATGTCCGCGACCGCCTCGGGCGCGAGCCAGCCGCGGCCGGCAACGGCGGCACCGCCGAGCAGGCTGTCCCGGAGCGGCTTCAGCTCGCTTTTGAACCACGCCCCGACCGGGGCGCCGAAGCCCCTCTTTCTCCTATATAAAATATCTTTTGGAACATCGTCTTGCAAAGCTTTCTTCAGAAGATTTTTCAAGCGTCCGTCAGGCCGTTTCGCCGCCGCGGGGATCGCCGCGGCGAGCTCCACGAGGCGATGATCGAGGAACGGCACGCGGCACTCGATGGACTCCGCCATCGTCATCTTGTCGGTGAGCAGCAGCAGGTCTTCGGCGAGCTGCGTCTGCCAGTCCACGCGCAGCAGCCGCAGCAGAGGATCTTCGGCATTCTCGCCCGCGAGCACGCGGTCGAAGCCGTCCGGATCCTTGAGCGCGGCATCACCGAGCAACGCTTGCAGGGTCGCCTGTCCCTGCAGCGCGATGAACAGCCGGTACTGCTCGTGCCATGGCAACGCCGCCGCCCGCACGAAGCTGCGCGCGTAGCGCGAGAGATCCATCCAGCGGTTCTGGCGCCCGCTTGGCAGGTGCGCCGACAAGGGTTCCACGACGCGTGAGCGAAGCCACGCCGGCACCCTGCCGTAAAGCGCCGAGTAGTGGTCTCCGAGATAACGGTTGTAGCCGGCGAAGAGCTCGTCACCGCCCACCCCGGAAAGAATCACGGTGACGGTCTCGGACGCAAGCTGCGCGACCAGGTACGTGGTCGCGATCGCACTGTCGGAGATCGGCTCCTCGAGGTGCCACACGAGCTTCGGCAGCAGGGTGCTCACCTCCGGACGCACCTCGATCTCGTGGTGCCGCGTCGCAAAGCGCTCGGCTACGACGTGTGCGTACGGCAGCTCGTTGTAATAGCGCTCCGCGCCTTTGCCGGCGTAGCCGATCGAATACGTGTTGACCGGCTCGCCGCTCTCTCCGGCCATCAGCGCGACGACCGCGCTGGAGTCGATCCCGCCGGAGAGGAACGCGCCGATCGGGACGTCGCTGACCATGTGCGAAGCAACGGCCTTGCCCAGTTCCTCGCGGACGAGTGCGGCCCAATCCCCCTCCGAAAGATCGTTCCGGGTCTCGCCGGGAATGGTCCAGTACCGTGTCGTACGCAGCTCGCCCGCCTGCCAGACGAGCATCGTCGCCGGCGGCAGCTTGTGGACGTCCTTGAAGATGGTGCGCGGAGCGACCGCGTAACCCACGGCCAGGTGCTCGCGCAACCCCGCCGGATCGATCTCCGCGTGCACTCCGGGAGCTTCCAGCAGCGCCTTGACCTCCGAAGCCCAGGCGAGCAGCCCGGCACGCTCGCACCAGTACACCGGCTTGATCCCGAGCCGGTCGCGGACGAGCAGGAGCTTCCCGCGTCGCGAGTCCCAGAGCGCGATGGCGAACATTCCCGCGAGGTGACCGACGAAGGCCTCGCCGTGCTCCTCGTACAGGTGGACGGCGACTTCCGCGTCACTGTGCGTGCGGAACGTATGGCCGCGCCGCTCCAGTTCCCTGCGGAGCTCGCGGAAGTTGTAGATTTCGCCGTTGCAGACGACGTGAACGGTTCCGTCCTCGTTTGCGATTGGCTGATGACCGCCCGCGACGTCGATGATCGACAGGCGGCGCATTCCGAGCACGACGCGCGCGTCGTCATGAAAGCCTTCGTCGTCCGGACCGCGGTGCACGATCCGGTCGGCCATGCGACGGACGGCGGCGCGATGCCCCTCGCTCAAAACGCTGTCAGCTGCTATTCCGACGATTCCGCACATAACCTGTAGTCCGGCGCCGGCGCCGCCCGAGCGTGCGTTCCCGGACCTGCGCGACGCAATCCATCATTTTGCCCAGCCGGCCGCCGCCGGTCAGGGCGGGCGTCACACGCAGCGGGGTGAACGCTGTCGCGCAGGAGCCCGCCATGCGGGCGACCCGCGATCTTCGGGTCGCCCGCATGGCGGGCTCCTACGGCAGGTTCTTCACCAGCCGGGGGCCCAGTACGTTCGCTGCCCACACCGGCAGCCGACGCCACATCGCGACCGCCGCCCGGTACCGGGGGTTGTGCGCGTTGAGCTGCGGCGGCTCGCCGCCGTCCCGCATCCAGTAATGCCAGTAGAGCTGCACCGGCTCGGCGCCCCACTGCTTCTTGAAGCGGAACGTGCCGCTGTCACGGGTGCTGCGCCCGAAATCGAAGACGCGGTAACCCGCTTCTTCGGCGTACTTCAGCATGCTCCAGTACAGGAACATGTTCACGCCGTAGCGGTCGGCCGCCCGCAGCGACGCGGCCCAGGGCACCTCCAGGCGCTCGCCCCAGCCGAGCACGATGCCGGCTGCGACGGCCTGGCCGTCCACACGCACGACGAACACCCGCGACTCGCCGGGAAACCGCTCGAGCACGCCGCGAAACCAGCTCAGCGGGTATACGGGCACACCGAGATCGCGATACTTGACCGAGAACACGCCGTAGAACTCTTCGACGAGCCCGGCGCCGCCGATCTCACAGGCCGCCCCCTCCTTCAGGGGACGCTTGACCTGCGCGCGAAGCTTCGAACCCAGCTGCTTCCAGAGCGTGTCGCTGTCGCCGGTCAGCCGCAAGTGCATGGAGACCTTGTCGGTGCGCTTCGGCAGGTCGGCCCAGTCCTGCAGGTGCCGGAGCTCGACGTGCGCCACGCCGAGGTCCGCGGCCAGTCGCGCGGCTGCGTCGAGCAGCTGCGTAGCGCTGGCCGCATCGTCGGCGACGACGCCACCGTAGGTGACGTACGGCAGGGACACCAGGAAGTCCCCGAACGCCCAGCTCTTCAATCGCACCAGCGGCAGTACGCCAGTCGTACGGCCGGCGCGCTCGGCCAGGAGGTAATGCGTTTCGCGGCCGAACACGTCGGCGACCAGGTCTCGCCAGCCGGCGAGGTGATAGATCGAGGCGTCCCCGCGCGCACGGACCCAATCGTCCCACATGCCTGCGCGCGCGGTGTCGAGCTCGGAAACCGTTGGCTCGACCTCAACCGGCATGGCCGAGATAGATTGCATCCATCCTTCCCCACTCGAGCTCCCTCAGCAGGCGCGCGAGTCGCGGCTCGAAGCGCCGCAGGTTGACGTAGTGACGGAACCGCGTCTTGCGGGAGATCCCCTGCATGCGCGGCTGGTCGGGATCGAGCTCCCACGGGTGGAAATAGAAAACCGCAGGCAATCCGCTGTCGTTGACGAAGCGCCTGAGCAGGGTCCGCGAAAGCGCGAACGGCAGCAGCCGGAACCAGCCGCCGCCCGCAGCGGGCACGTTGCGGCCAAGCAGGCGCGCCGTGCTCGCCGGTATTTCCAGGATACCGGCACCTTTAAGGTAAAAGGGCGCGGTCGGGGCGTTTGGGACACCGTAATGGTCGTGTGCGATGGGAAAGAGGCTGGAACTGTATTCGTATCCCGACTCCGCCATGATGCGATGCGCCCATGGCGTGCTCTTGTCTATCGACCAGCTCGGGGCCCGGTAGCCGCGCACGGGTTGCCCGCTCACGTCCTCGAGGAGGCGTTTCGCCCGTTCGATGTCCCGACGGAAGGTTTCCGCCGACTGGTCGCGCACGCGCTCGTGATACATCCCGTGGCTCGCTACTTCGTGTCCGGCATCCGCAATGCGCCGGACGACCTCCGGGTAGTGTTCGGCCACCCATCCCAGTGTGAAGAACGTGCCCTTCACGCCGGCGGCGTCGAGCAGCTCGAGCACACGCTCGACGTTACGCGGTATACGGCACACGCGCTCGCTCCAGGTGTCCTTCGGGATCAGCGGCTCGAAGGCAGAGACCTGGAACCAATCCTCCACGTCACAGGTGAGGCCGTGGCGATGCGCGCCTGCGGGGGCTGCCCAAAGCCGGTCGACCGCGAGGAATTCGTCCGCGGCGGCGGCCCCGTCAGCCGCGGGTGTGGACGGTATCGGACTGAAGTGTGTCGTCGTCACGTCGAGCGCGCCGCTCCAGGCTCGCGCGCATCAAAACGCGCGGGTGATATCGAGCGAGATCGTATTGGCGACGTAGTCGCGCACCGCGACGAGGCCGTCCGGCTCCTCCGCGGCATACACGTAGTTCAGCGCGAGATCCGTCCTGTTCCCCAGCCGATAGCCTATCTCGAAAAATCCGTGCAAGAGCTCGCTGTCCCCTTCATCGAGGGATCTCTCCGCCCACCAGGCGCCGAGCTGAAGAGACGTCCGCGCACCGACCTGCCAGCCGAAGGAGCAGCTCGCGCCTCGCTGCGACTCGTCAGGCAGCGGCGTTCCATCCGCCTCGGTTCGCTGCACCCTGTCGGAATCGAACAGCGACAGGGCAACGTTCGTGCGGCGCAGCTCCACGTTCAAAGTCCATGCCAGGCTCTCCGCGATGAACCTTTCCGTGCCTCCGGGCCGCACGAGGACACTCTCCGGCACTTCGATCCCGTCGAAGGCATCGCGGCGGATGCGGATCCGGCCTTCGGTCGTCGGCGTCTCGGAATAGGAGAGCGTGGTGCTGCCGCGGCGGAACCGGAATTCGAGATTCCCTCGCCAGGAGTTCCCGAAGCTGCGCTCGCCGGCCGCGAATTCCGCGCTCAGGCGCTCGCCCAGCCGCTGCGAAAAGCCGGCTTCCCAGAGATCGTCCTCGAGCTTGGGATCGAGCGGAGCATCCCACGCGCTCTCCTTGCCGGCCGACGCGAATAGCCGCGTGTTGGATCCGACCCAGAAACCGAGCTCCGCCATGGCCCGCTGGTATTCCCATGGCACCTCGAGATCGTACTCCGTCCTTTCCCACGCGTAGCGCAGCGCCCAGGTGAGTCCCCGTTCGCGACGGTAGTTGTCGAGCGAGAAGCTGGCAGCTCCGTCGCGGCTGCTCTGCGCCTGGCTTTCCTGATACTCGATCCAGCTCTGCCGGTATTCGCCGGTCGCCGCGACGTCGCCGCCGAAGGCGTACCGGAACGACGGCGCGACATAGTATTCGTCGCGGTTCTGCCGGTTGCCGCTGATGGGCAGGTTGCTGACCGGGATCGTCTGATCCGGATCCACGATCGTCTGGTCCCGGCTGCCGCCCACGTCGAGAAAGAACGTATCGGGTATCAGGGCGGTCCGCAGATTCGCCCGGTACTGGTGGAACACCTCGGTTTCGCCGAGATCGCGGTAGCGGAAGGCCTGAAGCAGGTAATCGGCGTTCAGGGTGATCGCTCTCGTCACTTTGCCGAAGTGGAACGACGGCTCCAGCCGATACACGACTTCGCTTTGCTCGTTTTCCGCTTGCAGCGCGATATTGTCGGTGTACGTGATGCCGATCGTGACCTGCGGCTGGAATCCGACCGTGACCTGCGGCTCGACCTGGGCGTTGGCCGTCGAGGCGAGTAACAGGCCCAGCGTCGGTGCCAGGAACCGCAGGCCGTCCGTATGGCCGCCTGCTGAAGCGCAAGCACGGGCAGCGGAACCTGACGATCCGCAATGCGGGCGCCCGCGAGTGTCCAAGGGGCCGTGATCGGTCGGGTCAGGCCTTTTCGTAGCCGTAGTACCCATAATCTCCCCCGTAGTACCCGAATCGGGACGAGTGGCGGCTTTTGTTCAGGATGCAGTTGATCGCCTTGTCGCGGTCGAGCACCTCCAGCGCCTGCAGCAGCGACTGGTGTGTCGTCTGGCCGGCCTCGACCACGAGTGCGATCTGGCCGACCTGGCTCGCGAGCGCCTGGGCCTCGCTGGTGATCAGGAGCGGCGGAGAATCCAGCAGGATGATGCGATCCGAATACCGGCTTGCGAGCTCCTTGATGATCGCGGACATCCGGTCGCTCGCGAGGAGCTCGGTGGCGTGTGGATGCCCCCGGCCCGCCGGCAGCACCTGTATGTCGTTCATGTCGGTCCGGATCAGCGATTCTTCTACACTCAAGGTGTCGTCGACCAGAAGGTCCGTCAGCCCCGGCGCCTCGGCCAGCCCGAGCTCGCGCGTAATGTGCCGCTTGGCGACGTCGGCGTCGACCAGCAGCACGTTCAGCTCGCGTTCGAGAGACATGCTGAGCGCGAGGTTCATGGAGCAAAACGTCTTCCCGGCGTTCGGCAGCGCGCTCGCGATCATGATCACATTCATGTGATCTATGACGTCGCCGCCCGGGCCGATGGCGTTCGTTATCAGCGGCCGCTTGATACGCCGGAACTCGTCGGCGATGGGGACCGCCTGCTCGAGCGGAGCAAGCAGCCCGGCCTTCATGAGCTGCTCGCGGTCCACCGCTCGCCTGGGGCCGTCGACGGGCACGTTCTTCTTGCGCGCCGGCGGAGACGGGATCTCCAGGACCCGCGAATCGGGCACGGTGCGGGCGTGGACCTCCGACACGGCCGGCGACAGGCCAGCCGTTCCTCCGCCGACGGCCACCCCTTCCCGCTTGAGCTTGTTCAATGCTTCCTGGATCTTGCTCACACGCCGGGTCCTCCCATGAGTTGCCGCAAGAGCGCTGCGCCAGTCGACTGGAAGGCCACTGCGAGCCCCGTGACCAGGACCAGGGAAGCGCAGGCCGCACCCCATGCGTAAAGCTCGCGCCGGCGCCGCTTCACCTCGTCCGGTGCGAGCAGCATGCTCACGGAGCCGAGCACCGGAACGCCGCTGATCCGCTGCAATGAACGCCGGGTGAAGAATACCGGCTGAAGCTGGTTCAACCCGAACGCGATGGCAACGCCCGCGCCCATGGCGAACATGAGAGCGGCGATGAGCATGATCGGGCGGTTGGGCCCGACCGGCTTGATGGCTGCGAACGGCGGATCCAGCGTGCGGAACTGCACGGCATCGGTGACCGGGTCGAGCCGGGCCTTGGACTCCAGCTGCTCCCGTCTTTCCAAAAGCTCCTGGTAGCGTGTCTGGATGACTCCGTAATCCCTGTTCAGCTGTTTCAGCGCGGCTTCGACCTCCGCTATCTTGTCGACATCCGCCCGCAGCTTTGCAACCTCGCTTTGGTTAGTGGCGAGCTGGGTCTCGAGGCCGGCGATTGTCACCTCGGCGTCACTCAGCTGAATGCGCAGGCTCTGGTATACCGGGTTGGCCTGCAGCGGCTGCTCCGGCGAGACCATGGCCGGCACACCCGCTTCGGCGGCCGCCTGGCGTTCCTTGCCGCATGCCGCCTCGAGCTGCTCGATGATCTCCTTCAAGGAGACGATGCTCGGGTGCTTGTCGGTGTAGTCGACGCGGAGCGATGCGAGCTCACCGCGCAGTTGCGCAATCTGGCCCTGCTGGGAGCAGCCGACCGCGGCCGGACCCGCCGGCAGGTTGCTCATGATGCCGAAGACGGGTTCCTCGCCGGCAATCTGTCGCTGCAGCTCGTCACGCCGATGCCGCGTTTCGCGCAGCTGCGACTCCGTTCGCGCGACCGCGTTCAGGGCCGCCTGGAGCCGCGTGTAATAGTCTCCGCGGTCGTCCGGCATGTAGCCGAGATTGTCTTTCTTGAACTGCGCGAGGGCTCGCTCGGCCTTCTCCAGGCGCGATTCGTGATCCCGGATCTCCGCTTCCAGTGCCCGGGCGGTCATTTCCGCGTCGTCGCCCTGACCCTTCAGCGAGCTCTCTACGAACTCGTCCACGATCGCTGCGACGACCTCGCGTGCCTTCTCGCGGCTTCGATCCTCGAACGAAATCGTGAACACGTTCTGTTCCCGGTTTCCCTGCACGCTGATGCGCTGCTGCAGGCCGGTAATGAGCAGCTCCATCTCCTTTGGCGACTTCACCCGCAAGTCGAGGTCTGTCCGCCGCGCGACGGATTCCAGGTTGGGACGTGTCAGCAGCGCACGACTGACGGCTTCCACCTGCGCCGCCACGTTGTCGGATATCGCAAGGCCCTGGAAGATGGGTCCCATGAGGCTCTTCGTATCGACGTAGACGCGAGCCGAGGCGCTGTAGACGTCGGGCATCGAGTAGACGTAGAAGCAGCCCAGGATCGAGATCAGCCACGCGGCACCGATGCTCCACCAGCGATAGCGCCACATGCCCCGGACATAGTCGAGTACTTCGGCGATGAGCTCTTGCACGTTCATCTCGGCACGCCGTCAGAAGAAGGACTCGGGAATGATCAGGACGTCACCCGGCAGCATGCGCACGTTCTCCGACATACGTCCCTTGTTCAACAGGTCGTCGAGGCGTACGGCAATCTCGACGGTTCGATCGTCGACCTTGCGCACGATCTTGGCGTTGTTGCCGGCGGCAAATTCCGACAGGCCTCCGACCGCGATCACCACGTCGAGCACGGTCATGCCCTGCCGATACTGGATCGCCCGCGGCTCGACGGCCTGTCCCACCACCCTTACCTGCTGCTGGGCGGAACCGGCGAAGCTCTGCATGATCACGGTTACGACGGGCGCCCGGACGTACTCGGAAAGCTCGCGTTCGATGTCGCGTGCCAGCTGCGTCGCGGTCTTGCCGGCGGCTTGCAGGTCTTCCACGAGCGGCGTCGAGATTTTGCCGTCCGGGCGCACCTGCACGGTGGTGGAAAGCTCCGCGTGATCGAAGACGAAGATCTGGAGCGAATCTCCGGGGCCGATCTGGTACTCGAGCGGCCGGGTCGCGACCTCGTCGGGCAGATCCGACGCTTTATAGTCGGCACCGGCGCAGGCTGCCAGTATCCCGAAGGCGGCGAGCAGGACGGTAAATCGCGTCTTCTTCGACATTCGTTCTTTGGTCCCCGTGCGGTTGTTGTGCCGTTCCGGCGCCCGGTGCGGCTCTGTTCGCAGGCCTTTCGAGCATAGCACCGACGCAGCGTCGTTTCCCGGAGCTACCTCCCGGTTTGAGCGGGCTGGAAAGGCCCCTCCGCCCGTCCGCTCACAGGCTCTCCCGCAAGCGTTCCGCCTCTTCACGGCCGGCGAAATCACCTCCGGACAGCGCCACGTCGAGCACCTGCCGGGCCTCGGCCTTTTCGCCGGCCGCGGCGAGCCCGGCGGCAAGGTGATAGCGGATCTCCGGATTGTCGCCGTCGAGCTCGACGGCTTTGCGCAGGCTGGCGATGCCTGCTTTCAGCTCGCCTTTCTGCACCCGGATCCAGCCGAGCGTGTCGACCACGGATGCGTTGTCCGGCGCATGCTCGTACGCCCGCTCCGCAGTCTCCTCGGCGCGCGGGTCGCCGGCCGTGAAGTACTCCCATGCGAGGTTGTTGAGCGCGACGAAGTTACCGGGAGCCGCAGCGAGGGCGCGCTCGTACGCGGCGATGGCGCTCCCGCTTTCGCCGCGCCGCTGGTATTCCTGTGCGAGAACCACGCGCACGTCGGCATCGTCCGGCGCCTTCTCGAGGAAGGCCAGCAAAGGCTGCTCCGGTGAAGGGAGCCCGCCCGCCACCCGCAGGCGATACGCCCTGACGACGAGGCGCCGGTCATTTCCGCGCAACGACAGCGCCTTGTCGTAGGCGGCCGCTCCTTCGGCGAAGCGACCGGCCTTCGCGAGCAGCTCGGCTTCGAGAGCGAACGGCACGGGCTGCCCCGGGTAGCGGCCCTGCAACTCCCTGGCGATCCGCAGGGCTGCCTCGGCGTTCCCGTCGCGCGCCTCGAGGCCGGCTGCCATGACCGCGCTGCGCAAATCGCCGAGATCGAGCTCGCCGTTACCCAGCAGCGTGTTGCGCGCCTCGTCGATGTTGCCGAGGGCTGCCTGGGCGCGCACCTCGTTCAACCGGTAGTCGTTCTCGTCGGGTGCGAGATCCGCCGCCCTGGCAAAGCTCTGGACCGCCGCGCTCAGGTTACCCTGGCCCTGAAGCGCAAGGCCCAGCAGATTGTTCGCTTCCGCGTTCCGGGCGTCGATGCCCACCGCCTCCGAGGCCGCCGTTTCCGCGAGCGCATACTTCCCTCCCGCCAGGTAATACCGGGCCAGCACGATCCGCGGCGCGAGCGCGGTCGCGTCCGCCGCCCTCGCTTTCTCCAGCCAGTCGACCGCCGCCGCTTCGTCGCCGGCGCGTGCCTCCAGCTGCCCCCTCGCGAGCATCAGGCGCGGGGATTGGGGATGACGCGCGAGCGCCGCCGCGTACTGCTTGCGTGCGGCATCCAGGTCGCCCGCATCCTCTTCCAGCTTCGCGAGGCTGAGATAAGCGGTGAGCCCGTCCGGATCGAGGTCGCGGGCCTCGACGAAGCTTTGGCGGGCCAGCGCGCGATCGTCGAGCTCCAGCGCAATCCCGCCGATCAGGTTGCGCACGCGCGGATCGGCGGGCCAGCGCGCGGCCATTTCCCTGGCCTTCTCGAGGGCGCTCGTGGCGTCCCCGCGGCGGAGCGGCGCGAGCACGCTGAGGAATGCGCGCCGGTAGGCCGCGGCATCGGCCTCTGCACCGCCGCTGTCCGCAAGCAATGCTTCGGCCGCATCGACCTCGCCGCTGGCGAGATAAGTCGCTGCGAGATCCAGCCGGATATCGGTGTTGTCCGGATCGTTCGCGAGCGCCCGGCGGAGGACATCCACGGCCTCATTGGTCTCGCCCGCCGCGAGGCTCGCGCGGACGGCGAGATTCAGGGCGGCCAGGTCCGCGCCATTCGCGTCGAGGAGCGGCCGCAGGAGATCGGCGGCCTCGTCGGCACGATCCTGGCGCAGGCGCAGCTGGGCCAGCAGCTTGCGCGCGTCCTTGTCGTAACCGCCGCGGCCGACCAGGGGAGACAAGTACATCTCCGCCTGTGCCAGGTTGCCGCGCTGGAGCTGGACGGCACCCATCAGGAAGCGCGCCGGCTCGGATTCGGGCGTCGCCGCGAGCACCTTCTGGAGCTCGGCATTCGCGGTTTCGAAATCGCCGGCGGCGAAGGCGACGCGAGCCCGCAGATAGGTCGTCGGTATCCGCTGCGGTGCGATCTTTTCGAGGTCGGCCATGGCGCTCTTCGCCGCGTCCAGGTCGCCGAGGGCGAGCTGCGCTTCGACCCGGCCGGCCAGCGCGGTCGCCTGGTCCGCCCTGCGCCCCGCGGCAGCGGACAGCTCGGCGGCCTTCGCATACTCTGCTTCGGCCCCGGCGGGGTCGTTCCGCGTCATGTGCAGCGACGCCGAGAGCAGGTGGGCGGGCACGTAATCGGGGTCGAGCGCAATCGCCCGGTCGAGGGCGGAACGCGCTTGCGCATAGTCCATCTCCGCGACGCGGCTCGCGGCTACCCCGACGATGGACGCGAGATCGTCCGGATCGATCGCCAGCGCCGCCTCGTAGCCGGCCCGGGCCTCGGTGGACCGCTGCAGCGCCATCAGGGCATCGCCGCGCAGGCGGTGAATCGACAGGCGATCCGCTTCCGTAGCGCCCAGGGCGGGCTCGATTTCCGCGAGGAGCTGCTCGTACTCGCCGCGCGCCAGCATGGCGAGGCCGAGGTCCACGGCGACGGCGTCCAGCCCGGTCCCCAGGCTCACCGCCCGGCGCAGCTCCTTCTCCGCCGTCCCCGGGTCGTTCATCCGGAGTGCAGCCCGGCCGAGCAGCAGCCTGGCTTCACGATTGTCCGCATCGCGCTGCAGGATGGTCTTCGAGTCGATGACCGTGACCCGGTAGTCGCCGTTCTCGAAGGCGGCGCGCGCCCGCTCGAGACGCTCGGCGTCGTCCATGCCCAGGCCGCAGCCGGCCAGCCACAAGCACAGTGCAAGCAGGGGATACGCGTAACTCCCCGTGCGCTCGGCGCGAAACGAATGCGACATGCTCTAGACGATCCCTGGATCCGGGTTCCCGGCCGCTCCTGGCCTGATGTCCGATCGTGCGGAACCGCGGATTCTATACCGGGCAGGCCGGCCCGGCCGCGACCCAGTACGGTCGCGGAACGTGACGAACGTCACAAAATAACGCCGCAGCCGCAAGCTGCCTCAGGTCGCCATGGCGACGGATGGTTGCTCCAGCGGCAGCACCAGGGTGAAGCGTGTGCCGGCACCCGGCGCGCTCTCCACGCGGACCTCTCCGCCCATCGCGCGCACCGTCTCGCGAATCTGGTGCGCTCCGATGCCCATGCCCTGGGTGCCCTTGGTGCTGTCGAACGGCTTGAACAGGCGGTGCTCGATGAAATCCGCCTCCATCCCCCGTCCGGTATCCGCAATCGTGACCAGGCAATTCCGATCGGCGGTACGCATCGAGATCGTAACGCTGCCCTGCGCCGGCGTCGCATCCTGGGCATTGCGGATCGCATGCACGATCGCCATCAGCAGCCGTTCCCTGTCGGCCCGCACCCACAGCCGTTCGTCGCCCACTTCCAGGCGCGGCTCCGGCCGCCGGTCGGCGCACTGGGACGAGGCCTCCAGCAGAAGCTTGCCCACCTCGATTTTCTTCGTGACCTGCACCGGCGCACCCTGGGCCAGCTGCTCGAGCACGCGACGCATGCGCGCGACGCCGCTTTTCACCGTCGCGATCGCATCGTCCACGAAGGCCGGGTTGTTCTTGTGCCGCTGCGAGTTTTCAACGACCAGCGACTGCTGGGCGATCAGGTTCTTGAGATCGTGCATCAGGTAGGCGGTGAGCCGGTTGAAGGTTTCGAACTGGCGGCTCTCCGCCAGCTCCCACTTCTTCTGTTCCTGGTCGAGGTAGCTTGCGATCTGGCGACCGGCAGTCTTCAGGAGATCGTGGTCCTCGAAGTTGAGCGACCGCGTCACCGCCGGACGAGCCAGCACCACGAAGCCCACCAGTCGCTCGGCGGTGAACAGCGGCACGACGAACCGCATGTCCTCGAGGGCCGGCTCGAACAGGGCGGCAAAATCCGGATCCAGGTCCTCGTAGTATCCGGGGCGTTCTGCGTACTCATCCGCGTCGATGATCCAGCCCGTGCGCATCAGGAAGCGCGTGAGCGACGAGTCGGCGGGGACGCGCGCGTCCGTTACGTTCGCGTTCCAGCCGGAATCGCAGCAGAACGGACCGCCTTCCTGCTGGCGCGTGAACAGGAGCCCGCGCGGCGCCTCCACGATGTCGGACAGTGCCTTCACGGCACGTTTCCCGAGCGGCAGTCCCTGGCCTTCCGGCGAATCGAGGGTGCCGATCAAGCGCAGCCATTCCTCGCGGTAGTCGTAGCGGTTGCGGAAGAAGTGCTTGCTCAGGAATACCTTGACGCGGGCGCGCAGGCGTTCCGAAAACAGCAGGAGGGCCAGCGCGAGTATGGCCGCGGCGAAGAAGACGAGCTGCGCCGCGGCGCCCCACTCGCCGCCGAACAGGCGGATGTAGTACCCGATACCGGCCATGACGAGCAGGTAGATGCCCGCGCCGATCAGCGTGGCCGTGTGGAAGACCACCTGCCGCGAGACAAAGATGCCGACCGACCAGTTCGGATTGCGCTGGGCGGAGACCGCGATCAGCGGCACGCAGAAGCTCGCCACGATGCCGCGCACGCTCCACAGCAGCTCGTTAACGCCGCCGAACAGGGTTGCGTGCGAATAGAGCACGAGATCGTAGGTGAACAACGCGGCCAGCCCGAGGCCGATGTGCTTGAGGTCGTTGCGCTGGCTCTCGCGCGCGTTGCGATAGATCTGTTCGAGCATGATCAGGCCGAACAGGGACAGCGTGAGCGAACCGGTGATGAGCACTTCGCCGATCCCGGGCGACGGGAAGCCCGCCACGTCGGCCGCGAACACGGCGAGGCCCGCGAAGAGCACCATTGCCGTGAGGGCCGGCCCGCCGAACACCAGGAGCCGGTGGCCACGCCGGGTGCCCGCCCCTTCGGCAAAGAGCATCGCGAGGAACACGAGCCAGGAGCCGTTGCGCAGGATCTCGGCCAGGAACACGCGCAGCACGGCGAACGTCGGGTCCGCGACATCGGCGGCAAGCAGGAAACCCCAGAGCGACGTCAGGCCGGCCGCCGCCGCCAGGGTCGCGCCGTGCAGTCTGCCCTGCCAGCTCGTCGCGAGGAGGACGGCGAGGACGAGGAACGCGACCCCCGCCAGCCCGTAGCCGAAAGTGGACAGCGTGAGGGTTACCGCCATCTCACCCGCGCCCCCCGTAGGAGCCTGCCATGCGGGCGATCCGGATCATCGGCTTGTTGCGGCGCGCGGGCCTGGCCTCCCCTCGTCGGTCGCGCGCATGGCGCGCTCCTGCACGGGGCGTAAGTCGTAATTCCGGACGTGGGAGCCCGCCATGCGGGCGACACCCGGTCAGCGGGCGCCCTTGCTCCACAAAATGACCTCCGCCGTCTGCAGAATGATGAGGAGATCGAGCATGAGGCTGTGGTTCTTGACGTAATAGAGATCGTATTGCAGCTTCTCGACCGCATCCTGCTCGGACGAGCCGTAAGGATAACGAAGCTGCGCCCACCCGGTGATGCCGGGCTTCACGGTATGCCGCTCGCAATAGAACGGGATTTTCTGCTTCAGCTCGGCCACGAACTCCGGCCGCTCCGGCCGCGGCCCGACGAGGCTCATTTCGCCGCGCAGCACGTTGATGATCTGCGGCAGCTCGTCGAACCGTAGCTTGCGCAGCACGCCGCCGACGCGCGTAATGCGGCTGTCGTTCTTCTCCGCCCAGCGCGGCGCCCCGTCGGCCTCCGCCGCCACGATCATGCTGCGGAACTTCAACACGTCGAACACGTCGCCGTGCAGACCCACACGGCGCTGGCGATAGAGCACCGGCGCGCGCAGCCCGTCCTCCAGCTTGATGGCAACGGCCGCGAGCAGCATGACCGGCCAGGCGAGAAGCAGTGCGACGAAGCTGACCAAAAGGTCGATCGAACGCTTGGTCCAGCGCCGGAAGGCGGTGATTCGGAAGCCGGAAGAGAAGATCATCCAGCTCGGGTTCACGAGGTCGATGCGGATCTTGCCGACTTCGCGCTCCATGAACGCGACCAGGTCGATCACGTCAATCCCGCGCACCTTGCACGCGAGCAGCTCGTCGACGGGCAGATTGCCGCGCCGGTCGTCTACGGCAACGACCACTTCGTTCGCGCCTCTCTCGACCGCGATCGCGAGCAGCGGGCGGTCGTGATTTACGCAATGATCCTCTGCGAGCACGTTCGTGCCGTTGCGCGGCATCACGCTGCCGACGATCTGGAAGCCGCGGCGATCGGCGCGACGCCGGATGTCCTGGATGGCCGCCGCTTTTTCGCCCGTGCCGTATACCAGCGTGCGGCGGCGGAAGATGTTCTCGTCGACCGTGCGCATGAAGTAAAGGCGAACGGCGACCAGCCCACCGAAAGCAACGAGACTTGCGAGCTGCGCGTCCGTGCGAGCCAGTGCGAACTCGGGCAGCAAGTACCAGATCACGGCAAGCGGGAAGCTGGCGAGCAGGAAAGCGACGCCCAGGCGTGCGAGCGCGTCGCGGAAATACAGCCGCTGGTGGAACTGGTACAGGCCGAGCGCGAGCAGCGAGACGAACACGATGAGCGTGACGATCGCGGCCTTGGGCCAGATCGCCGGAGGCGGCAGGTCGAGCCCCGAGACCGCCGGATGCATCTGCACCGCGACGGCAATGAATACGGCGCCAAAAATGACCGCGACCTCCGCCAGTCCCAGCAACAGGACTGGAGGACGCACGTAATTGTTGAACAGCTTGAAGAACATGCTCCCCTGCGGCGCTTTCGCGACGCCTTCTTGCTTGTTGCGTGGTTTGGGTCTTTCTTGCTGTCGGGACGGCTTGTTGGAGCACCGCCTGGCGGTACGGATTATAGATCAAAATAGGCGAAAAGCTGCGCAAGTGCCGTGACCCTGCTCCCGTTATGAAACGTGACGCAGTTCACATCGAATTGAACATAATCTGACCGCCGTCCCGGGGCGGCTTGCCCGCGGGGGAGCCCGCGACGGGCACGAGTCAAGCCATCGCGCTCGCCCCCGCAGGCGCCCGCCATGCGGGGCGACCCGGCGTTCCAGGTCGCCCGCATGGCGGGCTCCTACGCTTCCGCGCTGCCGGTTCGAGTATAGCCCTCCGCCGACAGCCCGTATTTCTCCATCAGGTCGTAAAGCGTCGGACGGGTGATCCCGAGCAGCTCCGCCGCCCGCGAGATGTTCCCGTAGGTCTGGATCAGCGCCAGCCGCACGGCCTTCGTCTCCGCCTGCTGGCGCACTTCCCGCAGGTTCAGCGAAGGCGGCGCGCTCACCTTGTCCGCCAGCCCGAGGTCGGCCGCGGTCACGTGCTTGCCTTCGGCCATGATGACGGCGCTCTTGATCTTGTTCTCGAGCTCCCGGACGTTGCCCGGCCAGCTGTAGTTCTCGATCGCGGTCTGCGCGTCCTGGCTGAAGCCGCGGAGCGGCCGCTTGTGATGTTTCGCCACGCGCTCCAGCAGCTTGCGGGCGAGGATCAGCCGGCCCCCTTCCCGCTCGCGCAGAGGCGGGATGTTTACCGTGATCTCGCTGATACGGTAGTAGAGATCCTCCCGGAAGCGGCCCTGCGAGATCAGCTCGGTCGGGTTCTGGTTGGTGGCGCAGACCACTCGCACATCGACCGGTATCTCCTCCCGGCCGCCGACCCGCTCCACTACCCGCTCCTGCAGGAAGCGCAGCAGCTTCGCCTGCAGCGACATGGGCATGTCGCCGATCTCGTCGAGGAACAGCGTGCCGCGGTTGGCGACCTCGATCTTGCCGGGCGTGGTCTTCACGGCCCCCGTGAACGCACCCTTCTCGTGGCCGAACAGCTCGGACTCGAGCAGGTTCTCCGGGATGGCCGCGCAGTTGATCGCGACAAAGCGCTGGTCCTTGCGCTGGCTGAGCGAGTGCAGCGCGCGCGACAGGAGCTCCTTGCCCGTGCCGCTCTCCCCCAGCAGCAGCACGGTGACGTCCGTCGGCGCCACCTTCTCGATCATGCGGCAGACCTGCAGCATGCCCTCGCTCGCCGCGACGATCCCGTCGAGCGGCGACACGTTCTGGTCGGCGAGCAGGCGCCGGTTCTCGGCCTCCAGGTCGTGGATGTGGAAGGCGCGCTCGACCAGGAGCTGCAGCGTGTCGGTATCGACGGGCTTCTGGTAGAAATCGTAGGCGCCGAGGCCGATCGAGCGGACGGCGTTCTCGAGGTCCCCGTGCCCGGTCACGACGATCACCTTCGTATAGGGCGCGAGATTGACGATCTCCGCGAGGCAGGCGAGGCCCTCGGTCACGCCTTCGGCGTCCGGAGGCAGCCCGAGATCCTGCAGGACGACGGCGGGCTCGTGCCGGCGCAGCTCGGCGATGGCCGAAGCGCGGTCGATGGCGGTCAGCACCTCGTAGTCCTCGAAGCACCACTTGAGCTGGCTCTGCAGCCCGGGATCGTCCTCGACGATCAGGAGTTTGCGCTGGGTTTCGGTCACG
>CAZBGV010000057.1:0-20236 GCA_964491485.1 uncultured Woeseiaceae bacterium | reverse complement strand
TTGCGGCGCTCGTCGGCGGCGAGCTGGAGCGGCCCGGCGGCGAAGTGCGCCTCGAGAGACCGGACGGCACTCGCGCGAGCGTGTGGCTGGGCGTGGAGGCGCCGGCGCGCTCCGGCGTCGATGAAGCCTGCCTGCTCGTGACGGATCTCACGCAGCAGAAGCAGCACGAGGAGCTCATCGGACCGGGCACGCTCGCCCGCCTGGTCGTGGAGCAGGCGCCGGCCATCGTCGTGATCTGCGATCCCGACGACGTCGTGGTGCTCGCGAGCCCGCCGGCGCACGCCGTCTGCGGCCGCAATCCGCTGCGCCAGCCGTTCCGCGAGGTCTTCCCGCTGGTCACCGATCCCGCGCTGCCGCACGATCCGCTGCGGCCCTCCGCGCTCGACGAACCGCTGCAGGCGCTCGAGGTGGCGTTCGAACGGCCGTCGGGTCCGGCGCTGCCCATGCTGCTGTGCGCCAGCCCGGTGCGCGGCGCGCGCGGCGAACGCCTGGGCTCGATCGTGACCCTGGCCGACATCGGCGCGCTCAAAGAAGCGGAGCGCGAGCTCAAGGACGCCGATCGCCGCAAGGACGAGTTCCTGGCCATGCTGGCGCACGAGTTGCGTAACCCGCTCGCGCCGATCGTGAGCGGGCTCGAGGTGCTGAAGCTGTCCGGCGCGGCCCAGGACGGCGCCGCCGCCGTGTTCCGCATGCTCCAGCGGCAGGTGGAGCAGCTCGTCCGGCTGGTCGACGACCTGCTCGAGATCTCGCGCATCGCGCGCGGCAAGATCGAGCTCCGCAAGTCGGTGGTCGATCTCGAGGAGGCGATCAACGACGCGCTCGAAACCAGCCGACCGCTGATTCGCTCGATGGAGCACACGCTCGAGGTCGACCTGCCCTCCGAACCAGTGGCGATCGAGTGCGACGGCGTGCGCCTGAGCCAGGTCATCGCGAACCTGCTGAACAACGCCGCCAAGTACACACCGCGGCATGGGCGCGTATCGCTGACCGCCCGGGTGGAGGATCGCGAGCTCGTGATCCGCGTGCGGGATACCGGTTATGGCATCGAGCCTGAAGCGCTCGCCAGCGTCTTCGAGATGTTCACGCAGGCGCGCCTGTCCAGCCGCTCGGAATCCGGGCTCGGCGTGGGCCTCGCGCTCGTGCGGACGCTGGTCGAGATGCACGGCGGCACGGTGAGCGCGGCGAGCCAGGGACGCGGGCACGGCAGCGAGTTCACGGTGCGGCTGCCGATGGGCAACGGGGTCGCGCACGCGGCGCCGGAGGGCACGAACACCGCGGCCACGAGCTCCGGGCTCGAGCGCATTCTCGTGGTGGACGACAACCGTGACTCCGCGCGCAGCCTCTGCATACTTCTCGAGCTGCTGGAATACGACGTCAGGATGGCCTTCGACGGTCCGTCCGCGCTCACGGAGCTCGAGCGCTTCGACGCGCAAGCCGTATTCCTCGACATCGACATGCCGGGCATGGACGGCTTCGAGGTGGCGCGCCGGATTCGCGCGGGCCGGCAAGGGGATGCGGTGGTGGTGATCGCGCTCACCGGCTGGGGACAGGACGACGACCGCGCCCGTTCCCGGGCCGCGGGTTTCGACCACCACCTGCTGAAGCCGGTCGGGATCGAAGACCTGCGCGCCGTGCTCGCCGCGGCCGCGTCGACCCGGGCCACGGACCGGGGCACAGGCACAACCCATTGAAGCAAGACTATTTTTGACCGCCGATGTCCTCGGCGGTCCGATGTAGTATTCTGGAGCCGGAAGTACTTCGAACCCGAACGACCGTTCGGTGCACGGGGCGGCTCAGGTCCAGGAAGGACGGGTCCGGGGAAGGCGGCGTTGTCCTTTTGACGTTTCCTTTGCTCTCACCACCTATAAGGAGATTCCCATGCGGTCAATGTGCCTGCCTTGCGCAGCCCTGTTCCTCTTGTCGGCCGGCGCCGCGCAAGCGGCGGACAAAGGCTTCTACATCGGCGGCGGTGTCACGCGCACCAGCATCGACACGAGCTCTCAGTTCCTGGAGGACGCGCCGGACTTCGAGCTCGACGACGACGACAACGGATGGAAGGTCATCGGCGGTGTGCGCCTGCTCGACTGGTTCGCGGTCGAGGCGAACTACGTCGACTTCGGCAGCATCACCTCGGGCGACGAGGCGTTGGGCGGTGAATACGAGCTGAAGGGCTTCGACGCGTTTGCCGTCGGGTTCCTCTCCGCTCCCTTCGTGGACGTGTACGGCAAGCTCGGCGTCATTCGCTGGGATGCGGACAGCCGCATCACGGCCGGCGGAGTGGACTTCACCGGCAGCGAATCCGGCACCGATTTCGCCTGGGGCGCAGGCGTGCAGGCACGGCTCGGAAGCCTCGCCGGCCGGCTGGAATACGAGCGCTTCGAGGTGTCCGACACCGACGAGGTGGCGATGATCACGCTCGGCGTGACCTACACCTTCCTGTAGGAGCGCCCATCGCGCGCGACCGAACGTGCGCGTGCCGCCCGACTACGCCCCGGCCCGGGCGGGCGCCGGCAGCCATTCCGGCACCGGCCCCGCCTCGACCGGCCAGAACACCCGCTCGTGCTCCATGATCCAGCAGGGCTCGAAGCTCCGGCCGCCGTCCGTGGACAGTGCACGCTCCCAGCGCGGACGCTGGCTTTCGGTGCCGGTCCACCTGTCGCGGAGCACGATCGGCCGGCCATCCACGGTGTCCTCACCGCGGAACTCGCCTGTGCCCGCCGCAAAGCCGCCGCGCACCGGCGGCTGTCGAATTCCTTCGATGAGCGACACGCTGTAGATCGTCCAGAGCCCGCTCTTCTGATCGAAGAAGCGCAGGCACGCGTACAGCGGCTCGCCGGCATCGCTCACGAGCTCGCCGACGTTGCCGAGCCCGTGCAGGAGCGGCCAGCATTTCTGCACCGCCTCGATGGTTTCCCACGCATCTCCGTCCGCACCCGGCGCGGAACGGCGACGGCGGCCCTGTACGATCCATTCACCGAAGAGGAAATCGAAATCCCGTTCCCCTCCGGCGATGACGCTGGCAAATGTCATGGCTGTTCGTCCCGCTTGCTGCCCACGCAGGATAAGCTTCAAATAGGGCGGCCAGAGTCCTAATTCACGGGTAGGCTCCCCGACCATGTACGATCGACCGACCACGCGGGTGCTGGCGGTGCTGGAACTCTTGCAGACACGCCAGCGCATCAGCGGTTCCGAAATCGCGCGCCGTCTGCACGTCGACGGCCGCACCGTGCGGCGCTACATCTCGGTGCTGGAGGACATCGGCATCCCGATCACGGCGGAGCAGGGCCGGAACGGCGGTTACATGCTGGTCTCGGGCTTCAAGCTGCCGCCGATGATGTTCACGGACGACGAAGCGCTGGCGCTGTCCATCGGCCTCCTCGCCGCCCGCGGCCTGGGCGTGGCCGAGACCATGCCGGCGCTCGCGAGCGCCGAGGCGAAGCTCGAGCGCGTGATGCCGGAGCCGGTCCGGCAGCGTCTCGAGGACGTGCACCGCACGATCCAGCTCGATCTGCAGAGCCGCGCGCCCGCGGTCGGCAAGAAGACGCTGAGCGCCCTCGCGACCGCGGCGCACGCGCGCCGGCGCGTGCGCCTGGCCTACGCGTCGCGCGACGGCGAGCCCACCGAGCGGGATCTCGATCCTTACGGGCTGAGCTACCGGCGCGGACGCTGGTACGCCGTCGGTTTCTGCCACCTGCGGCAGGACCTGCGCACGTTCCGGCTCGACCGCGTGCAGCGGGTGGAGCTGCTGGCGCCGCGCTTCGCGCGGCCGGAGCGCTTCGACATCGTCGAATACCTGAACCGCTCGTTCGCATCGCTGCGCGAGGCGCAGCCGTTCGAAGTGCTGCTCGAAACCGATCTCGAGACGGCGCTCAGCTGGGATCTCGGCACGACGGAGCTGCTCGAGCCCTGCGACGAAGGCGTGCGGCTCAGGGGCTCGACGGATTGTTTCGAGCGCTGCGCGCGCCAGCTCGCCTGGTTGCCGTGCACGTTCGAGGTGCGGCAGCCGCCGGCGCTCGCGCATGCGGTGCGTGCGCTCGCCGAGCGGCTGGTGCGGCACAGCGTGCCCCGGGAACCAGGTCCGGAAACGTCCGATGCGCCGCCCGCGCCCATCTAGAATCGAAGTTCATCGAGATCGACGAAACCCGAGGAGACTGCCATGGCGACCCAACTCGAAAAGGCCGAGCGCTTCCGCGCGCTGCACCAGCGCGCCGGTGCGTTCCTGATTCCAAACCCGTGGGATGCCGGCTCGGCCAGGCTCCTCGAAGGGCTCGGCTTCGAGGCGCTCGCGACCACCAGCGCCGGGTTCGCCCAGGCACTCGGCCGGCTGGACGGCTCGGTGACGCTCGAGGAAAAGCTCGCGCACTGCCGCGCGCTGGCGGCCGTCACCAACGTGCCGGTGAGCGCGGATCTCGAGCAGGGGTTCGCCGACGATCCCGCGGGCGTATCGCGCGCGCTCCTGCGCGTGGCGGAAACCGGCGTCGTCGGCGGCTCGATCGAGGATTGGAGCGGCGAGCGCATCTACGACTTCGGGCACGCGGTCGAGCGCATCCACGCGGCCGTCGAGGCGGTGCGCTCGCTCGACTTCCCGTTCACGCTCACCGCGCGCGCGGAAAACCTGCTGCGCGGCCGCCAGGACCTGGACGACACGATCAAACGCCTGCAGGCGTACGCGCAGGCCGGCGCGGACGTCGTGTATGCGCCGGGCCTCACGACGCTCGCCGACCTGCGCACCGTCTGCGATGCCGTCGACAAGCCGGTCAACGTGCTGGCCGCCTTTTTCCCGGACGCGACGCTCGAGGATTTCGCGTCCGCGGGCGCGAGGCGCGTCAGCGTCGGCAGCGCGCTCGCGAATGCGGCGATCGGCGCCACCTTGCGCGCCGGCCGGGAAATGCTGGACGAAGGCCGCTTCGGCTGGCTCGCAGAGGCCGCCTCCGGCAAAGAGCTGCGCCGCCTGCTCGGCGGCGACTAGTTCCCCACCGCCTGCCCCCGCGGGGAACGCCGTCGGCTTTTCCGGCGCCCGCCGGCCCTCCCGCGTTGGAGTAACATCGGGTCGCAAAGAGTCGCGGTCGCGCGGGCCCGGGGAGGACGGGTCCGCGACAGCGGCCCGAGGGGGTGACATGAACAAGAACGGGCTCTTTTGCCTGTCCGTGCTCGTAGTCGCGGGCGCCTGCGTTTCGCGGCCGACCGAGGACGAGCGGGAAGACTGGCGCTACCGGCGCGACATCGCGCGCATCGAAGCGCTCGAGGAATTCGAGCGCATGAAAGAACAGTGCACACGGAGCCGCGGCGTCGTAGTCGTCAACCGGCAGTCCAGCCGCCGCATCCGCCCGACGCCGGACGACCTGAAGCTCGCCACCTGCATGCCGGCCGGCGCGGCCGCCGTCTACTGACCGCCGCGCTGCCGGGCGAGCCGCTCCGAACCGGAGAGCCTGCGGGGTGCGCCGGCTACAGCTTGCGGACGAGCTGCACGCCGTCTCTCACGGTAAGCAGCACGTTCTCGACGCGGCGGTCGGCGGCAATGGTCTTGTTGAGCGCATCGAGGGTGCGGGCAATCCCGCCTGCGGGTGCCACGACTTCACCCGACCACAGCATGTTGTCGAGCACGAGCACGCCGCCGCGGCGCGTGCGCGCGAGGATCGCCTCGTAGTACTCGGGATAGTGTTCCTTGTCCGCATCGATGAACGCGAGGTCGATCTCCTGCCCGAGTTGCGCGATGGTCTCGAGCGCAGGACCCATGCGAATCTCGATCTTGTGACCGACGGGACTCGCAGCAAACGCCGCCCGCGCGACCGCCTCGGCGGCGGGATCGATCTCGCAGGTGACGATCCTGGCGTCCGCGGGAGCGCCTTCCGCGAGTGACAGCGCCGAATAACCGGTGAAGGTGCCGACTTCCAGGACGAAGCGAGGTCGCACCAGGGCGGCGATCAGCTTCAGCAGCCGGCCTTCGACGCGCCCGGTGAGCATCTGCGCATCCGGCATCTCGCGCGCCGTGCGTTCGGCGAGCGCCTGCAGGTCGTCGGGCTCGGGCCGCGTATGGGCGAATGCGTAGTCTTCGATGGCTTCCTCGACGAACGGCGTCATCGCGATTTCCCGGGCAGCATGTCGATGCGTGCATTCTAGCAGCCGCCCACCCGTCCCTCGGGCGGGCGCACGTCGACGCGGTGGCACGCGCTTTGCATCGTTAGCGGCTCATCCCGGCACAGCCGGGTGTACTCGAAAGCAACCAGAGGAGCAGCACGATGGCTCGTAAACCCACCGGCGGAGAAGGCGACCGCGAGGCCGACCGGCGTTATCGCGAACATGTGAAAGACAGCGTACGGAAAAGCTCGGAATCCGAGCGCGCCGAGCGCGCGCGGGACATGGACGAGGACGAAGTGGACGCGGCGCACAGCGCCGAGGAAAAGGGCCGCTCACGCGCGCGGCACTAGGGTAAAGATCCCACTAACCCGTCAACACGGTTTGCCGGGCCTGTCCGGGCCCGGCAGATTGCTTGCGCCCCTGGAAAACGCGGCGGCAGGAAAAACCGACAGGCAAGCGAACGGACGGCAGTTCGCTATCATAGCCCGCTTCGCTCGGCAGAACGGGAGGAACGGTGCGCAGCGATCACCTGCGCGGCATCGGCCTGATGCTCCTTGCCATGGCGACCCTGGCGCTCATGGACGCCACCATGAAGGACATGACCGGCCGCTATCCCGCGCTGCAGATCGCGGCGCTGCGCGGCATCGTGTCGGTGCCGTTCGTCATCGGCTGGGTCTACTGGAAAGACCGGAATTTCGCGACGCTGGTGCGGGTTCGCTGGCGCTGGCACCTGTTCCGCGGCGTGCTCGCCGTGGTCATGCTGACGGGATTCATCTACGCCATCAGCGGCATGCCGCTCTCCCAGGCCTACACCCTGTTCTTCATTGCCCCGCTGCTCATCACCGCGCTGTCGGTGCCGCTGCTCAAGGAGCACGTCGACACGCGCCGCTGGCTCGCCATTCTGACGGGATTCGGCGGCGTGCTGATCGTGCTGCGGCCGGGTTCCGTGCCGATCGGCTACACGACGCTGGCCGTGCTCGCGAGCGCGCTGTGCTACGCGCTGAACGCGATCACCGTGCGGGTTCTCGGCCGCAGCGACTCCACGGCGGCGATGTCGTTCTGGTTCATCGTCATGGTCGCGATCGGCGCCGGGCTGCTCGCGTGGCCCGACTGGCAGGCGATCCGCGCGGCTGACGCGGGCTTCCTCGTCGCGCTCGGGATCACGGGCGCGCTCGGCCAGATGCTGCTCACCGAGGCGTTCCGCATCGCGCCGGTTTCGGTCATCGCGCCGTTCGAATACTCGTCGCTCTTCTGGGGACTCGGGCTGGACCTGCTCATCTGGGGCGAAGTCCCGGATGCGGTCGTGTTCGCGGGCGCGGCGGTGATCATCGGCAGCGGCCTGTACCTGATCTACCGCGCGCGGCAGCCGCTCCTCGCCGCGCCGCCGCCGTGAACACACACCCGTAGGAGCCCGCCATGCGGGCGACCCGAAGATCGATGTCGCCCGCATGGCGGGCTCCTACGGGGGAGCGAGGCGCCAGGCGTCGAGCCACTCGGTGCGCGTTCTCGTGAGGCCCATGGCTTCGAGCCGCGCTTCGAAATCGGGCATGTGCGCGACGCCGTAGAAGATGCCGATCCGCTGCGTACCCGCGTCGATCTGCTCGCGAAGCACGCCCATTGCGTGCTCGTTGCGGGCCGCGATGATCGCCGAGCCGTCCTCGCCGCCGAACAGGTCGCCCGACTTCATCGAGGCGAGCAGCTCCTCGGCCACCACGAGCTTGAGCGCGTTCTCGTCCTGCGAGCTGGTGAGCAGGGCGGCGGCAAGCTGCCAGTCGCGCGTGCCGAGCGGATCCTTCGCGTATTGATCGAATGACGCGAACACCATGCGCCAGAAATACACGTACAGCGATTCGTCGCGCGCCTTCATGCTTTCGCGAAGCCCACGGGCCGAGAGGTCCGCGTGCACGAGGTTGGCCGCGCCGTAATCGATCTCGTCGAGCTGGAACGCAAGCCCGAGCATGTCCTTCATCCCGTTCTGCACGACGGAGATGAAGCTCAGGTCCCCGCCGCCGGACGGCTTGCGGTCCTGCGGGGCGCCGGGCGCCTCATCGCGGACGACCATCTCGAACAGCACGGCGTCATAACCCGTGAAGCGCTCGTTGAGCTCGGCGTAATACGCGCGGTCGGCCACGTGTACCGCCCCGATCAGGTCGACGGTGTAGTGCCGGTCGCCGTCGGCCGGCACGTAGGTGACGACGGCGGTCTGCAGGGCGAGCGGCGCACCGTCGGCGTCCCGCGACAGGCGTGCGAACTCCTGCGCCGGCCCGGCCGCCGCCGTGAGGGCCAGCGTCACGAGAGCGCAGGCCAAAGCTCCCCGGAGCACGTTCCTCATGGCCGGTTTATACACCAAACCACCCGCAGGAGCGCGCATGGCGCGCGACCGGACGAGATCAGGGCTCGAACAGGTTCCGGATGCGCTCGAGGTTGGCGGCATAACGATCCAGCCGGCCGTCGCCGTTCTCCGCGAGGATCACGAAGATGAGGTCCAGCAGGTGCCTGAGCGCCGACTGGTAGAGCAGTGGCTCGATGTGCGGCCTCTCGTCGTGCGCGGACACCAGCAGGGCCAGGTCGGCATGCGCCCTGAGCGGGTTCGCCGTATGCCGCGTGACGGACACCACCCTCGCCCGCTGCTCGCGGAAATCGCGGGCGAGCTGGCAGAGCGCCGGTTGCTGCCCGTACTCGGAGAACACGAACAGCACGTCGTGCTCGGCGGCCGTGGCGATGCTCGACGTCATGAGCACGGTATCGAAATGATGCACCGTCAGGATGTCGAGCAGCGACAGCCGCATCGCGAACGCCCGTGCGGGCACGCCGTCCTCGCCGAGGCCGATGATGAACACCTTGCCGGCGCGGCTGATCGCGCCCGCGATCTCGTCGATGTGCGGCGGCGGATTGATCAGGCGCGTCTCCTGCTCGGCCCGCGATTTCGCGTGCCACAGGCTTTCTGCCAGTGCCGCATGCGGATCGTCGGACAGCGGTTCCACGGGTCCTTCGCGGTCGCCCCCGTCACCGCGCGCCAGTGACTCGCCGATCGAGTACTTGAGGTCCGGGTAACCCTTGAACCCGAGCTTCTGGCTGAACTTGACGACGCTCGACTGGCTGATCTTCAGCGCGTTGGCAAGCTGCTGGGAAGAATAGTCGCGGAGCAGGTGCGGCTCTTCGAGGATGAAGTCGGCGATGCGCCGCTCGATGGCGGACATCTGGTCGCGCTCGGCGCGGATTTTCAGCAACGGTGACATCGCACTCGTGACGGCCTACGCGATCGGCTCGAGCCCCCTGATCTCGTGTATGCCGAGACCCGGCGCATCGGTCACGCTGATCTCGGCCTCGTTGAACTTCACGCCGCCGTCGATCGGGTTGAAGGCGCAGAGCGAGGGCCCGTCCAGGTCGATCTTGGTAATGGAATCGGACTTCGCGACCGCGACGTGCACGGCCGCGGCGACGCTGATGCTCGTCTCCAGCATGCAGCCGATCATGCATTCCACGCCGTACATGGAGGCAATGTCCGCGATGCGGATCGCGTTGGAGATGCCGCCCGTCTTCATCAGCTTGATGTTGATGATGTCGGCCGCGCGCATGCGGATGAGCTCGACGACCTCGGTCGGGCCGAACACGCTCTCGTCGGCCATGATCGGCGTGTGCACGCGCTCGGTGACGTAGCGCATGCCTTCGAGATCCTGCGCCTTCACCGGCTGCTCCACGAGCTCGAGGTGCACGCCCGCGTCCTCGAGCGTCTGCAGCGCGTATACCGCCTGCTTGGCGGTCCAGCCCTGGTTCGCATCGAGCCTGAGCAGCGCCCGGCCCTCGACGGCGGCGTACACGGCTTTCACGCGCTCGATGTCGACGCCGATGTCCTTGCCGACCTTGATCTTCAGCGATTCGAAGCCGCGCTCCACCGCGGCCAGCGAATCCGCGACCATCTTGTCGATGTAATCGACGCTGATCGTGATGTCGGTGGTGATCAGCGGATCGCCGCCGCCGAGCAGGCGGTAGAGCGGCGCGCCGTAGAGCTGGCCCCAGAGATCGTAGAGCGCAATTTCCACCGCCGCCTTGGCGCTCGAGTTCTTCTCCATCGCCCCCTGGATCAGGCGCGTGACCTGGTTCAGGTTGGCGACGTCGTGATCCTTGATGCGCGGCCAGATGTAGTGGCGGATGGCCTCGACGATGGAACCGTGCGTGTCGCCGGTGATGACCGCGGTGGCCGGCGCCTCACCGTAACCGGTGTGCCCCGTGTCGGTGGCGATCATGACCACGATGTCTTCGATCTTGTCGACCGTCCGGAGCGCGGTCTTGAACGGCGTCTTCAGGGGAACCTTGAGGATGCCGAACCGGATGTCTTTGATTTTCATAAAGGCGGTGGAGCTTCCTTTGGCGAAGCGGGGACGACGCGCACGATGCTCGTCATTCGGTCGATGTACAGTTCCGTCTCGTTCGCGGCGAGCGGTATGAGCGGTGTGATCGACACGCCGTTCAGGCGCACGCGCGTGAATGTGCCGTCGGGCGCCACGTGGCCGAACCCGGTGGTGTCGTGAATCACCCAGGGCTCGCCGTCGATCGTCCCCACCACCATCATCACGTGACCCGGAATATAGACGAGATGGCCGACGTCGAGCGAGCGCAGCGCCACCAGCCGCTCGGCGCGCGAGTCCGATGCCTCGAACAGGCGCTTGTCCAAAGCGGGGCTCACGCCCTGGTCCGACGTGTTGCGCGGCAGCATGACGCCCATGCTGCGATACACCTCGGAGACGAAACCCGAGCAGTCGCGCGCGCCGTACGAATGACCCCAGCCGTAGCGCTCGCCGAGGAAGCGGAACGCCTGGCGGACGATGTTGCCGCGCGTGAGCGGCAGGTAATCGCCGGCCGACTCCGCCATCTTCGGGAGCAGCGCGGGCGCGAGCACGAGCCGCCCGTCCGCTTCGCGCATCGGCAGCTCGATCACGTGCGCGGTGTAGGGATGCTGGCCGTTGACCGGCTCGTCCGCCGGCCAGTCCTCGAGCACCGGCATGCGCACGCCCATGTCGAGCGCGAGGCCCGACACGGCGGGGCGCTCCGGCGTGAACACGGTCTCGACGCCGGCGCCGGTGACGATGCGGTAGGGCGCCTTGCGGCCGTACCCGAGCACGGTCTCCCGCTCGCCTTCGGCGACCCGGTCCTTCTCCACCCAGGCCGCATACCGCGGCGCGATCACGAACAGCCAGCGGCCGTCGCGGCTTTCGTGCGCGATGACGACCGGCGTGCCGGGGAAGAGCGCGCTCTCCTGGAAGCGATCGATGTCGTGATCGTCCGGCGAGCGGAACACCCGCAGGTCGGTCGGGAAAGTCCGCAGCGGCGCGCGCCGCACGACGAGGCCGAAGCGCGTCGCCTGCCGCTCCGGGATCGCGTCCAGGTTGCGGTTCCGCACGAGCGCATCGAGCGTCGCGCGCCCGACCGGGGTGCCCGCGGCGTCGTACAGCGGGCCGGACGGCGGAGCGGCGAGGTCCTCGATCCGGGTCGCGACGGCGCGGCGCGAGAGCGTCGCCGGCAGCCCGGAGAGATCGTTCATCGAGGGATCGCGTGCGAGCAGCTCGGCATTTTGCGCGGCGATCGCACCGGGCTGCATGAGCACCTCGTCCGGCGCGGCGAGCCGCGCGACCCAGAACGCGGGCGTGAGGTGGATGTCCTCGACGCCGATCGCCGCAAGCGCCGTGCGCGGCTCGCCGCCCGCGGCCGGCACCGTGCCGAGCGCCAGCAGGGCGGCCGCGAGCAGGCAGGGCAACGTCCGTGTCACCGCGCTATCCGCCGAACACACCGGCCAGCACCCGGGCGACGAACAACCCGTAGCCCGTGCCGATCACGTAGCCGAGCAACGCGAGCAGGATGGCCACCGGCACGAGCGCGCGCGAATAGGTCGCGGCGAGCAGCGGCGCCGCCGCGACACCGCCGATGTGCGCGAGCGAGGAGATGCCGCACAGGTAGAGATCGAAACGGAACACGCGCGCCGCAAAGAACATGAAGGCGGCGTGCAGCGCGATGATGGAGGCGCCCGCGAGCACGTACAACGGCGCGTCGCCGACGTTGCGGAAATCGCTTTGCGACGCGAGCACCGCGACCACGGCAATGAGCAGCGCTCCCGAGATCCGGTTCGCGCCCGGATAGCGCGCGAGCGGCGTATGCGCGACGACGAGGCCGAAAGCGGTCGCGAGCAGGATCGTCCACGTGGTGGCCGAGATCGCGGCCGAGGCGGGCAGCCGCGCCGCGATTGCTGCCGACGCGACCGTCGCGAGGAGACCCAGGCCGAGCCAGACCAGCACGGCTTCCGGGGACACGGGTGCGGCGGCCCGCGGCGGCTCGAAGATGAGCTCCGCGCTCGAACGCGCTCGCGCCCAGCGGTTGAACGCCGGCGCGAGCCCCGCAATGGAGAACAGGATCGCGACCCACGCGGAATAGCACAGCGCATCGGTCACGAGCGACATCGTGAGCAGCGATTCCGGCATGCCCAGGGATTCCTTCACCGCGATGAGGTTGGCGGTGCCGCCCGCCCAGCTGCCGGCGAGCGCGCCGAGGGGCTGCCACCCGTCGGCCGGCAGCCAGGCGCGGAACACGAGCCCCGCCGTCACGAAGGCCACGAAGAGGCTCGCCGTGGTGCAGAAGAACACGGCGAGCACCCGCGGCCCGAGGCGCAGGATGGCTCGCAGGTCGCAGTTGATCATGAGCAGGAACAAAAGCGTCGGCACGAGCTTCCCGGTGACCGCGGACTGGGCGGCCCGGATCTCCGGGGTGAGCTGCCACGTGCCGGCCACCGCCAGCGCGGTCACCAGCAGGTAGACCAGCACGATCGGGGGCGCGACCGAGAAAAGACGCCAGCCGTAGCGCCGTTCCAGCGCAGGAAAGACGCCGGCGGCGAGCAGCATCAGGCCCAGGTACGGCCACGTCGACTGGATCATTCATCCCCTTTCCTGGCGCGGGAGACGCGCCGCTGCCGGCGCCGCAGAATATATGATTCCTGTTGTGATTGCGGGAAGCATAAACTATTGACGGCCTCTTGCAAACCTGCTAAACAGGCCGGCATCGAGCTCCTTTTCAGGACCCGGATGTGTTCACGCGATCGGCAGCTCTACGGCGGGGACGAGCGCCGGGCCGGCGCAGCGCCGCCGTGGCACTCCTCCTGATCACCGCTCTTTCGAGCACGCCCGTGCTGGCCGGCGCCACCGATGCCGGCGGCGACGCCCTCCCCCGCATCGTCGCCGGCATCGACGCCGGCCAGTTCCGGACCGCCGAGGCGGCCATCGCGCAGCGGCTGGCCGCGCCGGGGCTCTCCGACGCCGCCCGCGACGCGCTGCTCTTCCAGCGCGAGCGCATGCGCCGCATCCTGCTCGACTTCACGCTCACCGCCGAAGACGTCAAGGCGAAGCTCGAGCGGCAGATTCCCGATCTCACCGACGCCGAGTTCGCCCGCTGGGACGCCGCCGGTCTCTTCGAGCGCCAGATCATCGACGGGCGCGTGCTCTACTTCAACCGCTCGCCGTCCAACCTGTTCCGGCTGAGCGCCGAGGCACGCGCGCGGCGCGCGGAGCAGACGCCGTTCCGCGACGGGCCGATGGAGACCCCGAACGATCGCCATCGCGCGGTGCGCGAAGCGGCGCTGCGGGCCGAGCACGCGAGCGTGCTGCCGCGGCGCGTGCAGGTCACGCAGACGCTCACCGTGGACGCGGACGCCGTGCCGGCCGGCGAGACGCTGCGCGCGTGGATCCCGTTCCCGCGCGCGCTGCCGGACCGGCAGGAAGACATCCGGCTGCTCGCGACGACGCCGTCGGCGCACAGCGTGGCGCCCGCATCGGCGCTGCAGCGCACCGTCTACCTCGAGCGCACTGCCGAAGCGGGCAAGCCCACGGAGTTCGCGATCAGCTACGAGCTCACGATCTACGCCCGCTATTACGCGATCGATCCCGAGGAAGCGCACCGCCCGGAGATCACGCCGGACCTCGCGCCGTTCGTCGCGGAGCGCGCTCCGCACGTCGTTTTCAACGAAGCGCTGCGGCTCTTTTCGCGCCAGATCGTCGGCGACGAGACGAATCCGTGGCGCATCGCGCAGAAGCTCTTCTCCGCGGTCGATGAAATTCCGTGGGCGGGCGCGCGCGAGTATTCCACCATCGCCAACATCAGCGATTACGCGCTGCACGCCGGTCACGCGGACTGCGGCCAGCAGACGCTGCTGGTCATTACTCTCCTGCGCATGAACGGCATTCCGGCGCGCTGGCAGTCCGGGATGGTGTTTTCCGAGGGCGAGTACTGGAACCTGCACGACTGGGGCCAGCTGTACCTCGAGCCGTACGGCTGGGTGCCGATGGACGTGACATTCGGGCGCTTCGAGGAAGCACCGGAAATCGAATGGTTCTATCTCGGCGGGCTCGACGGCTACCGCATCGCCTTCAACGACGACTGGGGGCGCCCTTTCGAGCCCGTAAAACAGCACTTCCGTTCCGAGACCGTCGATTCACAACGCGGCGAGGTCGAGTGGGACGGCGGCAACCTGTATTTCGACCAGTGGGATTATTCGTTCGACGCGAAGATCCTGCCGGCGGCGAAAGATCCTCGTACGACGTGACAAGAAAACCTGAGAACTCCCGGAGGGGGAACATGAACGAGAACATACGGCAATTCGCGCGCGCGGCCGGCGTGGCACTGGCCGCGGCATTCGGCCTCGCGCTGGCGTCGCAGGCGCTTGCGCAGTCGCAGGACGGCTCGCTCGCGGGCCAGACGGCGCCCGGAGCGGAGGTCACCGTGACGAATCCGGAGACCGGATTCAACCGCACCGTCACCGCCGACGCGGACGGCAGCTACCGCTTTCCCTTCCTCCCCGTCGGCCGTTACACGCTCGAAGCCACGGTCAACGGAGAGACCGTGGTGCAGCCGGTCGTCGTCACCGTGAGCCTCGGCAAGACGACGATGGTCACCGCCGGCAACCTGGACGTGATCCAGGTCGTCGGCTCGCGCATGGCGCCGATCATCGACGTGAGCTCCACGGAGTCTTCGCTCAACCTGAGCAAGGTCGAGCTCGCGCGGCTGCCGGTCGACCGCGACCTCCTGTCGGTGGCCACGCTGGCGACCGGCGTGAACAAGGGCGAGTTCAACGGAGCGTCCTTCGGCGGCTCCTCGGTGGCCGAGAACGCCGTCTACATCAACGGCCTGAACGTCACCGACTTCTACAACCGCGTCGGTTTTTCGTCGGTCCCGTATGCGTTCTACGACGAGTTCCAGGTCAAGACGGGCGGGTATTCGGTGGAGTTCGGCCGCACCACGGGCGGCGTTATCAACGCCGTGACCCGTTCCGGCACCAACGAGTTCGAGTTCGGCGCCGAGGCCCTGTGGGAGCCGAGCTTCCTGCAGAGCGACGGCGAGAATCACTACGACGCCGACGGCAATGCCGAGTACATCGCGGCCCACGACGAGTACGACCGGCGGAGCCTGAACCTGTATGCCGGCGGCCCGATCGTCAGGGACAAGCTGTTCTTCTTCGCGATGTACGAGCTGCGGGATTACGAGCCGATCAACACCAACAATGACGGCACGGTAATCAACGACGGGAAATCCGACGACGGATTCTGGGGCACGAAGATCGACTGGCAGGTGAACGACAGCAACCTGCTGGAGCTGCTCGCCTTCTCCGACGAGAACACGGCGGTCACGAAGGTCTACGACTTCGACCTCGCCAGCGGCTCTCGCGGCGAGTTCCAGCAGTACGAGTTCGGTGACAGCGGCGGCCTGAACTGGTCGGCGACCTGGACCACCTACCTGACCGACAACCTCTCGGCCCGCGCGATGTATGGCGAGACGGAGCGGAATTTCGCCCAGTATTCGTCACGCGACGTCGACTGCAACCGCATCGACGACGATCGGGATGATGCACCCAAGGGTCTGCCCGGCTGCACCAGCAGCTCCTCGGTCATCTCGCGCACGGACAACCGCGAGCAGGCGCGACTGGATTTCCAGTGGACGCTCGGGGATCACCAGCTGCGCTTCGGTGTCGATCACGAGGTCGATACCTCCAACCACCTGCAGCACTATGCGGGGCCAGACCGTCTGCGGTACTTCATCAACGACACGGCGCCCGGCACGAGGCTGATCAACGACGGTATCGTTCCGGCCGGCGTCAACGCATACGTCATGACCCGGACCAACGAGGTCGATGGCGAATTCGAGACGACGGCTACCGCGTTCTATGTCGAGGACAGCTGGCAGCTTACCGACACGCTGGTCGTCGATGCGGGGCTGCGCTGGGACGCCTTCGACAACAAGAACTCCGACGGCGACAGCTACATCAAGATGGACGACATGCTGGCGCCGCGGCTCGGCTTCTCCTGGGACATGCGGGGCGACGGGCGCAGCAAGGTGTTCGGTAACGCCGGCCGCTACTTCCTGCCGGTGGCAAACGTGATCAACATCAAGCAGGCCGGCGGCTTCGCCGACGTGCGCACGTTCTACGTGTTCGAGGGCATGGAGGACTTCGAGTACAACGACCAGACCTACCAGCGTCCGATCCTCGGTGAGCAGATCGGACGCGTCTACGACGACCAGGGCAACGGCGAGGTCGGGGATCTCCGCGGCGAGGTCGATGCCGACATGGATCCGGTCTACCAGGACGAAATCATCCTTGGCTACCAGTCCATGATCAACGATTACTGGTCGTGGGGCGTGCGCGGCATCTACCGCGAGCTGCACAACGCCATCGACGACATGGAGATCACGTCCAACGGAATCGTGTGCGACGGCGATACCGGGTACGTCGGCTGGGTGATGGCCAACCCCGGCAAGCCGGTGACGGTGTGGGGCGATACGGACTGCGACGGCGAGCCCGACGGCTACATCACGATCGATACCTCGAAGGCAGGATGGAGCCTGTACGACGATGACGGCAACTACATCGGGGAGGCCGGCTTCCCGAAACCCGAGCGCACCTACAAGGCGCTCGAGTTCGTGCTCGACCGCGCCTGGGACGATCAGTGGTCGTTCAATGCCTCGTACACGCTGAGCTACAGCGAGGGCAACGCGGAAGGCCCGGTCAATTCGGACACCGACTTCTCCGACACCGGGCGCACGGAAAACTTCGACACCCCCTGGGTGAACTTCCGCGGCGTCGGGCCGCTGCCGAACGACCACCGGCACCAGATCAAGCTGCGCGGCTCGTACGGCTTCAACGAGAACTGGCAGGTCGGCGGCACCCTGTTCGCGTTGTCCGGGCGCCCCATCAACGCCTTCGGCGTGGGCGACCCGTGGGACAACAAGAACTACCACAGCTATTTCGTCTGCGTCGCCAACTGCACGGCGGAGAGCCCGTCCGAACGCCAATATGAGCATCGCGGCCGGGGAGCCGGCGGCCGCCTGCCGTGGACGTACAACGTCGGGTTGAGCCTCACTTACCTCAGGGAGCTCGAGAACTTCGACGTCAGGGCCAAGTTCGCCGTCTACAACCTGCTCGACCAGCAGCGCGTGATCGAGGTCGACGACGAGTTCGAGGACGACATCGGTTTCCAGAATCCCGACTACCTCGAGGGCACGGCTTACCAGTCGCCCCGCTATGCGCAGTTCTTGGTGACGGTTGACTTCTGACATCCCCTCCCGGCGGTCCGTGCCCCAGGGCACGGGCCGCCGGCTTTTTCCCGCCGGCGATTGCACGGACCCGGAATCCCCTTCCGAAGCCCTGGACGGCGTCGCGCTCGAAGCGCTGGCGCGCGAGCTCGGCACGCCGCTCTACGTGTATTCCGCGCGCACGATCCGCCGCCGCGTGACCGCGCTGCGCTCGAGCCTGTGGGGCCTGAACGCGCTCGTCTGCTACGCGGTGAAGGCGAACAGCAATCTCGCGATCCTGAAGGTCATGGCGGAGATGGGCGTCGGCGCCGATATCGTCTCCGTCTACGAGCTGAAGCGCGCGCTGGCCGCGGGCGTGCCGGCGTGGCGCATCGTGTTCTCCGGCGTCGGCAAGCGCGAGGACGAGATCGAGGAGGCGCTCGCCGCCGGCATCGCACGCTTCAACGTCGAGTCGGCCGACGAGCTGGAAACGCTGCAACGCATCGCGAAGGAGCGCAAGGTGATCGCGCGCGCCGCCGCGCGCATCAATCCGGACGTCGACGCCCATACGCACGAGAAGATCTCCACGGGCCGCGCCGACAACAAGTTCGGCGTGAGCTTCGACGAGGCGCGCAACTGGTTCGCCGATGCCGCGCGCCTCACGTATGTCCGCCTCGACGGGCTGCACATGCACATCGGCTCCCAGGTCCTCTCGCTGGAGCCGTTCGCCCGGGCGCTCGAGCGCCTCGGCCGCTTCTGGCGCGAGCTTGCCTCCGCCGGCCACGTCATCACGAGCATCGACGTGGGGGGCGGCCTCGGCGTGTGCTACCAGCCGGGTCACGACCGGCCGGTCAGCCCCGCCGAATACGTTGCCGAGATCCGGCGGGCGCTGCACGGCTTCACCGGCCGCGTCGTGCTCGAGCCCGGACGCGCGCTCGTAGCCGATGCCGGGATCCTGCTCACCCGCGTGCTGCGGGTGAAGCCCGGCGCCGGGCGGCGCTGGCTGGTGGTCGACGCCGCCATGAACGACCTGCTTCGGCCGAGCCTCTACGACGCCTGGCACGACATCGTGCCCGTCGACGGTGCAACGCGCCCGCCTGCGACTTACGATGTCGTCGGACCGGTGTGTGAAAGCGCCGACGTCTTCGCGCGCGCGAGAGAGCTGCCGGAATGCGCGGCCGGCGACCTGCTCGCCATCCGCGGCACGGGCGCCTACGGCGCGTCGATGGCGTCGACCTACAACTCGCGGCCGCTCGCCGCGGAGGTGCTGGTCGACGACGGACGCTGGGCCGTGATCCGCCGCCGCCAGGCGTTCGAGGACCTGGTCGCGCTCGAGGTGATGACCCCGCAATGGAACGAGACTCCGCACGATACCCCGTAGGAGCCCGCCATGCGGGCGACCCGGCGATCGCATTCGCCCGCATGGCGGGCTCCTACGTCGTAGTCTTTCTGCTCGTAGCGGGTTGTGCGGCACCGCCGCCGGCGCCCGCTCTGCCAGCGCAACCCACCGCCGCGTACGACCGCGCCGTCGACGACGTCATCGCGCATTACGGCGTGCCCGGCCTCGCGGTCGGCGTGATCGAGCACGGCAAGGTGGTTTACACGCGCACCGCCGGCGAGCTCGTCGCCGGCGGCGGCGAGCCGGTCGATCGCCATACGCTGTTCAAGATCGCCTCCAACAGCAAGGCGATGACGGCCGCGCTGCTCGCGCGCCTGGTCGAGGCCGGGAAGCTTCGCTGGGACGACCCGGTGCGCAAGCACCTGCCACGGTTCCGCATGCACGATCCGTGGGTCACGCAGCACATGCAGGTGCGCGACCTGCTGGTGCACAACAGCGGACTGCCGGAAGGCGGCGGAGACCTGATGCTGTGGCCGGAGCCGAACGCTTTCACGCGCGCGGACATCGTCCACGGGCTCGCGTACCTCGAGCCGGCGTACGGTTTCCGCTCGGGCTACGCCTATGACAACCTGCTCTACGTCGTCGCGGGCGAGGTGGCGGCCGCGGCCGGCGGCGCTGCCTACGAGGAGCTCATGCGGCGCGAGGTGTTCGAGCCGCTCGCGCTCGATTGCCGCGTGGGGAGCTGGCGCTCGATCGAAGTCGGCAACGTGGCGCAGCCGCACGTGAAAGAGAACGGCGTCAACGTGCCGGTGCGCGTGGACGGGCCGGTGGTGCCCCCGATCACGTCGGCCGCGGCCGGCGGCATCCGCTGCAGCCTGGAGGCGATGCTCGCGTGGGCGCAGAACTGGCTCGCACCGACGCCGGCGCAGCTCGCGTGGCTGCCCGAAGCAGAGCGGCGCGAGCTCTGGGCCGCGCGCACGCCCATGCCGATCTCCGCCCGCCGGCGCGCCTGGGACCGCACACATTATTATGCGTACGCCTTCGGCTTCCGCCTCGCGGACGTGGACGGCGCCTGGACGGTGTCGCACACGGGCACGCTGATGGGCATGTATTCCGCGATGACGCTGCTGCCCGATGCGGCGAGCGGCTTCGTGCTCATGCTGAACGGCGGCGGCGGGCAGGCGCGCGCGGTGCTGAACGACGTGCTCCTCAAGCAGTTGACGGCGCCGGAGCTGGGCCGCACCGTCGCGTGGTACACGCAGGCGCTCGAGGCCG
>CAZBGV010000056.1:0-20459 GCA_964491485.1 uncultured Woeseiaceae bacterium | reverse complement strand
CGCCGATTCCGCCACGGCCGACTCCGAGTGCGCGAGGCCGGGCAGCGTGCCGACCGTCACGAGCTGCACGAGCGCGTACAGCACGGTGACGATGACGATCATCGTGACGAGCGCGAACGGCACGTTGCGTTTCGGGTTCTGGTACTCGCCGGCCGGGGCGGCCGTGTTCTCGAATCCGGCATAGGCGAAGAGCAACAGCAGCGCGGCCTCGCCGAGGTTGTCCAGCGGCGGCAGCTCGACGACCGCGACCCGCGACCAGTCGACCGCGAACAGGCCGGCCCCGGCGAAGAGCACGAGCGGCGCCACCTTGGCCACCGCGAGGCCCGCCGCGAGACGGGCACCCTGCTTCACGCCGATGACGTTGATCCATGCCAGCGAGCCGATGAGCAGCGTGACGACGCCGGCGCGCGGCAGGCCCGCGGCGGCGGGCGGCCAGACGAAGCTCACCGCCTGCGCGAAACCGGCGGTCAGCGCCGCCACCGAGGCAATCCGGGCAAGCCAGGTCATCCAGCCGACCTCGAATCCCACGAACTCGCCGAAAGCTTCGCGGGTGTAGAGATAGCCGCCGCCCGTGCCTTCGAAATAGCTCGCGGCTTCGGCGAAGCACAGCACCAGCAGTGTGACCGTGATGCCCGCGAGGATCACGGCCCAGATGCTCGCGGGACCGAGCAGCAGTGCCGCCCCCGCCGGCAGCAGGTAGACGCCGCTGCCGATGACGTCGTTGATCGCGAGGCCGACGATCTGCCAGCGCGACACCGCCCGCACCAGCCCGGGTTGCGGTGCCACGGCATCCGCTGTCGCTTGCGCGGATGCCGTCGTCAAAGCGTCGGTCACGAGGTGTTCCTTCCCGTCGGCGCAACGCGGGCCGCGCGCATTCCAGCAATCATCCGATACCCCCCGGGACCGCAGATCGAAAGGCGAAGTGTCGCAAAAAAACCGGGCGCGGCGAACGCGTTTTTCATCCGGCAGCGCCGCCGGCGTCTCGCGCGAGGGCCCGGGTATACGTAAGGTGCGCCGCATACAGGTCCTGGGCGGTGATTCCGTGGGACTTGTAGACCGTGATCTCGGCCTCGTCCGTCCGGCCCGCAAGCCTGCCCGCCAGCACTTGCCCGATCTCCCCCGCAATCTGCGACCGGTCGATGCGCCCTTCGCGCATCGGGATGAGCACGTCGCCGCCTTCCTCGAGCAGCGAGTCCATGAGATCGGTGTAGACGCGTGCCATCGCGATGAGATCGCTGTCGGCCTCCCGGGTGCTCGCGGAGTGGGCGCCGACGAGGTTCACGTGCGTGCCCGGCCGGATCCAGCGGCCCTGGAGCACGGGCTCCGCGGCGCCGGTGACCGTCGACACGACGTCGCACGCCGCCGCCTCGGCGGGATCGGCGACCGCCTCGATCTCGAGGCCCGTGCGGGCGGCCTCTTCGCGGGCGAGGGCGCGCGCCTTGCGCAGGTGCCGCCCCCAGACGCGCACCCGTTTGCACGGCCGCACGCTCGCGATCGCCTCGATGTGGGTGCGCGCGAGGGCGCCGGTGCCGAACACGCCGTGCGTCGCGGCATCCGGCCGGGCGAGCAGCCGCGTCGCGAGCGCGGACGCGGCGGCCGTGCGGATCGACGTCAGCACCGCGCCGTCGACGATGCAGAGCGGCGTGCCGGTATCGGCATCGAACAGCGCGACGAAACCCTGGATGGCCGGGCGCCCCTGCGCCGGGTTGCCGGGATGCAGGCCGATGATCTTGGCTCCGTATACGTTCGGCTCCCGGGCGGCGCCCGGCATCAGGAGCAGCGCGTCACCGGCGCTCTCGAGCGGCATGAAGGTGCGCTTTGGCACCCGCACGGTTCCGGCGGCGACGCCGGCCATGGCGGCGGCGACCGCCTCGATGCAGGCCTGCATCGGCAACAGCTCGCGAACCCCGGCAGCGTCGATGATCTTCATGGTTGTCGTCCTTCGCCCGGGCCATTGTCGCGGCGGACGCCCGCGGCAACCAGTATGCGGCAGAATGGAGTGCGCCCGCCCCCGGTACGTGCGCTATGCTGCCGGGGCATACCATGAATAAAGACGAAAAGCAGCGGTAGTGCACACGTACCTTCTCACCCTGGACCTTGCCGGCACCTTCGTCTTCGCGATCAGCGGCGCGACGGTGGGCGTCAGGCATCGTCTCGATCTGTTCGGCGTGCTGGTCCTTTCCATTGCCGCGGCGACGGCCGGCGGGATCACGCGCGACGTGCTGATGGGCGCCGTGCCCCCGGCCGCACTCATGGACTGGCGCTACCTGGCGGTGGCCTGCCTTGCGGGCCTGATCACGTTCTACCGCTACTCGCTCGTCCTGCACCTGCATCATCCCGTGCAGATCTTCGATGCGGCAGGCCTTGCGCTGTTCGCGGTCACCGGCGCCGCGAAGGCGCTGGCATTCGGCCTCGCGCCGGTCACCGCGATATTGCTCGGCATGCTGACCGGCATCGGCGGCGGCATCGTCCGCGACATGCTGGTGGCGCAGATCCCCGTCGTGCTGCGCGCCGACCTCTACGCGGTCGCCGCCCTGGCCGGTGCGGCCGTCGTCGTCATCGGCGACGCGCTCGAGCTGCCGCGCGCCCCGGTGCTGCTCTTCGGCGCCCTCTTGTGTTTCGCTCTGCGCTTCCTCGCCATCCGCTTCAATTTCCGGCTGCCCATCGCCCGCGATCGCCAGCCCTGATATTTGCCGAACCGTGCGGCCGCCGGTTCCGCACTGGGCGGTGGACCCGGGGTCAGTCTCGAGGCGGCGCGGATTCTGCGAGCGCCGGCCCGCCAGGTGACTGCGCGGAGGCCGTGCGTGCCCGCAATCCGAAATACGCGATCACGACGACCGCGAAGCACAGCAGGCTGGCGTACAGCTGGCTCGCGAGATCTTCGGTGAACGCCATCGCGACCAGCACCGCGAGCATCGCGAAGATCGCCGCGTACGTGGCATGCGGAAACAGCCACATGCGCACCGTGAGCCGCTCCGGGTCGTCGCGCTCCAGCCGCCGGCGCACCCGGATCTGCGCGAGCGCCGTGATCACGTACACGATCAGCATGATGGCGCCGGAGGTATTCAGCAGGAAGGCGAAGACCACCGACGGCGACACGACGGCCGTGACGACCGCCCCGAAGCCGAGCGAGCTCCCCAGCAGGATGGCCCGGGCGGGCACGCGGCGCCGGCTGAGCTTCACGAGGGACTGGGGTGCATCGCCGCGCGCCGCCAGCGTGAACAGCACGCGCGAAGTGACGTACACCCCGGAATTGAGGCAGGAGAGCACCGCCGTCAGGACGATGATGTTCATGATCAGGCTCGCGCCGGGAATCCCGATGCGCTGCATCGCGGTGACGAAGGGAGAGATGCCCGGCTCGATCAGGGTCCAGGGCACGACGGCGAGGATCACCACGATGGACCCGACGTAGAACAGCAGGATGCGCAGCAGGATGGTGAACGTCAGGCGCGAGATGGTTTTCGCCGATTCCTTCGATTCCGCCGCCGCCACCGTCACGATCTCCGCCCCGATCAGGGAAAAGATCACGGTCGTGATGCCCGCCAGAACCGCTACCGCCCCCTTGGGAGCAAACCCGCCGTGCGCAGTGAAATGCTCGAGACCCGGCGCCTCCCTGCCGATGAATCCCAGGACGTAAGACGCACCGACGACGATGAAGGCGATGATGGCGGCGACCTTGATCGACGCGAACCAGAACTCGAATTCGCCGTACGAACGTGTCGAGGACAGGTTCACGAGCGTGAGCACGATCATGAGGCCGAGCCCGATCTGCCACACGGGCAACGCAATCCACTGCGCGACGATCGCAGCGCCCGCGATGGCCTCGACGGCGACCACGACGACCCAGAAGTACCAGTACAGCCAGCCGCTCACGAACCCCGCCCAGTCGCCGAGGCCCAGCCGCGAATATTCCGTGAACGAGCCGATACGGGGATACGCGGCGGCCATCTCGCTCAACATGCGCATGACGAGGAGAATGACGAGACCGGCCAGCAGGTAGCTCACGACGATCGCCGGACCGGCCGCCGCGATGGCGGCGCTGCTGCCCACGAACAGCCCGGCGCCGATGATCCCCCCGATCGAGATCATGCTGACGTGGCGCGAGCGCAGGCTGCGCGAGAGCTCGAGCCGCTCGGACGCGTGAACGTCGGCCGCCATCGAATTTTCGCTAGTAGCCAAGGGCCGCACCGTCAAAGCGCATCTCGGAAGCGCCGGAGTAGACTCCCGTCCCGGGATCGCGCCACACCGCCTGGTATCCGCCGACGGAGCCGACATACGATCGCACACCGTAATCCACATGGTGGCCGCGGCGCCGCAATTCCTCGACGACCCGCGGGCTCACCCCGGCTTCCATCAGCACCGTGCCGCCGTCCGACATCTTTCCGCCGGTCGGCTGTGACTCGCTGCTGTGCACGAAGCGCGCTGCATCGCCGGCTTCCTGCACGTTCATCCCGAGATCGATCACGTTGACCAGGACCTGCACGTGCCCTTGCGGCTGCAGGAAGCCGCCCATGACTCCAAATGCCATCACCGGAGCTCCGTCCTTCATCAGCATGGCCGGAATGATCGTGTGGAACGGCCGCTTGCCGGGCGCGTACGCGTTGGCGTGGCCCTTCTCCATCGAGAACGAGCTGCCCCGGTTCTGCAGGGCGAAGCCCGCCCCCTCCGGGACGAGGCCGCTGCCGAACTCCCAGTAGTTGCTCTGGATGAAGGACACCATCATTCCATTTTCGTCGGCGACCGCGAGGTAGGTGGTATCGCCGTGCGGGGGCGGCTCTCCGGCCGGCACGGACTGTGCGGCGTGCTGCATGTCGATGAGTTTCCGCCGCTGCGCGATGTATTCGGCCGACAGCAGCCACGCGTAATCACTATCGCCGAATTCGGGATCCGCGTAGTATTTTGCGCGATCCTCGTAGGCGAGCTTGGTGGCTTCTATGATCACGTGCCAGAAGTCCGGGTCGTCGCGCCCGAGCCGCGCCAGCGGATAGCCTTCCAGCAGCTCGAGGATCTGCAACGCAGTGATGCCCTGGCCGTTGGGCGGCAACTCGTACACGTCATAGCCGCGATAGCGGACCGAGACCGGCGTGACCCACTCACCGCGATGTGCCTGCATGTCCTCCAGCGCGAGGGCACCGCCGGCAGCCTGCACCGTTTCGACGATGCGCCGCGCCAGCTCACCTTGATAGAAGCTTTCCCGGCCGCCCGCGGCCAGTATCGAATAGCTGTCGGCGAGGTCGGGATTGCGGAAGATCTCACCCGCGCGCGGCGGCTTGCCGTCGACCAGGTACGTCCGTCGCAGCCCGGCAAGCTGATCGGTCGGCACGTCACTCGCTGAGAGCTCCTCGAGCGCGTCGGCCCAGAGGACGGCGTCGACCTGGGTGACCGGTACGCCTTCGCGGGCATAGCGGATCGCCGGCGCGAGCAGCTCGCTCATGGGCAAGCGGCCGAAACGCTCGTGCAAGGCATACCAGCCGTCCACGGCCCCCGGCACGCTCACCGAGAGACCACCGAACAATGGCAGGTGCGAACCCTCCCCCAGGCGGGCCGCGAGCTCCTCGAAGCCGAGCCCCCTCGGCGAGCGCCCACTTCCGTTGTAACCGTGGAGCTTCTTCGTCTCTGGATCCCAGACGATCGCAAACAGGTCGCCGCCGATGCCGCACATGTGCGGCTCGACCAGCGCCAGCATCGCGTTTGCGGCGATGGCCGCGTCGATCGCACTCCCGCCCTTTTTGAGCGTCTCGACGGCGACGAGCGATGCGATCGGATGGGAGGTCGCGGCCATCCCGTGAAGGCCCAGCACGGGACTGCGGGTGGCGAAGTGCTCACCGGCATAACGGGTACCGCCCGTTTCCGGCTGCGCCGGGAGCGCCGTCGCAACGGCCAGCAACAATGCCGCCGCGGCAGCACGGACCGAAATAGCAGAGCTCATTGCGTGCCGTCCTCAACCACCGGCTGCGCGCGTTACCCGGCCGCTTTCCAGCGCGGGCGCGGGCGGCAGCCCGGTCACTTCCAGGATCTCCTGCTCGTCGAGTGAATCCTGGGTGAGCAGCGCCTGCACGAGCGCGTCGAGCTCACGGCGATGCTGGCGCAGCAAGCGGACCGCCTCCTCGTGGCATTCGCTGATGATGCGCCGGATCTCGCCATCGACGAGGCGCGCCGTCTCCTCGCTGACCGATCGCGTCACGCCGGCGCCGCCGAGGTAGGGGTTCTGCTGTACTTCCACCTGCACGAGCCCGAGCGCGTCGCTCATGCCCCAGCGGGTGACCATGTTGCGCGCGATCTCCGTCGCCTGCTGCAAATCGCTTTCCGCACCCGTCGTCTTGCTGCCGTAGACGATCTCCTCGGCGGCACGCCCGCCCAGCATCCCGGTGATGCGTGCCCGCAGGTAGGCTTCCGGGTAGTTGTAGCGGTCGCTCTCCGGGCGCTGGTAGGTGACTCCGAGCGCCTGGCCGCGCGGCACGATCGTGACCCGGTGCACCGGATCCGCGCCGGGCACCACCAGTCCGAGGATAGCGTGACCGCCCTCGTGGTATGCGATGCGCTCGCGGTCTTCCTCGCTCAACAGGATGGGACGCTCGGGGCCGAGCATGATCTTCTCAAGCGCGTCGAAGAAATCCTTCGCCCGCACCTCGTCCTGCTCGCGACGCGCGGCGAGAAGCGCGGCTTCGTTCACCAGGTTCCGGATGTCGGCGCCGGACAGCCCCGGCGTCGCCGCGGCGATTTCGGCAAGCTCGACGTCGTCCGCCAGCGGGACGTTCCGCGTGTGCACCTCGAGAATGGCCGCGCGGCCGTTCTTGTCCGGCAGGTGGACGATCACGCGCCGGTCGAAGCGCCCCGCCCGCAGGAGCGCCTTGTCGAGCACGTTCGGCTGGTTGGTCGCGGCGAGCACGATGATGCCCTCCCGGCTGGAGAAGCCGTCCATCTCGGTCAGGATCTGGTTCAGCGTCTGTTCCTGCTCGCTGGAGCCGCCGATGGCCGCCGCGCCGCGGGCGCGGCCAATGGAATCCAGCTCGTCGATGAAGATGATCGCCGGGGCATGCTTGCGCGCCTCGCGAAACAGGTCGCGCACGCGCGCGGCGCCCACGCCGACGATCATCTCGACGAATTCGGAGCCGCTCATCGAGAAGAACGGCACGCCGGCTTCGCCCGCGACAGCCTTCGCGAGCAGCGTTTTGCCGGTGCCGGGCGGGCCGACGAGGAGCACGCCCTTCGGCGCGGTGCCGCCCAGGCGGGTGTATTTCTCCGGGGCCTTGAGAAAGTCGACGATCTCGACCAGCTCGTTCTCCGCTTCGTCGATTCCGGCGACGTCGTCGAAGGTGACGCGCGTGTCCTTCTCCTGGTCGAAACGGCGCGCCCTGCTCTTGCCGAGCCCCAGCAGGCCGCCGCCGCCCTGCGCCGCGGCGCGGCGGAACAGCCACACGTAGAAGGCGATCAGCAGGATCGCCGGCCCGAAGCCGAACAGCAGGCTCAAGGGACCGTCTTCCGTCTGGATCGGCTCCGCGCGAATCTCGACGCCGTGCTCGAGGAGAAGTCGTTCCAGACCGGGGTCGAGGAAGTACGGCAGGGTCGTCTCGAAATCCGTCACGCTTTGCGGCTCCGCCCCGCGCCCCGGCGCCGGCCCCCCCTCCGCCGCCGGCACGGTGACGGGCTCGCGGAACGTCCCCTCGACCGATTCGCCGCGGTTGTAGATTGCCTCGACGTTGCCCTGCTCGACCTGCGCCCTGAACAGCGTGTAGGGGATGCTGGTCGCCTCCGAGATCGGGAACAGCAGCCGCATGAGCAGGTAGTTCAGAGCGAGGATCAGCAGGAAAGCGAGCCATGCGCTCCTCGGCGGCAGCTTCGGGGCATTCGCCGGCCGCCGCCCGGATGCTGGTTCGGAGGATTGCTTGAGTGCCTGCTGGTCCTGCATCGGTCTGCCCTCGCGTGCCCGGGCCGCTGCAGCGAAGCATATACCAGGCTGCGCTTCAGGGGCCGGCGGCGCGCCGGTTCAGCGCGAACGCGAGCGCAGCAGGACGATTTTCGCCGCGAGGGCTGGCGCCGTGCACCGTTTCAACCGATACCGCTCGCGCCGAGCCGCGGCCCGCTTGGGATGTGGCTTCCGGCTACGGACAGTCCGCTCGGCTGCGGAAGCGCCGGGCAAGTTCCTCCAGGCCGGCGTCGCCGAGCACGTCCTCGTCGAGACTGGTGTGGTCATCGAACAGGGCCGCACCGAGCTGCCCGTCGATGATGCGCGTGCGGACGAGCTCGAGGGCCTCGTTCAGGGACTCTTTGCCTTCGGCGTAAACGATGTGATGCGTTATCCGTGACTCCGGCCAGCCCGCGTCGACGAGCCAGTGGCGGAAGTACATCTTGCTCAGCTGCTTGTAGCGCGGCTGGTGACCGGCGCAGATTACGAAGTAAGCCTGTTGCAGCCGCTTGCGCTCGAGCCGGGCTTCGATGTCGCGCATTGCACGGTCCAACGCCTGGATCTCCATTGCGGCGGCTCTGCGGGCCATGGTCTGCAAGGCGCATCGTACGGCGCTCCGGTAGCCGGCCAGAGCCTCGCGCAGATCGGGAGCGCGCCCCGGGGAGCGTACCTGCTCGAGAAGTGCCCGCGTCATCCTGACGATTGCATCAGCGCCTCGATGGAAGTCACGCAAGCCGTCCAGTGCAGCCGCGAGCGCCGCCGGTCGATCCGCGGACCAGTCCGGATCCGTGAGCGCGAGATACACCGCCGGCGGGATGTGACTCGCTGCTTTCAGCTCGTGATATCGCTCGCCGGTGATCTCGTATTCCACCGTGCCGCCGTTCGCCCGCAACAGCAGACGGTCGTCCATCCGGACGAGCACCGGGTTCTCGCCGGACTCGAGTTGCTGCAACACGCCGTCTGCCCGCGCCGCGTACAGGTCGTGGAACAGCCGATTGAATCCACAGAGCGGCGGCTGCGCCGGACGCGTGCGCGTATCCTGGAGCCGCTCGTCGGGTGAAGCAGGACCGGGGCCCCGGGAGGGGCCGAAAGGGCTAATGGCGGGCGCTCTCCGCGTGCACCTCGCCGACCTGCGCGGCGCGAGTCAATGGCATCAGCTGCCACAGGGCGGACAAGCCAACCAGGACGTAGACGACCCGCGCGAGCGGCGCCGCCTGGCCGCCGAAGATCGCGGCGACCAGGTCGAACTGGAACAGGCCCACCAGGCCCCAGTTGATGCCTCCGATGATCACCAGGATCAGCGTCAGTATGTTCAAAGTCTTCATCTCTGCAGCCTCAGTCGAGTGTGTGGCCGGGGCCGATGCAAGAACCGGGCCTGCCCGCCGGCGCGGACAATCGCTGCTCCCACCGACTCGACTGTCATTGGCTCTGTCGGTAAATCGTACGACGCGGGTGCAAATAAGGACGGTCAACCGCTGCGATCACCGCGCAAACGCGACGACGATGGCGAGGCCCGGTACGGCGCCTTCGCCTTCGGTCCGGACTTCACGCAGCGTAAGCATGGCGTGAGCGAAAGTGCCGACGAACACACCGATGGCGAACTGGCTCGGCTTGTCCTTCAGGATACGTTGGACGATGCGTGGGGAGAACTGGCCCATCGCGAGTTGCACGACGACCATCGTGATCGTCAGGACAAGGGCGGCAAGACTCACCATCGACGCGGCGATCGTTCCGAGGGTTTCCAGCGCCGCGTCGGGGCTGCCACTGATCGATGGCGGAATGAGCTCATAGTCCCAGGCCCTGTCGATCGCAATCGTGGCGAACGACAAACCGACGCCCGCCAGAACGCAGGTCAAGGGAACGAACCAGAGCCCCGCAGACACGCGCGAGGAGAAATTCATGGAAGCCACCTGGGCACTGACCCGCAAGCATCCGCCGCGGGCGTCACGATGCCCGGGCGGTCGATCGAAGCATAGACTGCGCGATCCCTTCAGGGACGGCCGGCGCGCTGGTTCACCGCGCCGGCGAGAGCGGCAGGATCGATTTCCGCCTCCGTGTCGACGATGATCGCGGACCCCGATTCGTCCGGGGTCAGCGGCTCCTGCGTCCGCAGCTGGTGACGCAGGACCGCGAGATCCGCCTCGGAGGCATCCTTGCCGGCGGCCGCCCGGCGCGCGAGCCGTTGCTCCAGCACGTCCACCGGCGCGAATGCCTGGATGATCGTGAATCCCGCGCCGCTGTCGCCGGCCATGCGCCTGGCGCGCTCGCGCTGCTCCCGATCGAGGAAGGCCGCGTCGAGAATGACGTCGAGGCCCGCCGCCAGTGCGGTGCGGGCGTGCTCGAACAGGCGGGAGTAGACGGCCTCCCCGGCTTCGCGCCGGTAGATGCCGCTCGCGATGCCCGAATGGCTTGCGTCCGTCTCTGCAAGCCCGAACATGCGTTTGCGCTCCAGGTCCGAGCGGATCCGCACCGCCGGCAGCACGGTCATCAGGCGCGACGAGACCCATGTCTTGCCGGATCCGGACAGCCCGTGCATGACGACGAGCACCGGCCGGCGAGGCTCGGTCCACGCCCGCGCCAGCCCGCTGTAATGGTCGAGCGTGGCGGTGTCTTCGTCGCGGCGCTCGCCCGGGCCCCTTGCGCGCCGCCGGATCGCCGCGACTTTGGCGCGCACGAGGCTGCGATAAACGACGTAGAGCGGCAGCAGCGACAGGCCGGCATAGTCGCCGCCGATCTCCAGGTAGCGGTTGAGGAACGCCCAGGCAAGATCGATCCGCCCGCGAGCGACCAGGTCCATCACGAGGAAGCCGTAATCCGCCACGACGTCGATGTGGCGCAGCTCCTCGCTGAACTCGATGCAATCGAACGCCTTGATGCCGCCGGCAAGCCGGACGATGTTGCCGAGGTGCAGGTCGCCGTGGCATTCGCGGTAGAACCCGTTGCTGCAACGCTCCTGCAACGTCGAGTCCTGCCGGTCGAGCGACTCCGCGGTCCAGCGCCGCAACGCGGCGAAGCGCTCGTCGGGGAGCTCCCCCGCCAGGTCGTCGAAGTTCTCCCACATGAGCCGCTTCGTCGCCGCCAGCAGGGGCGCGGCCGGACCGACGCGTTCGGCCTCGAGGTGGCGGGTGGCAATTTCCCCGGCGAGCTCCCGCAGATCGTCTTCGGTCAGGCGCCCTGCTTCGAGCTCGTGATCGAGCCGCAGCGACTGGTCGAACTGGCGCATCCGCACCGCGTACTCGACCGCGGCACCGTCACCGGCGACCCTCGGCTGCCCGTCCTCGAGCGCGATCGGCACGACGCCGAGGTAAAGCTCCGGCGCCCAGAAGCGATTGAGCCGCACCTCCTCTTCACAATAGAACCGGCGCCGCTCGAGGTCGCGGAAATCGAGAAACCCGAGGTCGACCGGTTTCTTGACCTTGTAGGCGTACTCCCCCGTCAGCAGCACCCACGAAATATGAGTTGCGACGAGGTCGATCCGTTCGACGGCGTGTGGATACGCCTCCGGCCGCAGCAGGCCTGCCACCAGGTCCGAATGCAGCGGGCCTTCCCGCGAGCGGCCGGTATGGCTGACCGGGCCATTGGGTACGCTGCCCTTGCGATGTCGATTCCGGTCTGGCACGAACGACCAATCCCCGCAGGCGCGAGTCAAAGCGCTGGCGATTATGCAAATTCCGAGCCGATCACGAAACCAGGAGAGCAGCGATGAGCAAGAACACCATCTGCCTGTGGTACGAGCGGGACGCCGAAGAGGCGGCCCGCTTTTATGCCCGGACCTTCCCCGACAGCAGCGTGGGCGCGGTGTTTTCGGCCCCGTCCGATTTTCCCAGCGGGAAGGCGGGCGACGTGCTGACCGTCGAGTTCACGGTGTGCGGCGTGCCGTGCATCGGCCTCAACGGCGGGAGCATGTTCAAGCAGACCGAGGCGTTCTCCTTCCAGATCGCCACCGACGATCAGGCGGAAACCGATCGCTACTGGAACGCGATCGTCGGCAACGGCGGCACCGAAAGCGCATGCGGCTGGTGCAAGGACAAGTGGGGCGTATCGTGGCAGATCACTCCACGCGTCCTCACCGACGCGCTGGCGAAAGGCGGCGACGCGGCGAAGCGCGCGTTCGAGGCGATGATGGAGATGCGGAAGATCGACGTTGCCAGGATCGAGGCGGCCGTGCGCGGGGCGGCATGAGCCGGCCCGCACCGGTGTGACGCCACGCGCGTAGGCGGCCGCGGATTCAGAAGCGGATACGCCAGCTGACGAAGGCCCCGTCGGCCGTCGCGGTGAGCTGCAGGCCGGCTTCCGCATCTTCCGTGCCGAGGAAAGCATCGTTCACGAAAGACGCGATGAAATTCCCGAGCGCGATGCCGAACAGTGTGTCGGACGGGAAGTGCTGCCCCGCTTCGACGCGCGACCACGCCGTGGCGAACGTCACGACATCGAGTCCGAGGTCGAGCGCCTGGCGCGTTCGATCGCCGGTCCCGATCGAGCGCAGGTTGCGCGACGTGAGCCGCGCGAACGCCGCGGTGGCGGAAGCGTGTCCCGAGGGAAAACTCTCGTCGTCCGTCTCATCCGGGCGTCGGCGCTCGACGCTCGTCTTGAGTTGCTGAGTGACAAGACCGGTCGCGGCCACGGCACCGATGCCGACCAGGTAGCCCCGGGCCTTGTTCTCGAGCCAGCTTGCCGGGTCTTCGCCACTGGGTGTGGCGAGCACGCTCACGTGCCAGGCCAGGATCGCCGCCGCGCGCAGCCCGTCGCTCCAGTCGTCGGCATTCCGGGGCGAGCCGAACACCGGGGTGTGCTCGACGGCCCAGTCGGAGATTTCCTCGTCCAGGTCGCCGATCTGCAGCGCCCCGGCGCCGAGCGCGGGGATCCACACCCGCGGATCCCGCGCGGCCTCGACGGCCGAGAGCCGGACCCGCTCCCAGCCCGGCCGCAAGGTCGCGTCTTCTCCCCAGCGATGTCCGTCGGGAAGCGAAGCACACCCGCCGAGAAGGCACAGCGCCAGCAACACGAGCGTCAGCCGGGGCACCCGGCGCAACGTGGGAAGACCGGGAGAGGGCAAGGCGTAACAGCCGGGAAAGCAGGAGGTCATGGCAGATAAAAATTCGAGAAGCGGGCCTTCGAATTGATCCCCCTCGAGGACGCGCGCGATCGCACAGCCGCTTGCGCGGGGATTGCCCGGCGCGCCAGTCCGCGGCGAGAACGGGAGCGAACGCCTTCACATGATGATATAAGGGAAATATCATTCACGGGCATGAGACCAGGCTCCAAGCCGGATAGTATCTGTTGAAACAGGATAAACGGCCCGTACCGGCAGTCCGGACTGTCTCCTTTACTGCGCCGCTGCTCTTGCTGGCGCTCGCGGCCGATGCAACGGCGGCGATGCAAGTCACCGACTTCGCCGACATGACGCTGGAAGAGCTCGGCAACATCAAAGTCATTTCCGTCTCGAAGAAGCCCGAGAGCCTCGCGGATGCACCGGGCTCGGTATTCGTCATCACGGCGGAAGACCTCCGGCGTTCCGGCGTTACGAGCCTTGCCGACGCATTGCGACTGGCCCCGAACCTGCACGTCGCCCGACAACACGCCAGCGGCTACGCGATCAGCGCCCGTGGACTGAACGGCAGCACCACCAGCGCACCCAACAAGATGCTCGTGCTGATCGACGGGCGTTCCGTCTACTCCCCGCTGTTCTCGGGCGTATTCTGGGATGTGCAGGACGTGATGCTCGAAGACGTCGAGCGCATCGAAATCATCAGCGGGCCGGGCGGTACATTGTGGGGCATCAATGCCGTGAACGGCGTGATCAACGTCATCACCCGCTCGGCGAAGGAGACCCGGGGCACGCTGATGACGGCCCACGCGGGCAATTTCAACAGAGGCGCTGCATTGCGGTACGGCGCGGCCGGCGCGGGCGCCACCTGGCGTGTGTACGGCAATTATTCGGAGCACGACCACCTGTTCGCAGCCGACGGCAGCGCGGTCGACGACGGCTGGCACAGGAGCCGGGTCGGATTTCGTGCCGACTGGGAACGGGCACGCGGGCAGCTGATGGTGCAGGGCAATGCGTATCGTGGCCGCTTCGGCCAGCCCGAGCCCGGTGCGATTGCCGTTACCGGCACGGATTTCGAGCTCGGGACCATCGATGCCTCGGGCGTCAACCTGAGCGCCCGCTGGGAGCAGGTCCTCGATGACGGCGCGAGCTTGAGCGTTCAGGCTTATTACGACCGGACGGAGCGCACGATCCCGCCGACGCTGGACGATACGATCGACCTCGTCGACTTGCAGTTTCAGCATTCACTCGCCCCGATCGGCATGCATGCGTTGACGTGGGGCGCCAATTACCGCTACGGCCGGGACCGCGCGGAAAGCCTGAGCGGCATTTTTGCGTTCCTGCCCGAACGCGTGAATCAGAGCTGGAGCAGCCTGTTTGCCCAGGACGAGATCGCCTTCCGCGACGATCTGCAGCTGACGCTCGGCGGCCGCATCGAGCGCAACCCGTATACCGGGAGCGAATTCCTGCCGAACGTCAGGCTGGCCTGGAAGCTCGCACCGGACCACCTGTTGTGGACCGCCGTCTCGCGCGCCGTCCGCGGGCCGTCCCGCCTGGACGCGGACTCTTTCGTTCCCGCTTCGCCTCCGTTCCTGCTCGACGGCGGCCCGGAGGTACGTTCCGAGGTAGCCAGGGTTGCCGAGCTGGGATACCGGGGGCGACCCACGCCCGATCTGTCCTTCTCGGTGACCGCTTTCCACAGCGACTTCGATCATCTGCGCACGACGGAGATCGCCCCGAGCGGCACGTTCCTCGTCTTTCTCAATGAGATGGAGGGCAAATCGACGGGCATCGAGATGTGGGGAGCGTACCAGGCGTCGCCCCGGTGGCGCCTCTCCGCGGGCTACACGGCGATCCGGGATCGCCTGCGCCTGAAGCCCGGCAGCAATGACGGCACGGCCACGAGCTCGACGGGCAAGACACCGTCGAATACATGGCAGCTTCGCTCGGCGCTGACGATTGCGGAGGACGGCGACCTGGACGTCGCCATACGCCACGTTGCCGCGCTGTCGAGTCCCGACGTGCCGGCCTATACAGCGCTCGACCTGCGGTTCGGCTGGACGTTGCAGCCGGATCTCGAGCTGGCGCTGGCAGCACAGAATCTGCTCGATGCAGATCACGGTGAGTACGGGCCCATCGCCACCCGCAGCCGGATTCCGCGCACGCTGCTCCTCGAGATGCGATGGCAGCTCCGGTAGATCGCAATCCGGGGAGGTCGGGAACACCCTCGAAACCGGAATCCACGTACGCTGCCGGCCGGATTTCGCCGTCCTGTTTCATCGATGCGAGCGCCGCTGCGGGCTGCTTGCCCGCGCATGTTCCCGCGCCGGGGACTATGCGACGTCGCGCGCGTCGCGGATCTCGACGCCGAGTGAGCCGAGCCGCGTCTCGAGCGCCGCGTCGCCCGAAGGATTCACCGAGCGCGTGAGGTCCCAAAGGACGGTCGTCTCGAAGCCTGCTTCGCGCGCGTCCTCGGCCGACCAGGCCACGCAGAAGTCGCGCGCGAGGCCGCAGAGCACGACCCGTTCCACACCGCGCTCGCGCAGGTAGCCGGCGAGGCCCGTCGCGGGGCGGCGGCCGGACCGGTCCCAGTTGTTGCGAAACGCGCTGTAGGAGTCGACCGCGGGGTCGGTGCCTTTGCGGATGATCGCGTCAACGGAATCCCACGGCAGCGCAGCATGCAGCGCCGCGCCCGGCGTCCCCTGCACGCAGTGATCCGGCCACAGCACCTGCTCGCGATCGTAGAGCGTCACCGTCTCGTACGGGTTCCGTCCCGGATGCGACGACGCGAACGACACGTGGCCGGGCGGGTGCCAGTCCTGCGTGGCAACGACGTGCCGGAACGGCCGCGCGCGAAGCAGCCGCGCGATCGGCTCGAGTACCTCGTCGCCGCCGGCGACCGCGAGCGCTCCGCCCGGCAGGAAGTCCGGCTGCATGTCGACGACGATGAGAGCGGTATGTGCGTCCCTGTCCATACGTCCTAGCCTACCTCAATCGCGGCAGCGATCTCGACAGCCCGGCGAGACGCGGCGCATCCGGCTCGCGCCCGGGCGCCGGACGGCCCGTCCACCCGTACTACTACGTAGCGGCGGCGCTCCGCCCATGGTCTAGCATTCGTATCGAGGTTTGGACAGCGATGCACGGGAGATTCTCATGTGGAGCAACATTGGCCGGATTTGCCGGCGCCCGGTGGTGACGGTCGGGAAATCCGATGACCTGGTCGCCGCGGCGCAGCAGATGCGCGAGCATCACGTCGGCTACCTGATCGTCGCCGAGCCCGAGCCCGCGACCCGGCGACTCCGGCCCGTGGGCATCATCACCGATCGCGACATCGTCGTCGCAGTGGTCGCGAAAGACGTCGGGCCCCGCACGCTGACGGTCGGGGACGTGATGACCGCCGATCCGGTCGTCGTGCGCGACGATGCGTCCCTGTCGTCGGTGATCGCCGAAATGCGCGGCATAGGCGTGCGCCGCATGCCGGTCGTCGATGCGGACGGCCTGCTCGTCGGAGTGGTCTCGCTCGACGACATCCTGGAGCAGCTGGCCGAGGAGCTCGGCAACATCGCGGGGTCGATCCGGCACGGACAGCGGCTGGAGAGCACGCTGCGCACCTGACGATGCGCTGCGGCCCCACCCCAGCGGCGTCCGCAATCACCGCCCGGGAGAAGTGCGCGTTCCTCTCGGACCCGGAGAGCTATCCTGAACGGCCGCGCGCCGTCGAGATACTGGAAACGCATTTCGCATGGGTGTTCCTGACGGACCGCCACGTCTTCAAGATGAAAAAGGCCGTGCGGCGCGGCACGATGGATTATGCGACCCTCGCCGCCCGCGAGCGCAACTGCCGGAACGAGCTCGAGCTCAACCGCCGGCTGGCACCCTCCGTCTACCTCGAGGTGCTGCCGCTCAGCCTGGCCGGCGGCCGCCTCGTGCTCGGACCGGGCGAGGAGACCGTGGAATGGCTGGTCAGGATGCGGCGGCTGCCCGAGGACCGTCAGCTCGATCACGCAATCGCGAAAGGCACCGTCACCGCTTCCGACCTGGACGAGGTGATCGCGTTGCTTGCGGAGTTCTACCGCAATGCGCACCGTGAGCCGATGACGCCCGACGCCTGGCTGGAGCGCGTGCACGCGCAGGCGCTCAGCAAAGCCCGCGAGCTCGCCGCGCCGGATCTCGAGCTGCCGCAAGACGTGGCAACCGCCCTGTGCGACGCGCAGCTCGCGTTCGTGAGCGAGGCCCGGGCGCTGCTCGCGCCGCGCGCCGCGCGGCTCGTCGACGGCCACGGCGACCTGCGGCCGGAGCACGTCTTTCTCGGCCCCGGCGCCTGCGTCATCGATTGCCTGGAATTCGATTCCGACCTGCGCAGGCTCGACCCGGCCGAGGAGATCGCCTACCTCGCCCTCGGCTGCCGGCGCCTCGGCCGGGAGGATCTCGCCGCCGCACTGCTGGCGGGGTACCGCGCGGCGCTCGAGGACCCGGTGCCGGACGCCCTCCTCGCTTTCTACGCGAGCCGTCGCGGAACCGTCGCCGCCCTGCTCGCCGCCTGGCACGTGCGCGACCCGATGTACCCGGACCGGCGGCCCTGGATCGAGCGCGCATGCGCCGCGCTGGACGAGGCGCTCCGCGACGCGCGCGGCGCGCTCCGGGCGCTGGCCGACGCCCGGTCCTCAGGCGTCGGGCGCCAGCGGCCAGCGATCGAGTAGCGCCACCAGCGGACGTCCGTCCCGCAGGCGCGCGAGCGCTTCCCCGAGGAGCGGCGCGACGGACACGCACTCGATCCTGCCGGGGTGCCACGCCGCGGCCTCCCGCAGCGAACCGTCGACGCTGTCCGTCACCGTCAGGCTCGCGATCGCCTCGCCCGCGAGCACGTTTTCGATGCCGCGACGCGACGGTGCGTGAGTCACCGCCGCGTGCACCGCCGAGGCGCCCGCCGCCATGCAGGCTTCGGCGGCCCGGACCAGCGTGCCCCCGGTCGCGCACAGGTCGTCGAGCAGGATCACGCTCATCCCGCGCCGGTGGAGGCCGACCACGGTGCCGCCCGACACCGCGCCGCGTGCGCGGCGCTTCTCGACGAACACGAGATCGACTTCCCGACCGAGCCTTCGCCCGAGCAGCTGCTGGAAGATCTGCACGCGTTTCACGCCGCCGATGTCGGGCGACGCCACCGCGAGGCCTTCGGCATCGATGCGGCGCGCAAAGTGATCGGCCAGCATCGGCAGCGCGCTCAGGTGATCCACGGGAATGCGGTACGCGTTGTCCAGGGACGCCGTGTTGTGCACGTCCAGCGCGACGAGTCGTTGTGCGCCGGCCGCCTCGAGGAGCTCGGCGACGTAGCGGGTATGCACCGGGTCGCGGGGCTGGGTTCGACGATCCTTGCGCGCGTACGCGAGGTAGGGCACGACGGCAATGCAGCGCCTTGCGCCGTTGTCGCGCAGGTTGGCGAGCAGGAACAGCAGCCGCACGAGCCTCTGCGCGGCGGGCGCTTCGGCGCTGCCGGCGAGCGACTGGTAGACGAACACGGTGCGTCCGCGCACGGATTCGAGCGGGCGCAGCTTGAACTCGCCGTCGTCGAAGGTCCGTTCCTCGAGCGGCGCCGGCTCGAGCCCTGCCGCGCGGGCGACGGCCCGCCCGGCCGCCAGGCTTTCACCGGGCGCGAAGAATGCGGGAGGCGTGGCGAAATGCATGACGGTGTCAGGAGACGGGACGGGAAGTCCCTGCGTCCGGGACGCCGGACGAGCGGCGCAGCAGCTCGCAAACCTCGGCGTCGCTCGTCTGCTCGAAGCGCCGGTAGAACTGCCCCACCGCGTAGAAATCGGGCGGCGCTTCGAGGCAGATCACGCGATCGGCGACGCGGCCCAGGTCGCGCAGGGCACGCGGCGACGCCGCGGGCACCGCGACGATGATGCGCGCCGGGTTGCGCGTGCGCACCGCCGCAACCGCCGCCCGCATGCTGGCGCCGGTCGCCAGGCCGTCGTCGACGAGGATGGCGTCCCGCCCCTCGAGCTCCGCCGGCGGCCGCTCGCCACGATAGAGGCTCTCGCGGCGCTCGAGCTCGGCAAGCTCGCGGGCCGCGATTGCCTCGATCTGCCCGGGCTCGATCCCCCACTGGCCGGGCTTGAAGCTCTCGTTCATCACGCGCGCGCCCCCGGAGGCGATCGCACCGATCGCAAGCTCCGGCTGGAACGGCGCGCCGAGCTTGCGCACGACGAGCACGTCGAGCGGGGCGCCGAGGGCCGCCGCGACCTCGAACGCGACCGGGACCCCGCCGCGCGACAGCCCGAGCACGACGGGATCGCGAAGCGGCACGCGCAGGAGCTCCGCCGCAAGCTCGCGGCCGGCGGCCCGGCGATCATCGAAGCGCTGGATTGGCATGCCGGTCATCCGGGACGGCTTTCCATTGATGATAGCCGGCCGCTTGCGCTTCGCCGTCCGGATTTACCGAAAGGGCTCGCTGCCGCCGAACTTCACCTTTGCGATTTCCGGGCCCGGCGTGAACGCGTCACCGAAATCCTCGACGTCCATCAGCTTGCGGATCTCGACCTCCGCCTCGCCGTTCGGAAACACGTTCGGAATGCGCCTGACCAGGTCGATCGCTTCTCCAAGCGACCCCGCCTGGACGATGGAGAAATTCGCCGCGCCCTCCGCGGCCTCACTCAACGGTCGAACGGGGCGGGCCCGGATCGACAGGATCGCGAAGAAAAGCCGTATTCGCTGCAGGGCGGGTGAGAGGTACCTGAGCACTGTGCCCGGGTCGAACACGCCCCGGCCAGTGACCGGCCGGCTCGTGGCGGGAACGCTGCACGGGGCGGGCCCGTGCCGCGGGCGCTCAGCGCGGCCGGCGCCCCCTGCCCGGCTGCATGTCGCGAGGATCGAGCCGGATCGGGAACCGGCTGCGGATGCGCGCGTCGGCGGCGGCACCGATGTAATCCGGATAGCGCTGCGACAGCATCTCACGTACGCGCCGGTGCGCCTGCCGGTACAGGCTCTCGCTCCCCTCCGCCTCCCACGCGTTCGGCGTGCGCCGGTCGGCGATCCGGGGGTACAGGTATTCCGTCTGCATCAGTTCCAGCGTCTGCTCGTGCATGAGGAAGTGCCCCGCGCCGAACACCGCCGCTTCGATGGCCTCGTACGACAACGTCTCGTCCGTGACCTCGATGCCGCGCAGGATGCGGCGGACGCTGCCCAGCATGTCGTTGTCGATCAGCATGCCCTCGAACGATTGTCCGATCAGGCTGCCGACGATACCCGGGTAGGCGGCGACCAGGTTGCCGCCGGCCAGCGCAGCCGTGGCGACGCTGAGTGCCTTCTCGTAGCCCGCCTGCACGTCCACGGTTTTCGCGTCCGTCATGCCGGCGCCGATGCTCGTGACGAATCCGAAATGGTTGCAGACCTGCACCGCGGCCGCCGCGACGAGCGCCTGCTCGCCGCTGCCGCCGGTGAAGGCGCCGCTGCGCAGGTCCGAGATGAAAGGCCACATCCCGAAATTGATCGCGCTGCCGGGCCGCACGA
>CAZBGV010000055.1:4917-20673 GCA_964491485.1 uncultured Woeseiaceae bacterium | reverse complement strand
CGCGGCGCCAGCCGGTTCACGAACGTCGCCTTGACGCGCCGCGACACCACCATGTAAATCGTCCAGATGAAGATCGGGAGGCTGTCCCGTACCAGGCCGCCCGTGAGCTCAGCCGGGGTCGTCTCCGTGTCGAGGCCGGACAGGATCAGCCAGACCTGCAGCGCGGAGCCCCACAGCCACACGGCGAGGTTGAAGGCGACGAACATCGCCGGTGCGGACGTCCTCTTCCTGAAGAACAGCGCCGCGAGCAGCAGGCTCATGACGAAGAGCAGCACGCTCCCCGCCTGGCAGAAGAGGATCCCCGCGTGCGCCGTCGCCTCCCAGCCATCGCGCGCGAGCCCGGGCGCGGCCTCCCATACGTTCTTCGCGGCAAACCCGCCCCAGACCCGGGCGGCCCACGCCAGCACGCAGGGCACGACGACGACGCCGAGCGCGGGGAGCAGCAGCCAGCCGCGTATGCCTCGCGGCGCGTCCGGGCCGGCGGGCTTCGGCTCCGGGTCCCAGCGCCAACCCCGCACCGCCGCCCACCCGCCGAGCACGAGCGACAGCAGCATGGCGGCGACGGGTACCGGCGCGAGGCCCGCGGCCGCCTCGCTGCCGCCGGACGTGGACGTCAGCCGATAGCCGACGTCGTCGTAGAAGCGCGAGCGGTTCTGCTGGTAGCGCGCGAGATTCTCGACCGGCACGTGATCGGCCAGCGCCAGGTAGTCGTAGTCCAGGGTGAGCGTCCGCGATGAGTACGCGACTTCGCCGCGATAGCGGAACGCCGGGTCTTCGACCGTGACCACCTCCGGAGCGACGTTCCATCCCCGGGGCAGGTGCACGACGAGCTTCTGGTGCGCATGGATCGGGTACTCGAGCGCGAGCGGTGCCTGGCGGATGCTGTGCTCCAGCGGTTCGCCGTACTCGTACAGCTCGTCGGCATGCAGGAAGAGCTCGAGCGCGTCGTCGTCGCCACGCGTGAACGCGCGCGGCAGCGTGTAGAACTCGCGCACCTCGACGACGTTGCGCGAGGGGTCGTCCTCGATCTCGATCGGTGCCGCGGCCGTCGCGCCGGAGTAGTAGCTCGCGATGTAGTTGGTGTAATTCACCTGCCGCTGCTCGGGGCTGCCGCGCTGCAGGAGGACGCGCATGTCGTCCGCCATGCGGCCTTCGTAGCGGGTCGTCATCGTCAGCGACGCGGGTGCCTCCAGGCCGTCGCCGAAGTCGAATTCCATCAGCAGGTCGAAACCGCGCGTGTCCGGCGCCGGCTCGGGTATGACCGCCAGCCCGGCCTCCGCCGTGTGCACCGGCAGCGCGCGCTCATAGTCCGGCGGGTCGGCGGGATCGAGCGGCGAGTATTGCTTCGGGGCGGTGGCATCCAGCCAGTAGTCGCTGCCGTCGATGCGGGCGCGCACGATGGCATGATCGAAGGCGTATGGTGTCGGCAACGCGTCGTCTAGCGCGCGCCCGAGGGTGGTGTTCACGAGCGCCGGCTGCGCCTCGATCCCGAGCCGGCCGAGGACCGTCGCAAGCAGCAGCGCCTTGTCCTTGCAGTCGCCATAGCGGCGCTCCAGCACGACTTCCGGATCGGCGGGCTCGTGCGTACCCCGCCCGATCGAGATGCTCGCGTACGCGATCTCGTCCTGCACGAACTGCAGCGCCCGCAGCGCCTGTTCCTGCGGCGTGCCGCCGCCGGCCCGAATCTTTGCGACGAGCCCCGCCACGCGCGGGCGCTCGCCTGCCTCGAGCTCGAACAGCGGGGACACGGCCCGGGTCACGTCCGCCCAGCTCGCGTAGTCCGTGGCTTCGAGAAAAGGCCACGGGTCGTACCACCCGGGCCGGTCCGGATCGCCCGGGATGGTGGCCACGTGGCGCTGCACCGCGAAGAGCTCCTGCACGTCGCCGTGCGTCGCCGGGACGAGCGGGACCTCGCCGTTGCTCAGCCGGAAGCGCAGCGGCCGTTCCCGGGGCGCGAGGATGCGGATCCGCTGCTCGAGAACGGGCTGACTCCAGCCGGTGTAGAGCTTCGTCGAGAAGTGGCCGGGGAAGAGCTGTTCGCGCGACGAGATCGTGTAGTCGTATTCGATGACGTCGCCCGGGCGAACGTCGGCGAACAGCACGTCGACGTCGTAGCGGCCGTTGTAGATGCGATTGCGGAGATCGTTCTCCTGCGGCGTCGCGGTGATGCGTGCCAGCTCGCGCTGGTCGATGACCTTGCCGTCGCGCACGACCTGCAGGGAGTGGATGCGCAGCACCTGGTAGCCCGGGTCGACGGAAATATCGATCTGCGACCAGGCGTCGATGCCGGTGGAGTTGGCGACCCGTACGGCGAAGTGCTCGTAATACTCGTCGCCTGCCGCGGTGACGTCGACCTGGCGATCGAACAGCAGGACGGCGGCGCCGTCGTAGAGGCCGTCATTGCCGATTTCGGCCGCGTACTCGGGCGTCGCGACGTCCACCCACTCGGGGCGCGCGCCGAAATCGTAAAGCGAGCCGGCCGTTGCGGCCGCCGCCGCGGGCAGGGCCGCGAGCACCAGGCCGCAGGCGAGCAGCGGGCGCAGGAGCGTGCGGCCGGCCGCGCCGGCGACGTCACGAAGGGGATGGGTCAAGCGCCGAGTCCTTTGTTGTTATGCCGTCGCCCGCGGGCGCGGGAGGCTGCACGCGGCCGCGTTCCTGTCTACCCGAAGTCCCTGCGCCGCGCAACGATCCGCCTCACAGCGGGCATTCGACGCCCGAAGCGGCTTGAAGTCGCGGTTTTCGGGCCCACGACGGCGGTATCCATTGGAGAAGGCCATGAGCACCACCCACATCGTCTGCCCGCATTGCGACGCCGTGAACCGCATCCCTTCCGAGCGCCTCGGCGATGCGCCGAAGTGCGGCAGCTGCCACGCGCCGCTGTTCGGCGCAGAACCGCAGGAGGTCGACGGCGCGGGCCTGCGGCGCCAGGTCGAGCGCAACGACATCCCGGTCGTGGTGGATTTCTGGGCACCGTGGTGCGGGCCCTGCCGCATGATGGCGCCCGAGTTCGAACGGGCTTCCGCCGAGCTCGGGGCGGAGGCGCGCCTCCTCAAGCTCAACACCGATCAGGAGCAGCAGCTCGCAGGTGAGCTCGGCATCCGCGGCATTCCGACGATGATCGTGTTCGTGAACGGTCGCGAAGCCGCCCGGCGCTCCGGCGCCATGCGCTCCGCCGACATCGTGCGCTGGGTGCGCGAGCAGGCGCGCGCCGCGGCCTGATCAGGACATGTTCTCGATGAAGGCGTTCGCCTCGGCGATCGCCCGCTCCATCTCGGCGATCAGGGTCCCGGTGGCCTGCTCGATCTCGCCGAGCTCGTTCTCGAGGGCACCGATGGCGCGCGCGTTCAGGTTGTGGCGCAGGAACATGACCTGATCGTTGAACAGCGTCAGCACCGGGTCCATGGTTTCCTCGGCCCGGCGCATGGCGGCGATCACGCCAGCGTATTCGGTGCGGGTTTCGGCGAGCAGCTCGCGGCTGCGGCGGGCGAGGTCCGGATCGGAGTACTGCCCGATCTCGTCCTCCCATTCCTCGAACAGGTCGCCGGCCACCCTTTCCACGCTGTCGATGCGCCGCCGCACCTCGTCGGCGCGCCGTTCACTCTTCTCGTAGGCCGAGTTCAGCCGATCGTAAGCCTCCTCGAGGTCACCGCCTTCGAATGCGACGACGCTGCGGTATTGCTCGAGCGCGGAGCTGAACTGCTCCTTGGCGTCGTTCTGCGCGTCGCGCGTATCGTCGATGCGATCGACGAGGATGTCGCGCTTCTCTATCCCCACGGACTCGAGCGCGCGGTAGTACGTGCTCGTGCACGCGGCGAGCGCAAGCAGCGCCGCGAGCCCGGCAAGCATCGTCGAACGTCTGGTCTTGCGCACGCAACCACCTCCCTTCATACGGCGGCCTGATGCCACAGCCATTGCACGAAGCGGAACACCAGGAACAGCACGAGCGCGATGGCGAGGAAACCGAGCACGAGCGCGGCGACGACCCGCACCCAGCTCGCGCGGCGCACGTGCCGCTCATCCGTGAAATATTGCTCCATCAGGCCGATGTTGCGGCGATTCGCCTTGAACGCGAAATCGAACAGGTCGCCGACCACCGGAATCGCGCCGATCGCCGCATCCAGCAAAACGTTCCCGAGCATCCGCGCCATCACGATGCGCGGCACGCCGAAGCTCCTCGCGTGCAGCAGGATCCACGTCGAGGCGGCCAGCCCGAGTGCGTCGCCGAGACCGGGCACGAGCCCGAGGATGCCGTCGATGCCGACGCGATAGCCGCCGGGCAGCAAGATCGCATCGTCGAGCAGCCACGCCAGGCGCCGCAGGTCGCGCGCCGCGGACGGCTCCGTGTCTTCCCCGATTCGGGCCATGCACCGTCCATACGACGTGCGTTCAAGGCGAATATTAGCAGGCGCCGCGGGCGAGCGTTGCCGATCGGCGACACAGTTGCTGCTGCCACGCGTGCACGGAAAGCCGTGCTTGACAGTCTTCGTGAGCGAGGTATAACAGCCGGGCCGCTGCCAATGGCGGCGGCAGGGCGGCCGGGGGGCCGCCGCCACAACGCTTGGGGACACCGCCTTACAATGTTCAATCTGTCTAACGTGACCGTCAGGTCGCTCGTGTTCGCGTTCTGCGTCTCGCTCGGCCTGTCCGTGTCGTCGCTGCAAGGCGTCTCGACACTCGAAATCGCACAAACGGCGCTCATCGCAAGCGCGCTCTTCCTGGGCTTCATGGTCGGCGAAGCCGCGATGGGGCACGTGCAGAAGCGCGCCGTCGCGAAGCGCCGCAAGAACGACAAGCGCCGCTGATCCGTCAATCCCGCAACCGGTAACCGACTCCCTGCTCGGTCACGATGTAGCGGGGATCGGCGGGATCGTCGCCGAGTTTCTGCCGGAGGCCGCTGACGAGCACGCGCAGGTAATGTGTCTGGCGCGTGAAGCCGGGCCCCCACAGCTCGCGCAGCACGTGCTGATGGGTGAGCACGCGGCCGGCATTGCGCACGAGCAGCCGCAGCAGGTCGTATTCCTTGCGCGTCAGGTGTACCGGCACGCCGGCGCGATGCACCTCGCGCCGCGCCAGATCGACGCGCAGGCCGCCGCGTTCGTACACCGCGCCGTCGGGGGCGTCCGTACCGGGCCTGCGCAGCAGGACGCGCACGCGCGCCATCAGCTCCGAGATTCCGGCGGGCTTCGTGACGTAATCGTTGGCTCCGGCATCGAGCGCCTGCACCTTCTCGTGCTCTTCGCCACGGACGGACAGCACCAGAATCGGGGCTTCCGACCACTCGCGCAGCCGGGTGATCACGCTCTGGCCGTCCATGTCCGGGAGCCCGAGGTCGAGGATCACGAGTTGTGGTGCGAAGCTTCCGGCGGCCGCCAGCCCGTCTGCGCCGTTGCGCGCTTCCTCGACCGTGTAGCCGTGGGCTTCGAGGGCGATGCGCAGAAAGCTCCTGATGTGCGCCTCGTCCTCGATCACGAGAACGGGCGCGGCGGTGTCAGTCATCGGCACCCTCCGCGACCGGTTCGCAGGCCTGTGGAATGCGGATGTGGATCAGCGTCCCGGAGCCGTCGCTGCGCGGATGCGCGCTGACGTCGCCGCCGTGCGCCTGCACGATGCCGCGGCAGATCGACAGCCCGAGTCCCGTTCCGCTTTTCCGGTCACGCTCGTGCACGCGATAGAACGGGTCGAAGACCTTCTCGCGTTCGATTTCCGGTATGCCGGGGCCCTGATCGGCCACATCGATGACGATCGACCCGGCCGTTCTCCTTGCCGTCACGCGGATGCTGCCGTTTCGTGGAGAGTAGCGGGCCGCATTGTCCAGCAGGTTCACGAAAACCTGCTCCATCAGTTCCCCGTGCACGTGCACGAGCTGTGCCCCGGGTGGCAGATCGAGCTCGAGGGAAAGCCCCCGCGCGTTGAGCCGCAAGCGCCGGGCAGCCGCCGAGAGGAGATCGCGCAGGTCCTCCCAGTCGCGCGGTGATTCCGGCCGGCCCTGCTCGAGGCGGGTCATATCAAGAAGGTTTTGTATGTAGCGGTCGAGCCGCTCGGACTCCTCCAGCACCGAGCGCAGGAGCACGTCGCGCTTTTCCTTATCGAGTGACTCGTAGGCGAGCAGGCTGGAAGCGGCGCCAATGACCGATGCCAGCGGCGTGCGCAGGTCGTGCGAGACGGACGAGAGCAGGGCGACCTTGAGCTCCTGGCGTTGCGTCTCGAGCTTCGCGTGCTCGAGGCTCGCGACGAGCATCGCCCGCTCGACCGCGACGGCGGCCTGCTCGGTCAACGCGGCGGCGTAGTCGCGCTCCTCGCGCGTGAGCATGTGGCGCTCGAGGTGCACCGCGCCGACCCGGCCAGGACCCGTGCGCAGCGGCAGGACCGTCCAGCCGGGCACCTGCTGTGGCTCTTCCTCCTCTGTCCGGCCGACGGGCGACGCGGGACCGTGTGGGCCGCGCACCGCGCGGACCTTCTCGCCTGTCCGCGGGTCCGAGGCGACGGCAACGGCGCCGCAGGAATAAACCTCACCGAGCCGATCGACGAGCATCTGCAGCACCTGCTGTGCCGTCGCCGCCCCAGCCACTTCACGCGTCAGCGCCTGCAGGGCGTCCGTGCACGCCATCGCCTTCTCCCGCTTGTGCATCGCCTCGCGCATGCGCGCCGCGAGGTTCGCGGTAACCGAAGCCATCAGCAGGAAAAAGATCAGCGTCGCTACGTCGCCTTCGGCACCGACCTTGAACGTGTAGCGCGGGTCGGTGAAGAAGAAGTTGAACGTCAGGAAGCTCAGGATACTCGCGTAAATGCTCGGCCAGAGCCCGTGGCGCACCGCGACGACCAGGACCCCGGTCATGAAAAGGAGCGACAGGTTCGCATGCGGCAGGCGCTGCAGGATGGGGGCGGTTGCGGCGGCCGTTGCCACGACGACGGAAGCAAAGACGAATGGCCGCAGCCAGCGCCCGAAGCGTGCGGCGGCGCGTGCTTCCCGGCTTTCGGCGATGAGATTAATAGCGCTCAACCCCGTGCATTCTAGTACCCCGGCGAGGATGCGGCACACGCTCGCGCGTCAAGAAAACGTCAAAAAGCTGCGTTCTCTTTAGGTGTGCAGACGTGTGTCGGCGTGCAGAATTGCCGACCCTTCGGTTCGCGGAAGTCCCGCATTGCGCTGCCCGTGCAGATCGCCCTGATCAAGATCATCGGCCTTCTCGTCGCCGCCCTCGGCGCGGCGCTCCTGGCGCCGGCTGCCCTGTCGCTCGCGGACGGCGATGGCCACTTCGCTTTCTGGGTGGCGGCGGCGCTGGGCGGCATGGTGGTCGGCGCGGCGGGCGTCTGGCTCACGCCCGCTTCCAGCCGCCCGGTCCAGACGCGGGACGGGTTCCTGATCGTCGCGCTGGCCTGGTTTTTCGTCAGCGTGCTCGGCGCGGTTCCGTTCGTTGCGGTTGGCGGGTTCGACTGGGTGACCGGGATTTTCGAGGCGGCGTCGGGCTTCACCACTACCGGATCGACGGCGATCGTCGGTCTAGACGACCTGCCGCGATCGCTGCTGCTCTTCCGCCAGGAGATCCAATGGCTCGGCGGTATCGGTGTGGTGGTCGCGGCTATCGCGCTCCTGCCGCTCCTCGGCATCGGCGGCATGCAACTCCTCAAGGCGGAGACCACCGGCCCTGCAAAGAGTGACAAGCTGCGCCCGCGCATCAAGCACACCGCGCAGGCCTTGTGGCGCCTGTATCTCGTTCTGACGGTGGGGTGCGCCCTGGCCTACTGGTTCGCCGGCATGAGCGCCTTCGATGCCGTGGCGCATGCCTTCAGCACCGTCTCGACCGGCGGCTTCTCGACACATGACGCGAGCTTCAGCTTTTTTCACAGTTCGGCGATCGAGGTTGTGTCGATCGTCTTCATGATGCTCGGCGCGGTCAACTTCGCCGTGCATTTCCGGGCATGGCAGTGCCTGGCGGTCGGGCCGTACGTCACGAATCCCGAAGTGAGGACGTTCGTCGTGACGGTCTTGTGCATTGCGGGCCTCGTGGCGCTGGTGCTGTTCCTGAGCGCGGACATTTCGGCCGTCCGGGCTGTCCGGTACTCCCTGTTCGAGGTCGTCACCGTCATCACCTCGACCGGTTTCGCCGTCGACGACTTTTCCGCGTGGCCCGGTTTCCTGCCGCCGCTGTTGATCTTCACGAGCTTCATCGGCGGGTGTGCGGGGTCCACGGCCGGCGGTATGAAGGTGATACGATTCATGGTCATGTCGCGCCAGGCGGTGATCGAGCTGACCCGGCTGATCCATCCGCGGCTGGTGCGATCACTCAGGATCGGCGGTGAAGTGGTCGACGACTCCGTCGTGCGGGCGGTCTGGGCGTTCTTCACGGTCTACACATTCGTGTTCGTCGTGCTGATGCTGGCGCTGATCGCGGTGGGCATGGACCAGGTAACCGCCTTCTCGGCGGTCGCGACCTGCATCAACAACCTCGGACCGGGACTCGGGGAAGTGGCCGTCCATTTCGCGAACACGAGCGATGCCGCCAAGCTGATCTCGGCGTTCGCCTGCATTCTCGGCCGTCTGGAAGTGCTCACGATCTTCGTCCTGTTCACGCCGGCGTACTGGCGAGCCTGATCGGCCGGGCCTGCGGCTCGTGCAGCGGGGAGGCTGCCGGTGGGCTCAGTCCTGATCGTCCTGCACGTCCTCGAGTGACACCGAGCCCTCGAGCGAGTGCGTGAAGGCGGCGACGAACGCGTTGCGCAGCAGGTTGAGCCCCGCCGCGAGGAGGCCGGCATCCGGATTTTCGAGCTCGCCGGCGAAGGGGATCCGCGTCGCGACCTGCTCGTCCTCGGGATTCTCGAGGATGCCGCTCACGGCCCCCACCAGCGCTTCCCACGCTTTCTGGAGCGCGCTGTCGGACGGCTCGTCCATGCGGAAGATCTCCGGGTCCTCGAGGATCGGCTTCACGTAGCCCTCGAAGCGCCCGTCGGCGGCGGCCAGCTCCGCGTACAGTGAGAACACGCCTTTCTCGGCATCGACGTTCAGGAATTCGCGCAGCCAGGGGTTCACGTCCACGAGGGGCGCGTTCTCCAGCGAGGCGTTGACGTCGAACGTCGGCTGCTTCGCCAGCGGGTTCGCGCGTCCCTTCGCCGACAGCGGGGCATCCTTGCCGAACCGCCCGCGCAGCTCGAATCCCGCGAAGTTCGCGACGTTGCGATCTTCCATGTTGGTGAGGTTCGTGAGCAGCGCTTCGAAATCGTGGATCGTCAGCGATTCGTTCTGCTCGATCCCCGGTGCGCGGAATGTGACTGTGCCGTCCATCACCTCGACCCGGTTGAAACGGAACGGAAACAGCTTCTGCACCTGCGTTACCCAGTCGACCCCCTCGCCGAGCTGCGTCTCGCGCTCCGTTTCGCCCTGCACCATGCGCATCACCGGTCCGTGCATCTGGATCTCGCCCACGAGCTCGCCGTGGAAGAGCGCCGACCATTTGACGGAGATGTCCGCGAGCGGCAGGGACAGGAACGGCTCCTGGCCTTCGGCATCGCGCTTCACGATGGTGAGCCCGTGCAGCTGGTAGGCGCCGCGGATCAGCGCGACGTCGATGTTCTGCACGTGGCCCCGGTAGTCCCCCATCGCAGCAATGCGCTCATTGGCGTAATCAGCGGCAAAGACCGGCAAGGCCGCGCGCGCGGCCACCAGGACCGCAACGACGCCCACGACGGCGAACGCGAGCCGGCGCATTGACGAAGACCCCTCCTTGCTGGTGCTGCCGCGCCAGACGAAGATTCGAGCAAGTTGCGTGCCAGCTATTGGCCCGTGAACCGGGGAGGGCGGGTCGCTGGCGATCCTCTATCCTTATAAGAATATGACTCACATGACGCGAGGGGCCCGGGCGTGCCGTGCCTCGCTCGCCTCTCCGCCCGGCCGGCGGCGCTGACCGGGCACCCCGGTCGGGAATGGTTCGCCAGATGAGCAAGGACTTCACCAGAGAGGATCCCGGAGAGGATCCGGTCATCGTGCCGGAGCGGCCGCCCCTGCCGCCGGGTGTGCCGAATTACGTGACTCCGCGGGGCAAGGCGCTTCTCGAGGAGGAGCATCGGCTGCTGTCCGAGGCGCGCGAGCGTCTCAAGGCCGCGGCCCCGGGCGAGCGCGAGGAAGAACGGCAGAAGCAGCTTGCCGTGGTCAACCGGCGCCTCGCGGACGTGTCGGAGCGGATCGCCACCGCGCGCGTCGTGCAGCCGCCCGAGCACCCGGACAACGTCGTACGCTTCGGCGCGACGGTGACGCTCAAGACCCTGGAGGGTCCGGGCGCCGGCGGCACTCGCCGCATCACGCTGGTCGGCGTCGACGAGGCGCAGGAGAGCCCGGAGCTCGTCTCGTTCTCGGCGCCGATCGCCCGCGTGCTGCTCGGGCACCGGCCCGGCGAGACCGTCACGCATCGCCGGCAGGGCGGGGACGAGCTGCTGGAGATCGTGGAGGTCACCTACGAAACCGGTGAGGTGGGAAAAAAATCACAGTAATCCTGCCCGCATTGGGTAAAGTTCAGGGACCGTTGCCGGATCGGGTCCCTCGTCGATGAGCCGCCATCAGCTGGCCGCAGCCTGCCGTCCTGCAAGCGTCTTCGCCGCATGGCTCGCGCTGCTCCCTTCAGGAGCCGCCGCGGCGGCCGGGCCGGTCGTCGATGCGCGCTCGCTGGCCGATTTCAGCCTGGAGGAGCTGGCCCAGGTGCGCGTGTTTTCCGCCTCGCGCCGCCTCGAGCCGACGCAGGGTGCGGCGAACGCAATTTTCGTGCTGACGCGCGCGGACCTCCTGCGCTCGGGTGTGACCAACCTGCCCGATGCGCTGCGCCTCGTGCCCGGCGTGCAGGTCGGAAGGGTCGACGCCAACAAGTGGGCGGTCAGCATGCGCGGCTTCAACGACCGCGGAGCGAACAAGCTGCTGGTGCTGGTGGACGGCCGCTCGATCTACGACCCGCTCTTCTCCGGCATGCTCTGGGAATCTCACGATTTCCTGCTCGAGGACATCGAGCGCATCGAAGTGATCCGCGGGCCCGGCGGCACGCTGTGGGGCGCGAATGCGTTCAACGGGGTCATCAACATCATCACGCGCAGCGCGCGCGACACCGTCGGCACGTACGCGAGCCTGGCAATGGGTGACGAGGAGCGCTACGTCGCCACGCTGCGCCACGGTTGGCAGATCGGCGACGGCCAGGCCGCGCGCGTCTGGGTCAAGACGCGCGAGCGCGATGCCGGCTTTTCTCCGGGGCTCGAACCCGCGGACTCATTGCACGACGTGCGCGGCGGCTTCCGCTGGGACTACGCGTACGACGAGGCCAACGATTTCCGGATCTCGGCCGACGCGTTCGACGCCTCAGCGGGGATCCGCGAAACCCCGGATCTCGCGCATCGGGTGAGCCACTCCGGGCACGACGTGCTGGCATCCTGGTCGCGCCGCGTTTCGGACACGAACGGCTGGCAGGCGCAGGTCTATTACGATCACGTCGAGTACGACAGCATCGGCTTCACTCAGGATCGCGACACCTTCGACCTCGAGCTGCAGCAGAGCCTCGCGGTCGCCGGGAACCAGCTGGTCGTGTGGGGCGCGGGTTACCGGCGCGCCCGCGATCACACGCTGGCCGCTCCGGAGGTGTCCGGCCTCGTCGACGTGCTGCCGGCGCGCCGCGACGACGTGATTGCAACGCTGTTCGCGCAGGACACCGTGAGCCTGGTCGAGGACCGGCTTTCATTTATCGCCGGGCTCAAGTACGAGGAGACGGACTACGCGGACGCCGCCTGGCTCCCGAACCTGCGACTGGCCTGGACGCCGGGCGACGAGCAGACGTGGTGGGCGGCGGTGTCGGAGGCCACGCGCGTGCCGTCCCGGCTGGAAGCGGATCTCACGTTCTTCGGCACGATCAGGGTCGGCGATGCGCTCGAGGCGGAGAAGGTGCGGGCCTACGAGCTGGGGCATCGCCGTTTGGTATCGCCGGAACTGTGGTTCGATCTCGCGGTGTTTTACAACGACTACGACGACCTCGTGACGACCGAGGCCGACGGGATGCTGCGCAATTTGATGCACGGCCACACGTACGGCGCGGAGCTCGCGGTGCGTTGGGAACCGCGTCCCGGGCTGCGGCTGGACGGGAGTTACACGCAGCTCGACATGAATCTCGCTCTCGAGCCGGAAGCGACGGGCAATCCCGGGCTGCCCGCGGTGCACGAAGGCCTGGTACCCCGCCACCAGCTCTCCCTGCGCTCGCTGGTCGATCTCGGAACGGCGCTGCGGCTCGATGCGATCGTGCGTTACGTGGACGCGCTGCCCACGCTCGCCGTTCCGGACTACACCCAGCTCGACCTGGCGCTCTGCTGGAGCCCGCTGGCGGAATGGGAGTTCTCGCTTGCGGGCGCGAACCTGCTCGATTCGCACCAGCCGGAGCAGGGTTTCACGTTCTCCGCCACCGGCATGCCGAGCGAAGTCGAGCGCAGCGTGTACGTCCGCGCCACCTGGCGCCGCCAGTGAAACCTCGGCTGTAGAAGCGCGCATCGCGCGCGATACGATCGTGGTCGCGCGCGATGGCAGATAAGCGCTCCTGCATGATCTGCATTCGCCCCATCCATGGCGCTCCGCGCTCCTACACGACCGAGCGCGACGCGGACCCCGAGCGCCGACGAGGTCCCGCCCGCCTGGCTGGATCAGGAGCGGGAATACGTCCCGACGAGGCGGTTCATGCCGAGCACGTGCGGCTCGACCTTCTCGAACAGCTGCCACATCGTGAGGCCGGGCGCGAGATCGAGCTCGGCACCCAGCGCCATCAGCCAGAAATAATAGTGGTGCGTGCCGTGCCCGGGCGGCGGCATCGGGCCGCCGTAACCGCTCTTGCCGAAGTTGTTCACGCCGGCGGTGTACGCGCTGACGCCTTCCGGCAACTCATTCACCGAGCCCGGAATGCCGTACAGCACCCAGTGCACGAAGCCGTAGGTGCCCGGACCCGCGCTGACCAGGGGTGCGTCCGGGTCGTGACACACCAGCGCAAACGACTTCGCTCCGGACGGCGCCTTCGACCAGGTGAGCGGCGGCGAAACGTCCTCGCCTTCGCCGGTGTGCTTCTTCGGGATCTTGCCGTGGTTCTGGAAAGCGGGGCTCTCGAGCGTCATCTCGGAAGGTGCGAAGCCCATGATTCACTCCTCTGTCGCGTGGTTCGCCCCTAATGTTAGCAGCGCCGCCGCGCGGGCTCAGGCGGCGGGCCGCTGCTGCAGGTGGGCCGCGATTTTCGGCCACCAGCCCTGCCGCGGCCAGGACTTCTGCAGGAAGGCCGCGAACGCGCGGACCTTGGCGGGCAGGTAGCGGTTGCCGGGATAGGCGAGGACGACCGCCGGCGCTTGCACGATGTGCTCGGTGAGCACGGGCTCGAGCTCACCTTCCAGCACCGCGCGGCACGCGAGCAGGTCCGGGACCTGCGCGAGACCCGCGCCGGCGCGGGCCGCCGCGACGGCCGCATCCAGCGACGTGAGCGAGAGGCTGCCGCGCGGCGTCCGCTTCGTCTGCACGCCGCCTTCGTCGAACAGCCAGTCGCGCGCGCGCCCCGTGGAAGGCGACACGAACCGGATGCAGTTGTGCGCGGCGATCTCGGACGGATGTTGTGGGACTCCATGCTGCGCGAAATAGCCGGGTGCAGCGCAGGTCAGCCAGCGTGCGATGAACAGCGTGCGGGCCACCAGTAGCGCATCGCGCGAAGCTTCGACCGCACGCACGGCGCAATCGATGCCTTCCTCGACCATGTTCACCGCACGGTCGGTGACGATCACCTCCACGGACAGCTCCGGATACTCGTCCATGAAGCGCGCGAGCAGCGGGAAGAAGCCGAGCGATTCGAACGACTGCGCGATCGACACGCGCAGGCGTCCGCGCGGCGAGAGCCTCGCGTGCGTGAGCGTGTCTTCCGCCTCGTCGATGTCGCCGAGGATGCGCACGCAGTCGCCGTAATACGCGCGCCCCTCGTCGGTGAGGCTGAGCCGGCGCGTGGTCCGCTGCAGCAGGCGCACGCCGAGCCGCTTCTCCAGTTGCGACAGGGCGGTGGTGACAGTGGCGCGGGAGACGCCGAGATCGTCCGCGGCCCGCGAGCAGGCCCCCTGCTCGACGATCCGGACGAACACCCGCATGCAGAAGAGCTGGTCCATCGGATTGTTCAGCTTTACCGAACAGCCAATTCGAGCCGGTGCCGTTTATCGCGCCGGGGGCGGCAAATACAGTGCGCCCACCGGCAGGGGTCCGTCAATGGCGCCCCCGAGCCGGAAACCCCAGGGCCGCGGCATCCCGCGGCCGACCCACGATTAAGGACGAGTCACATGAGCGGCAGCAAGATCATTGCCGTCGTCGGCGCGACCGGCGCGCAGGGCGGCGGCCTGGCGAGGGCGATACTTTCGGATCCGCGCGGCGGGTTCTCGGTACGGGCGCTGACCCGGCATCCGGAGTCGGACGCGGCCCGCGAGCTGGCCGCGCGCGGCGCCAGGGTCGTTGCCGCCGACCTCGACGATCCGGCGTCCGTGCGCGCGGCGTTCGAGGGCGCCTGGGGCGCGTTCTGCGTCACGAACTTCTGGGAGCACTTCTCGCCGGAGCGCGAGGAGGCGCAGGCCGCGCACATGGCGGAGGCTGCCGCGCGCGCGGGCCTCGCGCACGTCGTGTGGTCGACGCTCGAGGACGTGCGGCGCTTCGTGCCGCTGTCCGATCCGTCGATCCCGACCCTGCACGACAAGTACAAGGTGCCGCACTTCGACGGCAAGGGCGCGAGCGATCGCCAGTTCACGGAGCGCGGCCTGCCGGTCACTTTCGTGCTGGCCTCGTTCTACTGGGAGAACCTGATCCACTTCGGCATGGGGCCGCGGCGCCTGGAGGACGGCGGGCTCGCGCTCACGTTTCCCATGGCGGATCGCAAGCTCACCGGCATTGCGGCCGAGGACATCGGCAAATGCGTGTACGGCGTGTTCCGGCGCGGCCCGGCGCTCGCCGGGAGGCACATCGGGCTCGCCGGGGATGCGCTCACCGGCGACGAGATGGCGGCCGCGCTCGGCGAGGCGATCGGCCGGCCCGTGGCCTACCGCCCGCTCTCGTTCGATGCGTACCGCCGTCTCGGATTTCCCGGTGCGGATGACCTCGGGAACATGTTCCAGTTCTACTGCGATTTCGAGGAGCTCCTCGCCCGATCGCGCTCCACGGAGGTCTCGCGTGAGCTGAGCCCGGAGCTCGAGGACTTCCGCGCCTGGCTCGCGGTAAACGCAAACCGTATCCCGCTTCTCTAAGCGGCTTCGCAGCCGGCCCCCGAAGGACCTCGCATGACCTCCGTTCGCGACACCTGCCTGCTCATCCTGCGCCTCGTTGTGCTCGGCGCCGTCCTCTGGGCCGCCGCGCCGCGCGCCGCCGAAGCGCACCCGCCGCTGCCGCAAAAGCTCAGCGAAACCGGGCTCTATGCGCCGGGCACCCGGGAGATCGGGCCCGACAAGCTGGCGTATGCGCCGCAGTACCCGCTGTGGTCGGACGGCGCGGTCAAGCGGCGCTGGCTCTGGCTGCCGCCCGGCACGCGCATCGATGCGACGAATCCGGATGCGTGGCAGTTCCCGCCGGGCACCCGGCTCTGGAAGGAGTTCGGCTTCGCCAAGCCCGTCGAGACTCGCTATATCGAGCGGCTCGCCGACGGCTCCTGGCGCTTTGCCGCGTACGCCTGGGACGCCGACGGCCGCGACGCGCGCCTGGTACCCGCCGCCGGGATCGCGAGCCTGCCCTTGCCGGAGGCGCCGGGC
>CAZBGV010000055.1:0-4817 GCA_964491485.1 uncultured Woeseiaceae bacterium | reverse complement strand
GGCGCCGGGCCAAAGTCCCGAGGACCAGCCGCTCGAGGACCTGGCCACGCTCAGCGCGCGCGGGCTCATCGAGCACCTGCCGCCGGAGCTGCTCGGCGAGCCGCCGCGCATCGCGGCCCCGACGCCGCGGGCGCGGGCGGCGCTCGGCTACCTGCACGGCAACTGCGGGCACTGCCACAACGCGGGCGGCCCGCTGGCGGCACTGGAGCTCGACCTCGAGCAGCCGGCCAAAGCGAGTCCCGCGGCCACCGCCGCGACGCTCGCCACGCTCGTCGGCGTCGCAAGCGAGTTCCAGCTGGAGGACATCGGGACACGGGTGGTCCCGGGAGCGGACGCGGAGAGCCTGCTGCTCGCGCGCATGCGCTCGCGCGATCCGCTCGTGCAGATGCCGCCGCTCGGCACGGCCGTCGGCGATCGCGAGGCGATCGCGCTCGTCGGCCACTGGATTCGCGACGATCTTTCCGCTGTTCACGCACGACAGGAGCCTTCACGATGATCACCCCTTCGAGCCTTGTGCGCTACCTTTGCGCCGCGCTCGCGCTGTTTGCTTTGGCCGCGCCGGCGCTCGCGCAGGAAGACACGGCCACGGACGACCAGGTCGCCCGCGGCAAGTATCTCGTCACGATCGCCGGCTGCAACGACTGCCATACGCCGCTCAAGATGGGCGCGAACGGACCCGAGCCGGACATGAGCCGCATGCTGTCGGGGCACCCGCAAAGCCTCGAGATGCCGCCCGCGCCGGCGCCGCAGGACCCGTGGGCCTTTGCCGCCGCCGTGACCAACACCGCCTGGGCGGGACCGTGGGGCGTGAGCTTCACCGCGAACCTGACCCCGGACCGCGAGACCGGCCTCGGCAAATGGACGCTCAGGAACTTCGTCGAGACGATCCGCACCGGACGCCATCTCGGCCGCGGCCGCGCCATCCTGCCGCCGATGCATCCCGATGTACAAGCACATGACGGACGACGACCTGGCCGCCGTGTTCGCGTACCTGCAATCGATCCCGCCCGTCAGGAACAAGGTGCCGTCGCCCCGTCCGCCGGTCGCGCAGCCTGCCGCCTCCGAGGGACGGTGACGCCCGCGTCGGTCACTGTCCCCGGTGAATCGGGGCAGTGACCGGCATTGCGCGCAACGGCTGTCCCCGATCGGCGACAGGAAACGGGTCACGGTCGCCGGTGTGAGCCGGTACAATCGCGGCATGGGGAAGGTGCTTGCAGTGCTGGTGCTCCTGCTCGTCGCGGCGGGAGCGGTGTGGCATTTCGCCGGCAAGGCCGACCCGCCGGTCATCAAGATCGCGCAGCCCGCGCAGCTGGTCGGGCAGACGGGCCAGCTCGACGTCACCGTCACGGCACCGGGCGGCAAGCTGACGCTGCTGGAAATCTCGCTGCAGCAGGGCGGAGAGCGCCTGCCGCTCGCCGATATGTCGGCTGCCGACGTCGCGGCGCTCGAGCGGCAGGGGGAAAACACCGTGCGCTATACGCGCTCCATCGGCAAGCGCGACCTGCCGGCGCTCGAGGCGGGGCCGGTCACGGTGGTCGTGCGCGCCGCGCGGCCGGTGCTGTTCGGCCTGCGCGAGATTCCGGCCGCGGAGAGCCACACCGTGGAGGTGCGGCTGGCACCGCCGGTCGTCTCGGTCGCCTCGCGCTTTCATTTCATCAACCACGGCGGCTCGGAGATGGTCGTCTACCGCGTGCGGCCGGCGGACGTCGCCTCCGGCGTGCGCGTGGGCGACATCGAATATCCCGGGTATCCCGCGACCGGCGCCGGAATCGAGGGCGCCGATCCGGGCCTCCGGGTCGCGTTCTTCGCGCTCCTGTGGGACCAGCCGGCGGACACTCCGATCCTGCTGTACGCGCGCGACGAGGTCGGCAACGAGACGCGCGCGGGCTTCGACCACCGCGTGTTCGAGAAGAAGTTCCGCAACAGCCGGATCATGCTGAACGACGGCTTCCTGCAGAAAGTCGTGCCGGCGATTCTCTACAACACGCCGGATTTCACGGTGGAGGACCCGTCGGACCTGCTCGCGTCCTACCTGCGCATCAACGGCGACCTGCGCCGCAAGAACGCGGCCATGATCGAGGATCTCGCGGGGTCCACGGCGCCGCAGATCCTCTGGCAAGGGCCGTTCAAGCAGCTCATCAACACCGCCGTCGAAGCCGGGTTCGCCGACCAGCGCACTTACGTGTACGACGGCGAGGCGGTGGATCACCAGGTGCATCTCGGCTTCGATCTCGCGTCCACGGCGAACGCCCCGGTGCTCGCCGCGAACAGCGGCCGGGTCGTGCACGCCGGCTGGCTCGGCATCTACGGCAACTGCGTGATCCTCGACCACGGCATGGGCCTGCAGTCGCTGTATGCCCACCTGTCCGCGATCGACGTCGCGGTGGGCGACGACGTGCAGAAGAACCAGCGCCTCGGGCTCTCCGGCTCCACCGGGCTCGCGGGCGGCGACCACCTGCACTTCACGATGCTGCTCGCCGGGCATGCGGTCACGCCGATCGACTGGTGGAGCGAGCAGTGGGTGCAGGACCGCATCCTGCGCAAGCTGCGCGAGGCGAGCCCCGGCGAGGCGGCCGCGCCGGCTTCCGCGGGCGGCGGCTGACCGGCCGGGCGCGTGCCGTCCTGCCGGCTCGCATGCCCGAGCTTCCCGACGTCACCCTGTATGTCCGCGCGCTCGAGCCGCGCCTCGAGGGCCGCACGCTCGAGCGCATCCGCATCGCGAGCCCGTTCGTCCTGCGCAGCACCGCGCCCGCTCCGGCGGAAGCGGCCGGTGCGCGGGTACGGGACGTCGGTCACGAAGCCAAGCGCATCCGGATCTCGCTCGCCGGCGACATCCACGTCCTGATACATCTCATGATCGCCGGCCGCCTGCACTGGAAAGGGCGGAACGCGGCGCTGCGCGGCAAGAACCAGCTCGCCGCGCTCGATTTCGACAACGGCACGCTCGTGCTCACCGAGGCCGGCACGAAGCGCCGGGCGGCCATTCACCTGGTGCGCGGCGAGGCCGGCCTGCGCGCTCTCGATCGCGGCGGAGCCGATCCGCTCGCCGTCTCGGGCGCGGAGCTCCGCGCGCGCCTCACGAGCGAGAATCACACGCTGAAGCGCGCGCTCACGGACCAGCGGCTGCTGGCCGGCATCGGCAACGCGTATTCCGACGAGATCCTGTTCGCGGCGCGGCTGTCGCCGTTCAAGCTGACGCGCTCACTCGACGATGCGGAGTGGCAGCGGCTGCACGCGGCCCTCCGGGAGGTGCTGGGCGGCTGGATCGAGCGGCTCGCGTCCGAATCCGGCGACGAGTTCCCGCGCAAGGTGACCGCGTTCCGCGAGGGCATGGCGGTGCACGGCCGCTACCGGCAGCCGTGCCCGGTCTGCGGCGCGCCGATCCAGCGCATCGTCTATGCGGAGAACGAGAGCAACTACTGCGCGCGTTGCCAGACCGGCGGCCGCGTGCTGGCCGACCGCGCGCTCTCGCGGCTGCTCAAGGCCAACTGGCCGAAAAGCATCGACGAGCTGGAGGGCGGCGGCTGAGGGACGCGGACGGGGTCCGCGCGGCCGGTCAGCGTGACAGGCGCTCGGGGAGCGGGATGGTGCGCACGTCTTCGTCCCCGTCGTCGTCCCACAGGCGGAAGTGCTTCACCAGGCTCAGGGAAACGAACTGCGCGTCGTCCGCGTAGTATTCGTACTCGAGCTGCAGGAACACGGTGCGCCCCAGGGCGAAGCTGCCCGCCAGGCCGAAAAACAGCGAGGTGCTTTCCTCCTGCTCGAACGCGATGTCGCCCTTGATGTCGAGCCGGGTCGCGCCGAGCTCGAGGTACCCGGACACGCGCGGCGCCCTGACGCTGCCGATGCCGTACATCAAACCGCCGCCGTACACCGAGTATTCGAGCTTGCCGACGTTGCCGAGCGCGGTTTCGCCGAGATCGGCCCAGAACGCTTCCACCGACAGGTTGGGACTGAGCGGCGTCAGGTCGAAGCCGCCGAACACCTTGTAGCCGTAATCGCCGTTGTCGGAGACCGAGAACGGGGTGTCGCCGGTATCGGGCGTGAGCCGGGACATGCCGGCGCCGCCCCCGACGAACACGTCCGCATCGGCCGCGGGCGGCGCGCTCGCGAGGCAGGCCGCGACCAGGGCGAGCGAGCCTGAGCGCGCCAGCCGGGGCCGCTGCGCGAGCAGGGCGGCGCCGGCGAGCACGAGCAGGAGCCACGGGCCCACGGCGCCGCTGCCCTTGCCGGCCACGACCTCGCCCCGCGGCGTGCCCACGCCCCCCGGGTCCTTGACGATGCCGTTCGGGCCGTCCGCCGCGTCGCCGTCGTTCGGGCCGCCGTCCGTCAGCGTGAGCTGCACGCACAGGTGCCCGGGCGCGAGCCCCGGCCGGTACGCGGCGTCGCCCGGCGGCGGGCATTGGTTGTCCTGGTCCGGCGCCGAGGCGATCGCGTTGCTGTCGTCCTCGACGAAATCGACCCAGCCCCGGGCTGTGAGCTTCCGGTACTGCGCCGCGTCGCCGATCGGCGATGCCTGCGGAATCACTATGTTCACGGCCGCTCCTGCCTCCGGCAGATTCGTCACCTCGAAATCGTAGATCCCGCCCACGTACTCGAACTCGTCCTCCGCGCCGCCCGCGGCCGCGATGTCGGCCGGCGTGACCAGCGCCGAGTCCGCGAGCGCGGCGCGCGCGGTGCCGCCGAGCTGCAGCCGGGTCCCCGCCTCCGCGAGAATCGGCGCGATGGCCTCGGAGGGCAGGCGGTTCGCGTGCCCGCGCCGGCCGTCGGTGCCGTCGGCGGCATCCGGGACGCCGTCGCCGTCGCCGTCGGCGAGC
>CAZBGV010000054.1:0-20694 GCA_964491485.1 uncultured Woeseiaceae bacterium | reverse complement strand
TCAAGGTGATCCGCTGGCTGCTCATCTACAAGCAGGGCGTGCGCGAGATCGTGCGTCTCGTGCACCCGAGCGCAGAAATCCCGGTGAAGCTCGGCAACCACGCCGTGCCGTATCGCGTGGTCGATGCCATCTGGGGGTTCTTCTCGGTCTACCTGATCGTCTTCGGCGTCATGCTGCTCGCGATGATGGCGGCCGGCCTCGACCAGGTCACCGCCTTCTCCGCCGTCGCGGCGTCGCTGAACAATCTCGGCCCGGGTCTCGGAGATGTTGCGATCGTGTTCCAGACGGCCGATCCTCCGAAGTGGATCGCGGTGGTCGGCATGCTGCTCGGCCGCCTCGAGATCTTCACCCTGCTCGTGATACTGACCCCGACGTTCTGGCGCCGTTGATGGCCGATCGTATCGATGCACTGCTCGCCATGCTCCGCCGCGGGCAGGATTCCGCGCTGCTGCGCTTCTCGCTCGGCAGCGAATACCGCGCGGCGGGCCGCGACGAGGAAGCCATCGAGCACCTCGAGCGCGCGGTCGAGCTCGATCCCTCCTATTCCGCGGCCTTCAAGCTGCTCGGGCGCTGCCTGGCGGCGGCCGGGCGGGACGAGGCGGCGAGCGACGCCTTCAGGAAAGGGATCGAGGTGGCCGAGGCGAAGGGCGATCGCCAGGCGGCGAAGGAGATGGCGGTGTTCCTGAGGCGCCTCGAGAAGGGCCGCGGCGGCTGAGCCGCCGGGACGTTTTCCCGTTTGCCGGCGCTCACGCCGGCGGAGCGAAAAACACTCTGCCGCCACGGGACTGTCATGTGCCACCGGGGGGGGCGGCTCTTCGTGACGTCGCGCATCCCGGCGGATCACGGACCGATCCCGGAAAAATCCCGGCATTCTCCCGGGATTGCAGCATTCTCCCGCGCTAGCTTGAGCGAACCACGACAGCATGCCGGGCGCACGACCCTGCGGGAGGAGACCGATGACGGGACGCATCGTACTGTTCGTCTACGGATTGCTTTGCTATGCAATCTTCTTCGCGACTTTCCTGTACGCGATCGGGTTCGTCGGCGGGTTCGCGGTGCCGCGGACCATCGACGGCGACCCTCGCCTGGCGCTCGGGCAGGCGCTCGCCGTGGACCTCGCGCTGCTCGCTCTGTTCGCGACGCAGCACAGCGTGATGGCGCGCCCGGCGTTCAAGAGATGGTGGACGCGGTTCGTCCCGCAAGCCGCGGAGCGCAGCACCTACGTGCTCCTGGCGAGCCTCTGCCTCATCGTGCTCTTCGCCTTCTGGCAGCCGCTCGGCGGCACGGTCTGGGACGTCGGCAATCCGGCCGGCCGCGGCGCGCTGTACGCGCTGTTCGCGACAGGCTGGGCGATCGTGCTGGTGTCCACGTTCCTGATCGACCATTTCGACCTGTTCGGCCTGCGGCAGGTGTGGCTCGCACTGCGCGGCATTCGCTACACGCCGCCCGGGTTCCGCACACCGTTCTTCTACCGCTGGGTGCGGCATCCACTGTACGTCGGGTTTTTCTTCGCCTTCTGGGCGACGCCGCACATGACGATTACGCACCTCGTGTTCGCCGTGGCGACGACGGCCTACATCCTCATGGCAGTGCCGCTCGAAGAGCGCGACCTCCTGGCCGCTCATCCCGAATACGCGGAGTACCGGAACCGCGTCCCGATGATGCTGCCATTCCGCCTGGCGCACAGGTCGCTGGCGCGGCCCGAACCGGGCGGTCAATGACCGGCGCGAGCGGGCGCGCACCGATTCCGCGTCACTTCAGGTTGGCGAGCAGGGCCTGAAAGCGCGGCTCGCCGCGCAGGCTGTCGTAATCCGGATCGTCCTCGATCCAGTCGCGCTTGCCCCGGCCGCGCGCGCACGCGCGCTCCAGCAACTCGAGCGCTTCCGTCTTCAGACCGGCACGCACGCGAACGCAGGCGCTGTTGATGAGCGCGCTCATATCGTCGGGATAGAGCTCGAGTACGCGCCGGGACCACTCGAGCGCGCGCTCGAGCTCGCCGTTCTCCGCGAGCGCGGTCGAGCCGAGAGACAGTGCGCGGGAGTCCTGCGGGTTCAACACGAGGGCGCGCTCGGCCCGCGCAATGCCTTCGCGATTGGCTTCGTTCGCGTCGCCCGGCCGGTCGAGCATCCTGAGGCATTGCCCGAGCAGGATCATGCTTTGAAAATCCTCGCGGCGTACCTCCCCGGCCTTGCGGAACAGCTCCGCGGAGCGCTCGTTTTCGCCGCAGGCGAAGCAGGTCCGGCCGTAATAGTAGTAGGCATCGAACAGGTTCGGATTGATGCGGATTGCTTCGTCGAATTCGCCGGCCGCCTCCCGGTAACGCCTCGTCAGCGAGAGCACGAGTCCGCGTGCGACGTGCGAGTCGGCCAGGTCCTCTGCGAGCACGAGCGCACGCTGGCTCGCGGTGTCCGCCCGCTCGAGATCCTCGTCGTGCGCGCCGAACCACTCGTAAAGCACAGCGTGGGCCGACGCGAGCCCGGCCCATGCCGGCGCATAGCCCGGGTCGAGGTCGATGGCTCGCTCGAACAGGTGGCGGCCGCCCTCGAGGTCGGATCGGCGCATGCGGTGCAGATGCTGGCGGCCGCGCAGGTAGCACTCGTAGGCGTCGCTCGCGGTTTCGGGACGGTGCAGCGCATCGCGCTCTCGCGGGGAGAGACCCGCACCGCGCAGCTCCATCGCCACGGCGGTCGCGATCTCGTCCTGGATCGCGAACACGTCGTCGAGCTTGCGATCGAAGCGCCTCGACCAGCGGTGATAGCCGTTGCCGACGTCGATCAGCTGCACGGTGATCCGCAGCCGATCATCCGACTTGCGGACGCTGCCCTCGAGCAGTGCCGCGACGTCCAGCTCGCGGCCCGCCGCGCGGACGTCCACGCCCGGGCCGCGGAACTGGAACGAGGAGCTGCGCGCCGCGACGCGCAGGCCCTCGACGTGGGTGAGCGCGTTGATGAGCTCCTCCGCAAGCCCCTCGCACAAGTAGTCCTGATCACGCCGCGGGCTCATGTCCGCAAAAGGCAGCACGGCTATGGCGGTGATCGGGCCTGCCGGGCCCTGCGCGGCGACCGCGGATTCCGCCGCGAAGCGCTCGCGCCGCTCGCCCGCGTCCCTCACGGGCGCGACGAACCGGTAACCGCGGCGGTGCCGCGTCTCGATGAAGCGCGGACATTTGGCGTCGTCACCGAGCGCCTTGCGCAGCTCGCGCACGCAGGAACCCAGGGCGTCGTCGGTCACCGGGGTACCGTTCCAGACGGTCGAGAAGAGCTCGTCCCGGGTCACCGGCTGCCCGGCGCGGGACACGAGCGCGACCAGGACCGCGGATGCCTTCGGCGTGAGGTGGATTTCCCGCTCGTCCGACCACAGGCGGCCGGTGGCCGGTTCGAGGCGGTAGCGGCCGAACCCGAGCTGCCGGTTCGCCGTGCTCATCCCGTGCGCACGGCCGCGGACTTCCCGGGGAAGACGTCGAATGGCGGCTGGATCCCTCGCTCGGTCATGCCGGCTCCCAGGTCTCCGCGGAATCGCGCAAGCCGGGATGATGGCGCAGCGGCCGCGTGGTTTCAAAAGCTGCGGCGCCCGCACCGGGCCATCATTGCCGCCGCTGCTCGGTGGTCCGTACCACCTGAAGCGCCGATAAGCGCCATGGGAGCGGATAAATCCCACTTTCTCCTATGACAACGCGATTGTGGGAGTTGACTTGAAAGACAGCGGCTGAAATCGGTTAAGAGTGGGTTCGACCTGCCCACTGCCGGGGCAGACGGGTGCGGGAACGGCTCGCGGCCGGCTCGAGCTCGTCCGCGGCAGAGACCCCGGTCGCAGGACGACCGGGGTCGGTCCTTCCCTGGTCCGGGCGGCGGGCCTTCGCCCGGAGGGCCTTCCCTGGCCCGCACGCGCCGCGTGCGCCCCGGCGACCCCGGGGAGCCGCGGCGTACCGCCCGATCCGAGAGTGCCACGAAGGCTTGTCCGCAAACGCCGTTGTTATTCGCCGATGGGGACATAAACTGCCCGCTCGGCCGCAATGTTCCGGCGAAAGGCCGGTCGAAGGAGCACGAGGGGCATGATCGGGTTGTTGCAGCGGGTCGGGGAGGCGAGCGTGACGGTGAACGGTGAGCCGGTCGCGGCCATCACCCGCGGGCTCCTGGTGCTGGTCGGCGTGGAGCGGGAGGACACGGAAGCCGACGCCCGCCGCCTCGCGGAGCGGCTGCTCACCTACCGCGTGTTCCCCGACGACGAGGGCCGCATGAACCGGAGCCTGCTCGACACGGCCGGCGAGCTGCTGCTCGTCCCGCAGTTCACGCTCGCCGCGGATACCCGGAAGGGCACCCGCGCAAGCTTCACGCGTGCGGCCGCACCAGAGACGGGCCGGCGCCTTTACGAGACGCTGCTTGCGGCCTGCAGGGAACAGCTGCCGCAAACGCAAAGCGGCGTGTTCGGCGCGAACATGCAGGTCGCCCTGGTCAACGACGGGCCGGTGACCTTTCGGCTGGAGTCGTGAGGCCCGGCCGCGGCGCCGGGCGCCCGGCTGCTAGACTGTATAATTCGTTGCCTGTGCCGCCGCCGGCGGCCTTCGAGGGGTACGCCCCGGGAGACTGAGTCACATGTTTTCCAATATCGGACCGCTGGAGCTCACGCTCATCCTCGTGATCGTGCTGGCGATTTTCGGCACCAAGCGCCTGCGGACCCTCGGGTCGGACCTCGGGAGCGCCGTCAAGGGCTTTCGTAGCGCCATGAGCGACGCCGACAAGGAAACCGAGAAGCTCGACGACAAGTCGAAGCCGGGCGGTCGGGACGCCGATTTCGACAACACGCCCATCGACGAGCCGGCCCGCGAAGAGCGCAAGTAGAAGTAGCGCCTGATGTCCGGAGTCGGCTTCTGGGAGCTGATCCTGGTGTTCATGATCGGCCTCATCGTGCTGGGGCCGGAGCGCCTGCCGCGCGTCGCGCACCAGCTGGGCACCTGGCTGGGCCAGGCGCGGCGGATGACGCGCATGATGCGACGCCAGCTCGAGGAAGAGCTGAACCTCGAAAAGGAATTCGACTTCCTGCAGCGCCCGCTGCCGCGTGCGACCCGGACCATCCAGCGGCCGGCCGCGGATCCACAACAGCCGCCCGCGCCCGAAGCGGCGCCGCCTGAGGGCACGAGCGGCGAAGCCGGCGAGCCGCCCGCGGCGGCGGCGGGCGACGAAGAGGCCGAAGAGGCGCAGAAAGGCGTTTCGTGACGGAAGACCGAAAGGCGGGCACCGCCGAAGAACCGGAGACGCTGGCGGAAGGCACGCTGTTGTCGCATCTCATCGAGCTGCGCTCGCGACTCCTGAAGAGCGCAGCCGCGATCGCGGTCGCGTTCCTGTGCCTGCTGCCGTTCTCGCGCACGATTTTCTCGCTGGTCTCCGAACCGCTGCGCCAGGTGCTGCCCGGCAACGCCATGATCGCGACCGCCGTCGCCTCGCCGTTGCTCACGCCGTTCAAGCTCACGTTTTTTGCAGCGCTCTTCCTCGCCATGCCGGTCGTGCTGTACCAGGCCTGGGCGTTCGTCGCGCCGGGACTGTATCGCCGCGAAAAGCGTTTCGCGCTGCCGTTGCTCGCGTCGAGCATCGTGCTCTTCTATCTCGGCGTCGCGTTCGCCTATTACGCCGTGTTCCCGCTGATTTTCGGTTTCATCACCTCGGTGGCGCCGGAAGGCGTCGAGGTGCAGACCGACATCGCGCTGTACCTCGATTTCGTAACCACGCTGGTGCTGGCGTTCGGCGTGGCTTTCGAGGTGCCGGTCGCGACGGTGCTGATCGTGTGGACCGGTCTCACCACGGTGGAAAAGCTCACCAAGGCGCGCCCGTACGTGTTTCTCGGCGCATTCGTCGTCGGGATGTTCCTCACGCCGCCGGACGTCATCAGCCAGACGCTGCTGTCGATACCGATCTATTTGCTCTATGAAGTCGGCATCATCATGGCGCGCGTCATGGTGGTGAAAAAGAAAGAGGACGTGGAAGCGGGCGCGAGCGCCGGCGAATAGCGCGTTCCATCGGCAGTCGCGCGAGCCCCTGCGCGGCGGGCAGGTTGCACGCCCCGCATTGCGCGTGTTAAATGCCCGCAAAACACAGCAATCGACGGGCGCGCGGAAGGGGGAGCCTCTCGTGCCGTTTGCCGCCGCCGCGGCGCACGGCGCCGCTCGATCGATACCAATCCAGGAAAGCGAGTTCGCCATGAACGTTGCAGCCACCGCCGAGCGCGCAGCGGCCCGGGAAGTCCTCGGCCATCCGCGCGGCCTCGCCACGTTGTTCTTCACGGAGATGTGGGAGCGCCTGAGCTACTACGGCATGCGGGCACTGCTCGTGCTGTTCATGACCGACCAGGTCGCCAACGGCGGCATGCAGCTGACCGACGCGAAGGCGACCGCCATCTACGGCATCTACATCGCCGCCGTGTACCTGGTCGCGCTGCCGGGCGGCTGGATCGCGGACCGGCTCCTTGGCGCGCAGCGCGCGATCCTCTACGGCGGCATCGTGATCATGTGCGGGCACTTCATCCTCGCCGTGCCGTCCGTCTACGCTTTCTTCCTCGGCCTGATCGTCGTCGTGCTCGGCACCGGGCTGCTCAAGCCCAACGTCAGCGCGGTCGTCGGCGAGCTCTACGCGCCCGGCGACCCGCGGCGCGACAGCGGCTTCACGATCTTCTACATGGGCATCAACGTCGGTGCCCTGCTGGGGCCGTTCGTCTGCGGCACGCTCGCGCAGAGCGAAGCCTTCGGGTGGCACTACGGCTTCGCCGCCGCGGGCGTCGGCATGCTGCTCGGCGTCCTGCAGTTCCGCCTGACCCGGAGTCACCTCGGCGACGCGGGCCGCCTGCCGTACTCGACCGGCGACGCGGCGCACGATGCCGCGTTCCGGAAGAAGAGCTGGACCATCATCGGAGCGGTGCTCGCGGTGTTCGCGGTCATCGTCGCGCTCGCCATGGCAGGCGTGATCGAGTTCGAGCCGGAGCAGCTCGCGCGGCGCACCACCTGGGCCATCATCGCGCTGTCCGCCGCCTACTTCGTCTGGATATTCACCCGCGGCGGCCTCGATGCGGCGGAGAAGAAGCGCATGGTGGTGATCATCGCGCTGTACATCGGCACCGCCGTGTTCTGGGCCGGGTTCGAGCAGACCGGCAGCTCGTTCAACATCTTCGCCGATCGCTACACGATCCTGGAATTCGGGTCGTTCAGAATCCTCTCCACGTGGTTCCAGTCGGTGAATCCGGTGTTCATCATCGTGTTCGCGCCGGTGTTCGCCTGGTTCTGGGTGGCGCTCGCGAAGCGCGGGCTGAATCCGTCCACGCCGTTCAAGTTCGGCCTCGGGCTGATCCTGCTCGCGGTCGGCTTCCTGACGATGATGGCCGCCTCGGAGATCGTCGCGAGCGGCAACAAGGTGCTGCCCACGTGGCTGATCTTCACCTACATGTTCCACACCTGGGGTGAGCTCGCGCTCTCGCCGGTCGGCCTGTCCGCCACCACGAAGCTCGCCCCCCGGCGCTTCGTCGGCCAGATGATGGGCGTGTGGTTCATGGGCACGGCGCTCGGCAACGTGATCTCCGGCCTGATCGCGGGCGAGTTCGATCCCAACAACCTGCAGGCCATGCCCGGGCAGTACTGGAAGATCTTCCTGACGATCGGCGGCGCGGGCCTCGTCTTCCTGGTGGCGACCCGGCCGCTGAAGAAGCTGATGGGGGGACGCGAATGAGCCCGGTGAGAGGCGGGCACGCACGCCCGCGAAGCGAGCGGTGCCGCCTGGCGACCCGCGCAATCGTCATGCTCGCGGCCGGCGCGCTGCTGGCTGCCTGCGACGCCGGCGGCGATGCCGCCGGGGAACCGGCGGCCCGGACCGAAACCGCGCAGCAGTACGTGCAACGCGTGCAAGACGAGCTGGTCGAGCTCTCGAAAGGCCTGGAGGCCGCGGCGTGGGTGCGCGCCACCTACATCACGCCGGACACCGCGGTCCTCGCCACGCTCGCGAAGCAGCAATACGCCGAATGGCACGGCCGCGCCGTCGCCGGGTCGCTCGCTTACGCCGACCAGGATCTCGATCCGCAAACCCGCCGCGCGCTCACGCTGCTGAAGCTCGGCACGTCCGAGCCCGCTCCGTCCGATCCCTCGATGCGCCGCGAGCTCGCCGAGATCTCGACGCGCATGACCGGCATGTACGGCGCCGGCAAGTACTGCCCCGGCGACGGCGAGCGCTGCCTCACGCTCGGCGATTTCGAGGAGATCCTGGCCGAGAGCCGCGACTACGACGAAACCCTCGAGGCCTGGGTCGGCTGGCGCAGCGTTTCGGTGCCCATGCGCGCGGACTACGCGCGCTACGTCGAGCTCGTGAACGAGGGCGCGCGCGAGCTCGGCTTCTCCGACCTGGGCGAGATGTGGCGATCCGGTTACGACATGAGCCCTGCCGATTTCGAGCAGGAGACGTCGCGCCTCTGGAACCAGGTGAAGCCGCTCTATGACGCCCTGCAGTGCCACGTCCGGGCGCAGCTCGCGGAGCAATACGGCGAGGACAAGGTGCCGCTCGACGGCCCGATCCCGGCGCACCTGCTCGGCAACATGTGGTCGCAGGAATGGAGCAACGTCTACGACCTCGTGCAGCCCTACCCGGGCGTCGCCGAGCTCGACGTGGATGCCTCTCTCGCCGCGCAGCACTACACGGCCGAGCAGATGGTGCGCTCCGCCGAGCAGTTCTACGAGTCCATGGGCCTGCCCGCGCTGCCGGACACGTTCTGGGAGCGCTCGCTGTTCCGCAAGCCCGCCGACCGCGACGTCGTCTGCCACGCGAGCGCCTGGGGCATGGACGGCGGCAAGGACCTGCGCATCAAGATGTGCATCACGCCGCACTACGAGGACCTGCGCACCATCTACCACGAGCTCGGTCACAACTACTACCAGCGCGCCTACAGCGGCCAGCCGCCGCTGTTCCGGGACGGCGCCCACGCCGGCTTCCACGAAGCCATCGGCGACACCGTGACGCTCTCGATGACCCCGGGTTACCTCGCCGAAGTCGGGCTCATCCCGAGCGCCGACGAAAGCGAGCAAGCCGTCATCAACCGGCAGATGCAGCAGGCCCTCGACTCCATCGCCTTCCTGCCCTTCGGCAAGCTGATCGACGAATGGCGCTGGGGCGTCTTCTCAGGCCAGATCGCACCCGCCGACTACAACAAGGCCTGGTGGGCGCTGCGCACCCGCTACCAGGGCATCGCTGCACCGGTCGAGCGCAGCGAGCGCGACTTCGATCCGGGCGCGAAATACCACGTCCCCGCCAACGTCTCCTACACGCGCTACTTCCTCGCGCGCATCCTGCAATTCCAGTTCCATCGCGCGCTGTGCGATGCCGCGGGCTTCGACGGGCCGCTGCACGCATGCTCCGTGTACGGCAGCAAGGCCGCGGGCGAGAAATTCGCCGCCATGATGGAGAAGGGCGCCAGCCAGCCATGGCAGGACACGCTGGAAACGCTCACCGGCACGCGCGAAATGGATGCCTCCGCCATCATCGAGTACTTCCAGCCGCTCATGAGCTGGCTGGAGGAACAGAACGCCGGACGCACCTGCGGCTGGTAACCGCGCGCATCCCGCGCAACCCGTTGAGCCCGCCGTGCGGGCGACGGGATCGTGGCAACGATGCTCACGTGACAGCGGCCCTCGTTCGTAGTACGGGGCTGCGTTCGGTCGCCCGCGTGGCCGGCTCCTACTGGCCCAGGCAGACGCCGGCGTAGGCGAAGCCGACGCCGGCGTTGTCGAGCTGGCAGCGGTTCTCGTAGGTGTTGCCGTCCAGGCCGCATACCGGCTGGTAGTCGCGCGGGCAGTTCTTGCCCTGCGCCTCGCACAGCCCGGCGTGCAGGATGCGCACGCCGTTGCGCTCGGCGCGGCAGGCGTTGCCGTAGGTCATCTGGTCCGCGCCGCAAACCGGCACGTAGATGTTGGGGCAGGCGCGCACTCCGCAGGCTCCCTCCGTGAACGTCGTCTCGCCGGCGGCTTCCGCCTCGCAGGCATTGGCGTAGGTCTTGCCGTCCGGGCTGCACACCGGCACGTAAACCGTCGGGCAGTTGCCGAGGTCGCAGCGCCCGCGCCGCTGCACCGGCACGCGATCGCGCTCCGCCTCGCAGCGGTTGCGGTACGTCCGCGCGTTCATCCCGCAGACGGGCTCGGCCTCCTCCGGGCATTCGTTCGCCTCGCACGGCCCCTGCGCGGCGATTTCCACGCCGGCGCGTTCGGCGTGGCAGGCGTTGCTGTAAGTGTTGTCGTCGACGCCGCACACCGGCTCGAAGTTGTCGGGGCACGGCACCTCCGCCTGGTTGCACATCCCCTCGGACGCGACCGTGACACCCGCCGCGCCGGCAAAGCACGCGTTGCTGTAGGTATTGCCGTCCGCGCCGCACACCGGCTTGAAATCGTTGCCGCAGGCCTCGGCCTGGGGACAGCGGCCCTCCGACGCGACCTCCGTCCCCGCCTCGTGTGCCAGGCAGGCGTTGCCGTAGGTCTTGCCGTCGATGCCGCACACCGGATCGATGACGTCGCCGCAGGCATTGTCTCCTTCCGGCGCCGCGGCTTCCCGCGCCCCGGCCGGGCATTCCCCCCGCGAGGCGACTTCGGTCCCCGCACGGCGCGCCACGCAATCGTTGCTGTAGGTCCGGCCGTCGGCGCCGCACACCGGGTCGTACTGCATCGTGCAGGCAGTTTCCTGCGCGGCGGCCTGGACGAACAGCTTCGAAAGCTCCACCGACCTCGCGGGCAGGGAGCAGGAGAGAAGCACGAGCGCCAGTACCGGCGCGGAGGGGGAAATCCTCAAGGATGCTGCCCTGTGTTCTTCGTGGTATCGACCCTGGCTTGGAGCGTCCGCCGGCCGTGCAGGTTCCCGAAGCGCCGCGCTGCCCCTCGCACCGCAACTCGCGCGGCCCTGCGCGCCGGACGGCCTTCCGTCACGTCAGCTTGCTGTGCATCACCCCGAGGCGCCGCAGGCGCTCCAGCGCCTCGTCGAGCTGGGCATCGTGCTCGCGGTCCGCGTCCGAGGAGAGACCGGGAGCGGGGTAGTCGCCGGAGCTTTCGACGAAAACGTCGGGGGCGATCCCCTTGTGCTGGATCGACTCTCCCGAGGGCGTGAAATAACGCGACGTCGTCAGCTTCAGAGCCCGGCCTTTGGACAAGGGCATCACGGTCTGCACCAGCCCCTTGCCGAAGGTGGAGGTGCCGACGATGAGTGCGCGCCGGTGATCCTGCAGCGCGCCGGCGACGATCTCCGATGCGGAGGCCGAGCCTTCGTTCACCAGCACCACCAGCGACGCACCGTCCAGGATATCGCCACGGTGAGCGTTGCGCGTGAAGCGGGCTTCCGGCGTGCGGCCCTCCGCGCTCACGATGACGCCCGCGTCGAGGAACAGGTCCGCCACGTCGACCGCCGCATCCAGGACGCCGCCCGGGTTGTTGCGCAGGTCGATCACCAGCCCGCTCAGCATCGTGCCCTCGCGCTCCTGCGCCTTCGCCAGCATGTCGTCGATGGCGCGCTCCACCTCCTCGGCCGTGGTCTCGTTGAACTGGCTGACACGCAGGTAACCGTACGTCGGCTCGAGCAGCTGGTAGCGCACGCTCGCGACCCGGATGCTCTCCCGCTCGAGGGTCAGCTCGAGCGGATCGTCGCCGACGTGCCGCTGGAGCGTGAGGCTGACGCGCGTGCCCGGGCGGCCGCGCATGCGATCGATCGTCTCGTACAGCCGCTCGGGGTCGACCGCCACGCCGTCGACCGCGAGGATCGTGTCTCCGCTCCGGATGCCGGCGCGCTGCGCCGGCGTATCGTCGATCGGCGCGACCACCTTGAGCTCGCCGCTCTCCGCGGTCACCTCGATGCCGATGCCGGAATAGCGCCCGGACGTGCTGCGGCGGATCTCGCGGTACTCCGCCTCGTTCAGGAACTCGGAGTGGGGATCGAGCCCCGAGACCATGCCGCGGATGGCACTCTCGAGGAGCTCGGCATCGTCCACCGGGCGGACGTAGTCCTCCTTGACGCGCTCCATGACCTCGGCAAACAGCCGGGCCTGCTCCCACGACAGGCTGCCGGGATCCGGCTCCGCGCGGTCCGCGTGACCGATCGCGAATCCCAGGCCCGCAATGCCCGCCAGCGCGAGCAGCAGGATGCCCGCGGTTCTCGATGACATTCTGAAGTTCCTCGCGTCTCTCGTCCGAGCCTATCACAGGCGCCGTGACGGCACCGGGGCCCGGGACGGGCATTATGTTCAAGAGACTCGGCGGCGCGGGAGCGCGGCGCGCGCGGCCGCCGGGCGGTCGACAACGGGGCGGGCGGGGCGTGAGCCGGCTACGGCGCCAGGCGCTCGCGCGGCCGCCGGGTGAACCAGTCGTGCGGATCCACCGGCTTCGCATCGCGCCGGATCTCGAAATACAGCGCGGGCTCCGACTGCCCGCCGCTCGAGCCCACGGTCGCGATGACGTCGCCCGGCGCGACCCAGTCTCCCGCGCGCTTCAGCGTGGTCTCGTTGTAGCCGTACAGGGTGAGGTACCCGCCGCCATGGTCGACGATGACCAGCAGCCCCAGCCCGTCCAGCCAGTCGGCGAATGCCACGCGCCCGTGATAGACGGCGCGCACCTCGCGGCCGCGCGGGGCCGCGAGCACGACGCCGTGCCACTTGACCGCCCCATTGGCGCGCGGCTCGCCGAAGTCGTGCACGAGGGTCCCGGCCACCGGCCAGGTGAGGCGCCCTTGCAACTCCTTGAACGGCACCTCGGAGGTGATGGGATAGTCGGAAAGGATGCTGGTCAGCTCGGCGATGAGGCGCTCGAGATCCCGCTCCTGCGCCGCGAGGCGCTCGACCTCCGCGCCTTCCTCGGCCAGCTTCGCCTTGAGCGACGCGAGGAGTTTCTCGCGGCGCTCCTGTGCCGCAGCGAGCGTTTCGAGCTCCTCGTAGCGCGCGGCCGCGAGCGCCGCGAGCCGGTCCTGCTCCCGGGCGGCCGACCGGCGCAGCTCCGCCAGCTCGTTCAGGCGGGCCGTGACGGCATCGATCGCGGCCCGCCGGTATTCGCTCAGGTAGCGGTAATAGACGAGCATGCGCCCGAGCGTCGCGGGATCGTGCTGGTTCAGCATGAGCTCCAGGCGCTCCCGCCGCCCGCTCATCCAGGCGGCGCGCACCTGCTCTGCCAGCCGGCCGGTCTGCTCCCCGAGCTCCTGCTCCGCCGCCTTGATGCGGGTGTCGAGGCGCGCGAGCTCCTGCTCGCTCGCGCGCTTGCGCCGTTCGAGCTCTTCCAGGTGCTCTCGCGTCCCTGAGATCGCGACCTCGGCCTTCCGCAGCTCGCCGGCGATGCGGTCGCGCTGCGCGGCACGCTTCGCCATGCTCTCCTTGAGATCGCTGATGCGCGCGCGGACGGCCTCGAGCTCGCGCTCCTTGATTTCGACCCGGCCCTCCACCTGGGCGTGCGCGACGAGCGGCAGCACGATGAGCCACGTGAGGATCGCGAGGCGCAGTACCATGGAGCGCGAGTGTAGGGCGTGGCGGCCGGCCTGTCAGGCGCCGCGTGTCGGCGCGGGAGGCCCGGAGCCGGCCGCCCCGGCCGCGACGGAGGCCGCGCTGGTATACTGCGTTTTTCGCTGCTGCGCGGCGCCCCCGCCACATGGAACAGTACCTCGAGTTCACCGCCAACCATCCGCTGCTCGTCACGGCCCTCGCGGCCTCCTTCCTGCTGCTCGTCTTCACCGAGATCCGGCGCAAGGCCAAGGGCGCCACGAGCCTCGAGCCGCAGGAAGCGGTGAAGCTCATGAATGCCGATGCCGTCGTGATCGACCTGCGGCGGCCGGAGGCGTTTGCCGGCGGCCACATCGTGAATGCGAAGAACATTCCGCTCGACGAGCTGGACGAGACCCGGGCGGTTGAGAACTTCCGCTCGCGGCCGGTGATCGCCGTTTGCGATGCCGGGCTCTCCTCACCGAAGGTCGTGGAAAAGCTGCGCAAGGCGGGGATCGAGAATGCGTTCGGCCTGAAGGGCGGCATGGCCGCCTGGAAACAGGCGAGCCTGCCGCTGGTGACCGCGAAGAAGTCCCGGAAAAAGAAGAAATAGCCCGCGCGGCGCGATGGGCACGATGCCGAAGATCGAGCTGTACGGCACGGAGTTCTGCGGGTATTGCGCAGCCGCGCGGCTGCTCCTGAAGCGCAAGGGGCTCGCCTGGACGGAGATCGGGGTGTCCGGCAACCGGGAAGCACGGGAAGAGATGGAGCAACGCAGCGGCCGGCGCACCGTGCCGCAGATTTTCATCGGCGGGCGCCCGATCGGGGGCTTCGACGAGCTCGATGCGCTGGAGAGGAGCGGCGAGCTGGACCGGCTGCTCGGCCGGCTTGAAGAAGGGACCCGGCCCGGGCCGGGGCACACGGACCACAGGAATCAGACGAATGGCTGAAGAGGCGAATCGACCCGCGGAACGCAAGGTCGCGATCCAGAAGATCTACATCAAGGATTTCTCGTTCGAATCACCGCAGAGCCCGCAGGTTTTCACCGAGGGCAAATGGGAGCCGAAGACGAACCTGAACCTCCGCAGCACGCACAGCGCGCACGCCGGCGACCATCACGAGGTCGTGCTCACCATCACGCTCGAAACCCGGCAGGACGACAGGACGCTGTTCCTGATCGAGCTGCAGCAGGCGGGCCTGTTTTACATCTCGGGCTACGGCGAGGAGGAATTCGCCGCGGTCGTCGGGAGCTTCTGCCCCAGCGTGCTGTTCCCCTACGCCCGCGAAGCCATCGCCGGGCTCGTATCGAAAGGCGGTTTCCCGGAGCTCACGCTGCAGCCGATCAACTTCGATGCCCTGTACGCGCAAAGCCGCGCGGAGCGGGCGAAAGCGGCGGCAGGAACGGCGCCGGCGGCCACCGCGCCGGACGCCTCCATGGGCGGGGGGAACGGAGGCGGTAACCACTGAACGCCGCCGCTGCCGAGAGCGCACAGGCGCCGCCGCTGGCGGTGCTCGGCGCCGGCTCCTGGGGCACGGCGCTCGCGGTGCAGTTCGCGCGCGCAGGCAGGCCCGTCAAGTTATGGGGCCGGGATGCCGCGCAGCTCGAACGCATGGCGCGCGAGCGGGAGAACACGCGCTACCTGCCGGGCATCCGCCTGCCGGACAACCTCGAGATCGAGAGCGACCTTGCCGCGGCGCTCGCCGGCGCGCGCGACATCCTGCTCGCCGTACCGAGCGGTGCGCTGCGCGAGACGCTCACGCGCATTCGCCCGCTCATGCAGGACGGCGAGCGCGTCGCGTGGGCCACGAAGGGCTTCGAGCTCGAGACGGGACGCCTGCCGCACGAGGTCGTGCGCGAGGTGCTCGGTGAGGATCATGCGCTCGCCGTGCTTTCCGGCCCGACCTTCGCCCGCGAGGTGGCGGAAGGCCTGCCGACGGCGCTCACCATCGCCTCGAACGACGAGCAGTTCGCCGCCGACCTGGCACGCGCGCTGTCCGGCCGCGCGTTTCGCGCCTACACGTCCTCGGACATCGTGGGCGTGGAGGTCGGCGGCGCGGTCAAGAACGTGCTCGCCATCGGCGCGGGACTTTCCGACGGGCTCGGCTTCGGCGCCAACGCGCGCATCGCGCTCATCAACCGCGGGCTCGCGGAGATGATCCGGCTCGGCGTAGCGCTCGGCGCGCGCCAGGACACGCTGGTCGGCCTGGCCGGCATGGGCGATCTCGTGCTGACGTGCACCGACGACCAGTCGCGCAACCGGCGCTTCGGTCTCGCGGTCGCCGCCGGCCGCCCTTTCGACGCCGCGCAGGCGGACATCGGGCAGGTCGTCGAGGGCGTGCGGGCCGCCAAGGCCGTGCACCAGGTGGCCGGGCGGCTGGGCGTGGAGATGCCGATCTGCGAGCAGGTCTACCGCATCCTCTACGAGGGCGTTTCCCCGCGCGACGCGGTGAGCCGCCTGATGAGCCGGGAGCTCAAGGCCGAATAGGCGCAAAGCCCTGCTGCCGCCAGGCTTCGTAGATCACGACGGCGGCGGCGTTCGACAGGTTGAGGCTGCGGCTGCCCGGCTGCATGGGAATGCGCAGGCGCCGTTCAGGCGGCACGCTCGCGAGCACGGCATCCGGCAGTCCGCGCGTTTCCGGCCCGAGCAGGAAGGCATCGCCGGGCACGTAGGCCGGCGCGGCGTGCGAGGCGCAGCCGCGGGTGCTGAGCGCGAAAACGCGCGGGTTCTCGAGCGCCGCGAGACAGGCTTCGAGGCTCGCGTGCGTGGCGACGCTCGCGTACTCGCGGTAGTCGAGCCCGGCGCGCTTCAGGCGCGGCTCGTCGAGCGAGAAGCCGAGCGGCTCGACGAGGTGCAGCGCGACGCCGGTATTGGCCGCGAGCCGGATGATGTTGCCGGTGTTCGGCGGGATCTCGGGCTGGTAGAGGATCAGGCTGAACATTGCGTGCGGAGCCTCGGTACACTGCATGATCGCACGCCGGCGCGGGCGCCGCGTACGGCATCGACCTCTGCGAGGATTGCTCTTGAGCGAGAACACGACACCGGGCACGACGCTCGCGATCGATTTCTGCGGGCTGCCGCTCGCATCCCCCATCGTGCTCCTTTCCGGCTGCGTCGGCTTCGGCGAGGAATACACGCGCGTCGCCGGCTTCTCGAACCGCGACGCGGGGGCGATCGTGCTGAAGGGCACGACGCTCGAGCCGCGCCTCGGCAACCCGCCGCACCGCATCGCCGAGACCCCGCAGGGAATGCTGAACGCGATCGGGCTGCAGAACCCGGGTGTGGACAAGGTGGTGCGCGAGATCCTGCCGACGCTCGATTTCACCGAGACGCGCTTTTTCGCCAACGTCTGCGGCTCGACGATCGAGGACTACGCGGAGGTCACGCGGCGTTTCGACGATTCGCCGATCGACGCCATCGAGATCAACATCTCCTGCCCGAACATCAAGGAAGGCGGCGTGTCGTTCGGCAACTACCCGGACATGTCGGCGCAGGTGGTGGCGGCGTGCCGTGCCGCCACGTCGAAGCCCATCATCGCCAAGCTGTCGCCCAACCAGACGGAGATCGCGGAGAACGCACGGCGCTGCATCGAGGCCGGCGCCGATGCGCTCGCCGTCATCAACACGGTGCAGGGAATGGCGATCGACGCGGAGCGCCGGCGGCCGGTGCTCGGCAACGTGCGCGGCGGCCTTTCCGGGCCGGCCATCAAGCCGATCGCGCTGTTCAAGGTGCACCAGGTGTACGAGGTCGCGAAGCCGCACGGCGTGCCGATCATCGGCCAGGGCGGCATCGCGAGCGCCGCCGACGCGGTCGAGTTTCTGATCGCGGGGGCGAGCGCCGTCGGGATCGGCACCGCGCTCTTTTACGACCCGCTGATCCTGCCGTCGATCAACGCTGGCATCGCCGAATACCTCGCGCGCCACGGCTTCGGCTCCGTCACCGAGCTGACCGGCTCGCTGGAACTGCCGGCGTAACGCACCGACCTCGGCTATTTCCCGCCCGAGTGATCGGCGCCGGCGGCACCTTCGGGGTCGTCCGGCTTCGCCGGATCGAGCTTCAGGGCGCGCATCTTGCGCGTCAGCGTATTGCGGCCGCAGCCGAGCAGGCGCGCCGCCTCCTGGCGGTGCCCGCGCGCCTGTTTCAGTGCCGCGTGGATCAGCACCTTCTCCACTTCCGGCAGCGCGGTCCGTAGCAGCGGCTCGCCGGCGCGCGCGAGCTGCTGCTCCGCCCACGAGCCGAGCGTGCGCGTCCACGCCTCGAGCGCGCCGTTCGCGGCCGTCGTGCCGCCGAGCTCGGGCGGCAGGTCGCCCGAAGTGATCACGCTGCCGGGCGCGGTCACGGTGAGGCGGCGCGCGGTGTTGACGAGCTGGCGCACGTTGCCCGGCCACTCGTAGGCAGTCAGCCGCTCGAGCGCCTCGCCGTTCAGCGACTTCTCCGGCGTACCGAGCTCGCGGGCGGCGTCCTGCAGGTAGTGCGTGAGCAGGAGCGGGATGTCTTCGCGCCGCTGCCTGAGCGGCGGGATGTCGATGCGCATGACGTTCAGCCGATGGTAGAGGTCCTCGCGGAAGCGGCCTTCCCGGACCGCGCGTCCGAGATCCTGGTTGGTGGCCGCGATGACGCGGACGTCCACCCGGATCGAGGCCTGCCCCCCGACGCGATAGAACTCGCTTTCCGCCAGCACGCGCAGCAGGCGCGTCTGTAACCCCGGCGACATGTCGCCGATCTCGTCCAAGAACAGCGTACCGCCGTCCGCCTGCTCGAAGCGGCCGATGCGGCGGCTGTCCGCGCCGGTGAAGGCGCCGCGCTCGTGCCCGAAGAGCTCCGACTCGAGCAGCTCGGAGGCGATCGCCGAGGTATTCAGTGCCACGAACGGCTTGCCCGAGCGCGGCCCGTGGCGGTGCAGGGCACGCGCGACGAGCTCCTTGCCGGTGCCCGATTCGCCGGTGATGAGCACGGTCATGCTGGAGCGCGCGAGCCGCCCGATGGAGCGGAATACTTCCTGCATCGCCGGCGCCTGGCCGATGAGCGAGGGCATCGGCGCGCGCTCTGCGACGTCCCTCACCGGCGGCAGGCGGCCGTTCTCGCGCGCCGCCTTGCGCACGAGTCCGATGGCCTCGTCGAGATCGAACGGCTTCGGCAGGTACTCGAACGCGCCGCCCTGGTAGGCCGCGACCGCGTTGTCGAGGTCCGAGTGCGCCGTCATCACGATCACCGGCACCTGCGGGTGCTCGCGGGAAAGACGCTCGAGCAGGGCGAAGCCGTCGATGCCGGGCATGCGGACGTCGGTGATCAAAACGTCGGGACGCCGCCGCTCGAGCGCTTCGAGCAGGTGCTCGGCGCGCTCGAAGGTGCGCGTGCCGAAGTCGGCCTGGCGAAACGCGCGCTCCAGCACCCAGCGGACCGACTGGTCGTCATCGACGATCCAGACGTCGAGCGGATGCTGCAGCTCAGGCGCCATCGCCTCCCTCCGCGGCGAGCGGGATGCGGACGAAGAACACGGTCTTGCCGGGACGGCTCTCGAACTCGATCAGCCCTCCATGCCGCGCGAGCAGGTCCTGCGCGACCGGCAGCCCGAGGCCGGTGCCGTCGGGGCGGCCCGTGACCAGCGGGTAGAAGATGGAGTCCTGCAAAGCCTGCGGTATGCCGGGACCGTCGTCCTCGATCTCGATGCTCGCGATGGCGCGGTGCCGCACCTCGCCGATGGTGAAGTTGGTCGCCGCGCGCGTGCGCACGACCAGGGTCCCCTGGCCCGCGAGTGCGGCCAGCGCGTTCTGCACGAGGTTGAGCAGCGCCTGCACCATCTGGTCGCGGTCGAGCTCGATGAGCGGCAGGCCGGGATCGTAGTCGCGGCGCACGGCCACTGCCCCCTGCTCGGGCTCGACGAGCTTCAGCACGTATTCGACGAGCTCGTGCACGTTCAGCCAGCGCTTGTGCGGCGGGCCGCCCGGACCGAGCAGCGTGTCGACCAGCGCGGCGAGCCGGTCCGCCTCGCTGATGATAACGTCCGTGTATTCCGTGAGCTCCGTGCCGCCCGGCAGCCGGGCGAGCAGCTGCGCCGCGCCGCGCAGGCCGCCGAGCGGGTTCTTGATCTCGTGCGCGAGCTGCCGAATCATCTGCCGCCCGGCGCCATGCTGCATGATGAGCGCGTTCTCGCGACTGATGCGCGAGCGCCGGGTCACGTCGATCATCTCGACCAGCAGGAAATCGCGCATCGACTCGCCCTGCATCGGCGATACGCGGCAATCCACCACGCGGTGGCCGGGATGCGTGTCGGTGGGCGCGAGCTTGAGCTCGTCGGCGAACGTGAGGCCCGTCGAGAGCACGCGGCGGATGAGCTCCGCGAGCTGGGGGTCGTCGCCTGCGAGCTCGAGCAGCGGACGGCCGCGGGCGCGTTCGCGGCTCACGCCGAGGAGATCCTCGCCCGCCGGGTTGATGCCGACGACCAGCAGGTTGCGGTCGAGCACGATCGTGCCCGTGTTCAGGTTCTCGACGATTTCCTGCGCGAACCGCTGTTCCACCGGAAGGGCGTCCGGGAGCGCGCCGCGGCTCAGTTCTTGTTCAGGATCGAGGTCTGCTGCACGTAGAAGCGGATCGGCTCGCTGCGGATCATGAGCTCGCCGGCCGGATTCACGACCTCCGCCTGCAGGCTGTGCGCACCCCGGTAGACCTCGTCGAGCTGGACCTGGAGACCGGTCACTTCCCTCGCCTCCCCGTCGAAGTACAGGCGCACGCGATCGCCCGGCCTGAGCGGCGGCTGCAGGGCGAGCTGCACCGTCAGGCGGCCTTCGATGTTCCATAGCGTCTCATCGGCCGCGGGCTGCACGATCGAGAGGCTCTCGTAACCGGCGGTGGCCGCCTGCCGGTCACCGCTGGCCGGCGCCCTGCGCTCTGCCGCACCCGGCCGGCGGTAGGCCGGCACGGTCGTGGGCTCGGCGATCTCGACCTTCTGCGCGCCCGGATGCGGCGAATCCGAATAGTGGACGACGCCGTCCTCGTCCACCCACCGGTAGACGTCGGTAGCGCTTGCCGCCGCGGCGAGCACGAAAAGACCGGCCAGAACCAGGCATTTGCGCATCGGGCTAGCATATCAGCGGGGCCACGATCCGAACCAGCGGCGGCGCAGCGAAGTGACACGCCCGTCACGCTTTGCCCCCGGCATACGTCGCCCTGCCCGCGGAGCGGGCCTCGGGGCGGCATTGTTCATGAACGTTTGAGATGGGTGGCTTGGCGCAGCCGCGGG
>CAZBGV010000053.1:0-20873 GCA_964491485.1 uncultured Woeseiaceae bacterium | reverse complement strand
CCCGGCGCCTTCTATCTTCCTGATATCCGGCACCGAGAACCATACAAGCCCGCCACGCGGGCGACCGAACGCAGCGGGCCAGCCGAACAATGGCACCCGTAGGAGCCCGCCACGCGGGCGACCGAACGCAGCGGGCCAGCCAAACAATGGCACCCGTAGGAGCCCGCCATGCGGGCGACCGAACGCAGGCACGTACCACGAACGAAGGCAAAGAGGGCGTGCCACGATCCGGTCGCCCGCGTGGCGGGCTCCTACGGGTGCCTTCGTTTGGTCATTCGGGTGCGTTTGGTCGCCCGCATGGCGGGCTCCTGCGGGGCGGGTCACCGGCCGCAAACGTGCAGCGGGTGGTGGAGGGTCAGGGGGTGGCGAGCAGGTCGCGGAGCAGGCGCGAGAAGCGGGCGCGGCCTTCCGGGCCTTCGTAGGGCGAGTGCCCGGCGGGGAAGCGCGCCACGGTGAGGCGCTCGAGCGGGATGCCCGCGTGGCGGAGGGAATAGAGCGGCGCGAGCGTCGGCACGGCGAGGTCGTAGATCCCGGTCACCAGCACGAGCTCGAGCGCGGGCTTGTCGCGCATGATGGCGGCGATGTGCCGGGCCGGGCCCGGCGCGCCTGGGCGGCTCTGCGGGTCGCTGCGATCCCAGCGGAAGTTCACGTCCAGCGTCAGCGAGACGTATTCGCGATCCGTGGTCACGCCGAGCTCGTCCTCCAGGTAGTCGGCGATGTCGGGCGCCGCGATCACGTTGGTCGCGCCGAGCCCAAGCGCGGGGTCGTTGGCGGCCGCCGGCCGGTCCGGCGGCGGATTTTCCGGGAACGGTCCGGTGACGCGCGTGTCGAGGCGGCCGACCAGGCGCCCCTGTTGCGCGAGCAGCGTGTTGAGATACGTCTCGGAGTCGACGCGCAGGTCGTGCTCGAGCACGAATTCCGGCGGCAGGCCGATGAAGCCCGAGACGCGCTCCGCAATGCGCTCGCGGGCGTCATCCGGCAGGGCCGCGCCCTGGAACAGCGCGACCAGGTAGTCCGTGCGGGCGAATTCCGCGGCGGCGTCGAACCAGCCGGCGACGGTCGCGCCGCTTTCGCGCCCGGCCCGTCCGTGGTACCACGCGGCGGCGGCCATCGTCGGCAGGTCGAAGACGTGGTCGAGGTCCGAGGCACCGCCGGGATTCTCGAGAGCCGGAGAGACGAGCACCAGCGCCGCGAGGTTCAGGTCGCCCGCGTGCTCCATCATGCGCGCGAGGCGATAGCCGCCGTAGCTCTGGCCGACGATGACGACCGGCGAGCTCGCGCGCTCGTGACCTGCGAGCCAGGCGCGGATCGTCGCCAGCATCGCCGCGGCGTCGCCGGCGTTGCTCCAGTACGGCGTGCCGTCGCCGCCCGGCAGCGGCCGGCTGAAGCCCGTGCCGACCGGGTCGAGGTACACGAGGTCCGCCGCGTCCAGCACGGAGGACGGGTTTTCCGTCATGCTGCGGCGCCCTTGCGCGTCGCGCTCGCCGCGCAGGCGCGGGCCGACGGCGTCGAAGTGCAGCGGCGACGACGACGCGCCCGGGCCGCCGTTGAAGAAGAACACGACCGCGCGCGACCCGCGTTCCGCCACGTCGGCCCGCTGGTAGGCGATCGCAGAGACCGTCGCCTGAGGCTGGCCTTCGCCGTCGCAGAGCACGTGCTGCTCGAAGCTGGCGAGATACGGGATGCGCTCCCCGTCGATCGTCACCGTGTGCTGCGCCGATGCGGGCGCGAGCACGCCGTCCGTCGCGCTGCAGGGCGGCCCGGCTGCTGCGGCCGGCGCCCACACGCCGACCAGCAGCAGCGAGCCAGGAAAACGCAGTATCCAGCTCATCGGTTCCCCGCGATTCGAGCGCATGTTAGCAACCGTGCCGCGGCACGATCTCACCGGATCACGGGCGCACTTGCCCGCTCCCGGAAACGATAATGCAACGCCCACGCGAAACGCGATTCGTTTTGGGCGCGCGCGGCGCCTATGCTTCACCGCTGACACAGCCGACGGAGCCCAGGCCCATGGCCATGACGCGCAGGGAATGGTTGCTCGCGGCGGGCGCGTTGCCGCTCGCGGCGCGCGGCGCGCGCGGAGCGGAGGCGACAGTCGCGGCGCCGGTCCCGGGGCCGCGCTCGCTGCCCGACAAGGCTTCGTTCGGGCCCATGGACGTCACCTGGCTCGATTCCGGCAGCTATCACCCGATCAGCCTCGGCGCGAAAGCGGAGCTCGAGCGCTATCTCGCCGATCGCATGCTCGCCGCCGGCGCCACGGACTACCGTCTCGGCGAGGAGCGCGTGCTCGAGCGCTTCGCTCGCCTCATCAACGCGGACGCGTCCGAGATCGCTTTCGTGCAGAGCACGACCGCGGGCGAGCACCTCGTCGTGCAGGCGCTCGGGCTGCCGGAGAAAGGCGCCCACGTCGTTACCGACACGCTGCATTTCTTCGGCTCGTTCCCGCTCTATCGCGACCTCGAGCGAGCGGGCGTCGAGGTCACCTGGCTGCAGCCGTCCGACGGCCGCATCGCGTTGGACGACATCGAGCGTGCAGTGCGGCGCGGCACGCGGCTGGTCGCGCTGTCTTCCGTCTCCACCGTCAACGGGTTCGAGCACGACCTGCCCGCGGTGTGCGAGATCGCGCACGCGCACGGCGCGCGCGTGTACGCCGACATCATTCACGCGGCGGGTTGCATTCCGCTGGACGTCAAGGCGAGCGGCGTCGATTTCGCCGCCTGCGCGAGTTACAAGTGGCTGATGGGCGATTTCGGGCTGGGCTTCCTGTACGCGCGCGGGAACCGTCTGCCCGAGCTGCGGCGCGTGCGCCACGGCTACTACGGCATCGCCACGTTCGGCACGCACGTGTACCCGTTCGATCCGCCGGGCGAGAGCATCGTCGATTACACCTACCGCGACGACGCGCGCGGCTGGTTCGCGACCGGCACGTATTCGCATACCGGGGTCGCGCTGCTCGACCATTCGCTCGGCTACCTGCTCGATCTCGGCGTCGAGGCCATCAACGCGCACGCCCGGCGCCTCACCGGGCGTCTCAAGAGCGAGCTGCCGCGCCTCGGCTACCGCCTCGCGACACCGCCGGAGAGCCGCGCGCCCATGGTCGCCTGCTGGCTCGAGGACGCGCGCCGGCTCGCGCCGCGGCTCGATGCCGCGGGTGTCGCGATCTCGCTGGGCCGCAACCGCTTTCGCGCCAGCGTCTCGGTGTTCAACGACATGGACGACGTAGAAAGGCTGCTCGCCGCGCTCGAGACCTGATCGCGGGCGCATTTTTCGCGACCGGATTGCGCATGGTGAACCGCCCTTCCGCGCGGGACATTTATGTCGCGAGCGGCGGCGCGACGGAATAGAACTTTCGCCGGGCGGGCGGCGCCTGCCGCCGATCGAAAAGAAAAATCCCGGCCCGCGCGTAAGATGATTCTGCATTGCGGAGTCTTATCGGGACTGGCATCGCCGGCGCACGCCGGCATGCACGGTCCGCAGGGGGAAAGTCATGCCGTCTCGAACATCGCGTCAGCAGCTTACGGCGGTAGCGGCCGCCATGCTCGGCTGGCTTGCGCTGCCGTCAACCGCGCCCGCGCAGGTCGACAGCGCGGATCTCGCCGGGCCGGACGACGAGGTCGAATCGATCGTGGTCACCGGTTCCCGCATACGCCGCGCGGAGACCGAGACGGCGGCGCCGGTCGTGACGATCGACGACCAAACGCTGACCGACCGCGGTTACGTCAGCGCGGCGAGCGCGCTCAACCAGGTCACGTCCAACGTGCCCGCGCTCAACCTGTCGCCGGGCGACGGCTCGGCGAGCGGCCCGGGCCAGCAGTTCCCGAACCTGTTCGGCCTCGGACCGGGGCGGACGCTGACGCTCGTGAACGGCCGGCGCTTCGTTACCTCGTCCAACGGTCTCGGCGATTCGCAGGTGGACGCGAACGTGATTCCGCTCGGCCTCATCGAGCGCGTCGAAATCGTGCAGGCCGGCGGCGCCGTGGTCTACGGCTCGGATGCGATCGCAGGCGTCGTCAACTACATCCTGAGGGACGATTTCGAGGGGCTCGAGCTCGACGCCCAGGCGGGCGAATCGTCGTACGGGGATTATCCCGTCTACAGCCTGCGCGCCACGGGCGGCAAAAATTTCGGCAACGGCCGCGGCAACATCGCGCTGAACGTCGAATGGTCGCAGACGGAGCCGCTCGCGTTCGCCGATCGCCCGCGCGGCGATCTCTCGCGCATCACGGCGAGCAACGCGGAAGACACCGGACCGAACGACGGCATCCCGTCCGTGCGCGAGGTGCTCGACGCGCGTTTCTGGGAATTCAACAACGACGGCGTCATCTTCACGATTCCCGCGCCGGTGCCACTGCCGCCCTGCGGTTTCGACATCTGTTTCGCCCGCAACCCGAGCGGGCAGCCGCTGCAGTTCACGCCTTCCGGCGGCATCGCCCCGTACGATCCGGGCGAGCGCCACGGCATTCCGTTCGCCGCGGGCGGCGAAGGCTTCCGGTTCGCCGACCTGTCGAGCCTGCGCAGCGGCGTGGAGCGCACGGCCGTCAACCTGATCGGCCACTACGACCTGACCGACAGCCTGAAGGTATCCGCCGAGCTGCTCTACGCCGACACGGAAGGCACGGAGTCGCCGCAGATCCAGGCGCGCACGATCCTCAACCCGGCCGCATCGAATGCCGGTCCGATCGTGTTCACCGTCGACAACCCGTTCCTGTCGGACGAGGCGATCGCGGCGCTCAGCGCGGCGAGCCCCTCGTTCGCATTCGGCGCGCCGCTGTTCCTCTCCAAATCCTTCGACGATCTCCTGATCGACGGGCGCCAGACGACCGAGGCACAAACCTGGCGCGCGCTCGTCGCTCTCGAAGGCGACCTCGAGCTCGGCGGCCGCGACTACTACTGGTCGCTCTCCGGCAGCTACGGCCGGGTCGACGGCGCCGTGCGCGGCTGGGACATCTGGAATGCGCGCTACAACGACGCCATCAATGCGGCCCTGGACGCCGACGGCAACATCGTGTGCGCGGTGAACGCCGATGCCGATCCGTCGAACGACGCCGCGGGCTGCGCGCCCATCAACCCGTTCGGCCGCGGCAACATCAGCGAGGCGGCGCGCGAGTACGTGAACGTCATCTCCGGATCGGACTACGACAACCGCCAGGTGGACCTGCTGGCGACCTTCGGCGGCGACCTGTTCGACGTGCCGGCCGGGCCGGTGAGCTTCGTCACCGCCTGGGAGCACCGCGACGAGCGCGCCGAGTTCGAGCCGCTGGCGGCGAACCGCATGGGCCTGATCGGCACCGGCACGGAGGTGGTACCGCAGTCCGGGCGCTACGACACCGACGAGCTGTCCGCGGAGGTGCGGGTGCCGTTGCTGGGCAACGACGTGGCCCTGCCGCTGGTCCGCGCGCTCGAGCTTTCCGGCGCGTGGCGCTATGTGGACAACTCGCTCGCGGGCACCGAAAGCCTGTGGAGCGCCGGTCTCGAGTGGAACGTCACGGAAGGCATCACGCTGCGCGCATCGCGCAGCAGGAATTTCCGCGCGCCCACGCTGGAGCAGCTCGTCGCGCCGCAGGTGACCTCGCTGGACGCTATCGCCCGCGATCCCTGCGACGCCGACCGCATCACGAGCGGGCCGAATCCGCAAGTCCGGTTCGCGAACTGCCTCGCGCTGTTCGAGGCGAACCCGGGCTACGGCGTGCTGCCGGACGGCAGCAACGCGGGCGCGTCCGCGGAAGAGCGGCTCGCGACCTTCCAGGACCCGGCCGAGAATTTCCAGCAGGCGCTGGTCACCACCGGCGGCAACCCGGATCTCCGCAACGAGATTTCGGACACGCTGACCTGGGGCATCGTCTGGGAGCCCGCGTTCATCGAGGGGCTCACGGTGGTCGTCGACCGCATCGAGGTGGATCTCGAGGACGGGCTGTCGCCGTTCGAGACGGCGGACTTCGCGTTCGCCTGCTTCGACAACGTGACCCCGCCCGAGGGCGTCTGCGAGGCCTTCACCCGCCTCGACCAGCCGGACGCCGCCGCCAGCCTGCCCGGCGGCTCCATCATCACCGGCACGACGACGACGTTCAACGCGGGCGTCGTCAAGTACCGGGGAGAGGTCTACTATCTCAACTACGCCTTCGATCTCGACTCATTGTTCGACAACATGGCGGGAGAGATCGAGCTCGGCCTCGAGGCCACCCATACCTCCGAGCTCACGACTTCGGTGACCGGCGAGGTGTTCACTCGCACCGACAACACGACCGAGCAGCCGGACTGGGTGACGCGCTTCGACGCGCGCTACATCAGGGAGCCGTTCCGGGTGAGTTACCAGGTGTTGTACCTTTCCGACGTGCTGCGTATTCCGGACGCCACGATCGAGAACGACCCGAACCCGTTCGTGTCCTCGAACGTGACGCACAACCTGTCCGCGCAGTACCGCTGGAACGAAGCACTCACGCTCCGGGCGGGAATCGACAACCTCACGAACGAGGAACCGTCGTACCCGACCTACCATTACGGCGACATCATCGGCCGCCAGTATTTCCTCGGTGCGACGTACCGCTTCTAGCACCTGGCTGTTGCCGCTCGCGCTGGCCGCTGTCGCCGCAGGAGCGCGCATTGCGCACGGCCCGGCGAGCGAGCCCGCGCCGCAGGCTGTCGGTGAAGCGACGCCACGTGAGGTCGCGCGCAATGCGCGCTCCCACGGCCGCATCGCCGTCGCGCTCGCGCCCGCGGCCGTCGGCGATGACGGCCGCATTCCCTCGCTCGGCGTCACGCTGACGCTCGACGGCGTGCCGGCCGCGGCCGGCGAGCCGCTGCTCTGCCTGCCGCTGGTGACCGACAACGTCGACACCGTGGCGACGACGCTGGCGATTGCCGCCGCGCGCGACGCGCAGGGCCCGTTTGCGCTCGCCGCCCGCGACGGCGAACCGCAGGACGGCGAGCCGACGCGCTGCTGGTTCGCGGAGCGCCCGCTTGCGGGCAAGATCGTCGTCCGCTATTCCGCCCCCGTCCTGAACGCGACCGGCACGCGCGGCGCGGCGCCGCCGATCGAGCTGCGGAGCGAGGCGGGAGCCGTTTCCGGCGGCGGCGCCACCTTCCTGATGATGCCGCCTGACGATGCCCCGCACCGTTTCGCGGTGAGCTGGGACCTGTCCGCGCTGCCGGACGGCGCGCGCGCCCTCTCGAGCTACGGCGCGGACGACGTTGCGATCGACGAGGCGCTGCCGCCCGGGCGCTTTACCAAGGCCTATTTCATGGCCGGTGCCATCGGCCGTTATCCGCACTCGGGAGAGACACAGGGCTTCTTCGGCGCGTGGCAGGGCGAACCGCCGTTCGCTGCGCCGCCGCTCATGCAGCGCGGCGAGGCGCTGTACGCGAGCTACCTCGAATTCTTCCGCCCGCCGGACAGCCCGCCTTTCGGCGTGTTCCTGCGCCGGAACCCGGTCAATCCCGGCGGCGGCATGGGCCTCCAGCGTTCCTTCATCCTGACGTTCGGGCCGGAAACCGACGCCGCCGGCCTGAACGGCACGCTCGCGCACGAGATGTTTCACGTGTTCGTGGGCTCGCTCGATGCGCCGGCCGGGCTCGCCTCATCGTGGTTCGGCGAGGGGCTCGCCGTGCACTACCAGCGCCTGATGCTGCTGCGGACCGGACAGATCACGCCCGGGGAGTTCCTCGACAGCGTCAACGGCACCGCCGCACGCTATTACACGAATGCCCTGATCGACACGCCGAACGACGAGATCCCGGCACGCTTCTGGGAAGACACGCGCGTGCGCGTGCTGCCCTACGATCGCGGCTCGCTGTACTTTGCGGCGCTCGATCACCGGCTGCGCAGCCTCTCCTCGCGCCGGCGTTCGCTCGACGACCTGCTGCTCGCGATGCTGGAGCTGCGCCGCGCGGGACAGCCGATGGAACAGGCGGCCTGGGTGCGGCTGCTCGACCGGGAGCTCGGCAGCGCCGGGGTGGCCGACTTCGAGGCGATGCTCGCCGGCGCGGTCGTGTTGCCCGCGCCGGATGCGTTCGGGCCGTGCTTCACGCGCACGCAGAAGCCGCTGCGCCGTTACCAGCTCGGCTTCGAGCCGCAGGTGCTGACCGAGAATCCGCGCATCGTGCGCGGACTGGTCGCGGGGTCCGCCGCGGCGCGGGCCGGCCTGGAGGACGGCGACGAGATCCTGAAACCGGTTCCGCAGGACGCCGTCCAGGGCGACCAGGACGCGTGGCTCAGCCTCGCGGTGCGCCGCGGCGAGCGGACGTTCACCGTGCGTTACCAACCGCGCGGCGAAACGGTGGATGCCTGGCAATGGGAGCGGCGCGGCTCGGTGCCGGACGCGGAGTGCGCATGGTGAACGTGCCGGCAACCCGGCGGGAGCGATCACGATGAGCGGCTACCGTCACCCCTTCTGGTCACGCGCCGGGCGCCGCGTCGCGGCGCTCACCTGTGCCGGCCTGCTGCTCGCGGCGCGGGCCGGTGCCGGCGCGCCCGAGCTCGAGATGGAGCTGCGCCCGGTGCGCGGCGGCGGCACGGAGGTCACCGCGATCGAGGTGCGGTCCGTGCTGCGCGGCGCGCCGCGCGCGGGCGAACCGTTCAGCCTGGCGGCGCCGATCGTCTACGCCGCGCTGACGGGCGTCGCCGACCGGGTCGAGCATCTCGTGGTGACCGATACCCGCGGTGCGGTGGAATTCGAGATCGAGAACGAGCCGCCGGTGAAAGGCGGCTTTCCGTATTTCCGGCACTGGCACGCCACCCGCGAGGTCGTGCCGCCGGTGACGATCGCCTGGCGCTCGCTCGTGCAGCCGCCGGACTCGCCGGGCGGGCCGCCCTTCGGCATCCGCCCCTCCGCCGGCGGCGTCAGCGGTGCCGGGTCGGGTTTCCTCGTGCTGCCGGAGAACGTCGGACCGGCCGACATCGCCGTGCGCTGGGATCTCGGCGACCTCGCCCGCGGCTCCATCGCCGCGGCGTCCTTCGGCGACGGGGATTTCACGCTGCATGCGCCGCCGGAGCAGCTCATGCAGGGCTGGTACATGGCGGGCCCCGCCGGCCGCTTCCCGCCGAGCGGCGACGCGAGCGGCTTCAGCGCGACGTGGCTCGGCACGCCGCCGTGGGATCCGCAGGAGGAGATGCGCTTCGCGGCCGACGTGTACGGGTATCTCGCGGATGTCTTCCCGCACCTGCGGCCGGTGCCCCGCTACCGCGTCTTCATCCGGGTCCTCGAGACGCCGCCCTATGGCGGCGGCACGGCGCTCACCGACAGCTTCATGCTGTCGCGCGGCCCGGCCCGGCCGGACGAATCCACGGACGGGCCGGACGAGCTCTTCTTCCACGAGATGATTCACCAGTTCGTCGGCGGCATCGAGGGCCCGATCGGCGTCACGAGCTGGTTCAGCGAGGGCCTGACCTCTTACTACACGACGCTGCTGCAGTTCCGCGGCGGCTACATCTCGCTCGAGGAGTACCGCGAGGCCGTGAACGACGTCTTCCGCCGCTACTGGACGAGCCCGGCGCGCAACTGGACGGCCGAGCGCATCGTCGAGACCGGCTTCGGCGACGAAGCGGTGCGGCACACGCCTTACGTCCGCGGCCAGCTCTATTTCGCGGACCTCGATCGTCGCCTGCGTGCCGCCTCGAACGGCAAGCGCTCGCTCGACGCCGTCCTGCGCGAGATCTTCGCCCGCCGCCAGGCGGGCGAGACTTTCGACCGCGCCGCCTGGATCGCCGCGGTGAGCACGGAGCTCGGCCCCGCCGCGGGCGCATGGTTCGAGAACGTCATTCTCGAGGGACAAACGATCGTCCCTGGATCCGGTGCGTTCGGGCCGTGTCTCGAGCGCCGGCCGGCGACGTTCGAGGTGGACGGCAAAGCGGTGGAAGCTTACGAGTGGGTGCGGCGCGGCACGCTCGCGGAGGACGCCTGCCGCGAGGCGACCTGATCCTCCCGGGATCCGGGCACCATACCCGCCGTCAGTCGTCGTCCTTGTCGAGCGCCTGCATCTCCTTCGAGAGCGCCGCAATCCTGTCGCTGTTGGCCAGGTAGAAATCGACGTTCTCGCGCGGGATGCCGGGCGGCAGCTTGTCTTCGCCGTACTGCTGCATGGTCCATGCACCCATCGCCGCCTGCGCGAGCGAGTACACGAACGTGACGTACTCGCTGCTCGTCAGGTCGGCGTCCTCCACGGCCTCGCGCACCGCGGGCTCCGAATCGTAGATCGCCGCCGTCTCGGCGATCGTCGCGTCGTCCTTGGCCTTCTCGTCCATGCGCTCTTCGAGCGCCGGGTCGGCGGCGACCGCCGCGCCGAGATTGCGCGTCGCCTGGCTGAATTTCGCCAGGCCTTCGTCGGTGAGGCGGTATGCGGCCAGGGTCGCGGCATCCGCATCCTGAGCGGCGGCGCGTTCGCCGAAGAGGAGCGGCAGGATCAGCAGCACGCAGAGCGCGCCGGTACGCCGAACGGTGGGTGTCATCGCGGATATCCTCGACTGGAGCTCGACCTGCGGAAAGCCGGTTTACGGAAAGTCAGGACCTGGATGCAGGCCCGCGCGGCGATCCTGCAACGGGTGCCGCTCGAACATAGGAGCAGCGCGCGGCGCTGTCAATCGGGCGCGTCGCCGCGACCCTCCCGCGTCCGTGCCATAATCGTCGCCGGTTACTCGCGGGATCGGGACGGGCTGCCGGCATGAAAAAACAGAAGAGGCTGGGCAGGGGGCTGGACGTGCTGCTGCACGCTCGCGAGCAGCAGCTTGCCGGGCCCGCGCCCGCGGGCGTCCTCGAAGTCGCCGTCGGCGAGCTGGTGCCGGGCCGTTACCAGCCGCGCGGGCAGGTGGCGGAAGAAGGGCTCTCCGAGCTTGCGGATTCGATCCGCGAGCAGGGCGTGCTGCAGCCGCTCGTCGTGCGCACCGCGCCGGCAGGCAGCGGCGCGCGTTACGAGATCGTCGCCGGCGAGCGACGCTGGCGCGCGGCGCGGCGCGCGGCGCTCGCAACCGTCCCCGTCGTCGTGCGCGAGCTCGAGGACCAGGCGGCGCTCGCGGTGGCGCTTATCGAGAACCTGCAGCGCGAGGACCTGAGTGCGCTCGACCAGGCCCGCTCGCTGGCCCGACTCGCGCAGGAGTTCAACCTCACCCACGAGGAGGTCGCGAAAGCGGTCGGCCGCTCACGCGCTTCGGTCAGCAACCTGCTGCGGCTCCTGGAACTCGAGGAAGCCGTGAAGGCACTGCTGGCGGAAGGGGCGATCGACATGGGGCACGCGCGCGCGCTCCTGCCGCTCGATGCGAAGCGGCAGGTCGCTCTCGCGCGCAAGACGGCGGAGAGAGGCCTTTCGGTGCGCCAGGTCGAGGAGGCCGTGCGCTCGCTGCTCGAAGGCGCGTCGGAGGACGCGGGCGCGCAGGCGTCGCCGGACCTGCAGACGCGCTGGCTGCAGAAGCAGATCGGCGCCGAGCTCGGCCGCAAGTTCAGCATCCGGCCGGCGCGCGGCGGCGGCTACGCGCTCAACATCGGCTTCGGCGACCTGCCGCAGCTCGAGCAGGCGCTCGCGCGGGTCCTCGATCTCATCGGCCGCGTGCGCAGCACGGCGGGTCCGCGGGTGCGTGAATCCGGTCAGTGAGACGGACCGGCGAGCGACCAGTACACGTTGTAGCGGCGGTAGTACAGCTCGTAGAACGGCCGCAGGCGCACTGACTGCTCGCGGCCATCGAGCCGGGCCGCCGCGCGGAACGCGACGGCGGGCCCGGGCTCGCGCACCAGCGCCGCGGCGACTCCCGCCGGATCCTTGCCGACGAGCAGCGGCACCGCGACGGTGGCGGCGTCGAGATTCGCCGCCTGGTCCTCGGCGTACGGCACGCTTTCGCCGCGCGGTGCGGCCCCGAGATCGCCGGCGAGTACCAGCGGGCCGTACAGCAAGGCGAAGCTTTCCGGCGCGCCGCGCAGGGGCTCCGTCCGCACCGCGAGGGGAATCGTCACCGCCAGCCGGTCGCCCGCCCGCCACACGCGCCGGATCGAGACGTACTGCCCCGGCCGGGCATCGGCCGCATACGGCTCGCCGTTCAGCTCGAGCTCGAGCGCGCCGTCGGCCCACGCCGGAGCGCGCACGCGCAGATCGAGCGGCGCGGCGCCGGCCCTGCGCACGACGAGCTCCGTCCGGTCGCTCCGCGGATACGCGGTCTGCTGCTCGAGCACGAGCCCCTGCTCCTGCCACGTGACCACCGACGGAATGAACAGGTTGACGTACAGCTCGTCGTCGCCGTGAAAGTAGATCGCGCGGCCGTACTTCGTGTTGCTTTCCATGCCGCTGCCGACGCAGCACCAGAAGGAATCGAACGGCGTGCTGTAGGTGCGGAAATGCCCCGGCTCCAGCGACATGAAGTACGCGAACATGCCGTGCTCCGGCTCCTCCGACGCGAGGATGTGGTTGTACAGCGCGCGTTCGTAATAATCCGCGTACGCCACGCTCGGCCGCCACGTGAACAGGTGCTCCGTGAGCTTCAGCATGTTGTAGGTGTTGCAGGCCTCGGCCGTGGCGCCTGTCAGGTGCGACGCGGCGTCGTCGGCCGGGAAGAAGTGCTCTCCCTCGCTGTTGCCGCCGATCACCCACGAATGCTCGTGCGTGACGATCTGCCAGAAGTTTTCCGCGATGTGCCGGCTTTCCGGCTCGCCGGTGACCTCGAACGCGCGCGCCGCGCCGACGATTTTCGGGATCTGCGTGTTCGCATGCAGGCCGGCGAGCGCGTCCTCGCCGCGCGCGAGCGGCTCGAGCACCGCGGCGTGGCGGAAGCGGCGCGCCGCGTCGAGGTAGCGAGCCTCGCCGGTGCGCGCGTACAGGTCCATGAGCACGGCGCGCATGCCGCCGTGCTCGACGGAAAGCATGGTGCGCAGCTGCTCCGCGGACAGCCCGGCTACGATCCCGTGCACCCAGTCCGCAAGCCGCAGCGCGACCGTCTTTGCCTGCTCGTTGCCGCCGATCACCCAGGCGTCGCGCAACCCGGTGAGGATCTTGTCCTCGGTGTACCAGGGCACCCAGGCGCCGCTCGCGAACACGAACGGATTCTCGACCTCGACCTTGCCGTCGCGAAAGCCGCGCAGGGTCTCGAGCTCGAGCGGCGGCAGCGCGCCGACGTAGCCGTCGCCGTAGGCGTCCTGCGCTTCCGCCATCTCGGCGACGAGGTAATCGATGCGCTTGCGGAAGCGCGCGTCGCCGCTCGCGGCGAGCTGCTGCGAGAGCGCGGTGAGGTAGTGCCCGAGCGTGTGCCCGGCGATGCCGCGCGATTCCCAGCCGCCGTACGCTTCGGCTTTGGGCTCGAGGCCCGCGTACTGGCGCGTGTTGTGCAGCAGGCGGTCGGGAGAGAGGCTCAGGAGGTATTCGGCGTTGCGCTCGCTCGCTTCCCTGAACGGGCTGTCGAGCAAGCGCACGTCCGCGAAGTCGAACAAGGCCGCCGCCGGCGGCGGGCCCTCGGCCCGGGCGTCGCACAGGCACAACACGGCGAGCGCGAGGGCGATTGCCGGGTGCAGTGCACGCACGTCAGGCGCCCTTCGCGACGGCGTCGGGCAGGCACGTGGAAGCCGGCCCTGCGTCGGCCATTCGCCGGTCGCGCGTCATCGGGTGGTGGCGCATCACGGGCCCCTGCAATTACTCAGACAAATGAATGGTAGCCAGCGCCGCCGCCCCGGACAAGGCGAGCGGGGCCGGCGAGCCACCGCGGCAAGGCTTATGTCGTACAATAGGTCCGAAGGCCCACCCGATGTCCGCGCCCGTGCGGGCAGCGGCGAAGACGACAGCGAATCAATGACTTCAGACCGGCCCCCAGCGCCCAGGAGCACCTGACGTGGCCTCGCCCGCCTGGTCCCGCAAGAACGACGCGCGCGCCCGCCGCCGGGCGCTCAGGCTGCACGGCTCGATCGCCCGCGATCTCGGGGTGCTGATCGTCTCCGGCCGCTACAAGCCCGGTGAGCTCCTGAACGGCGAGGTGTCGGCCAGCGACCGGCTGCAGGTCTCGCGCGGTGCGTACCGCGAGGCGGTGCGCATCCTCGCGGCGAAAGGGCTGGTCGAGTCGCGGCCCAAGGTCGGCACCCGCGTCAGCCAGCCGGAGAACTGGCACCTGCTCGATCCCGACGTACTGTCGTGGATCTTCGAATTCGAGCCGGACCGCAAGCTGCTCGTCGACCTGTTCGAGCTGCGCAACATCGTCGAGCCGCGCGCGGCCGCGCTCGCCGCCCGGCGGCGGACCGACGAGCACCTCGACGCGATGGCGCGCGCACTCGACGAGATGGCGTCGCACACGCTGGCCAACGAAGCGGGACGGAAGGCCGACCAGGATTTCCACGCGGCGCTGATCCAGGCGAGCGGCAACGCATTCCTCGCATCGATGATCTCGGGGGTCGGCGCGGCGGTCGCCTGGACCACGATCTTCAAGCAGCGCGAGAACCCGCTCCAGCGCGATCCGGTGCCGGATCACCAGCGCGTGTTCGAGGCGGTGAAAGCGCGCAATGCCGAGGCCGCGCATGCGGCGATGGAAGACCTGGTCGACCTCGCGCTGCTCGACATGACCGACCGCCCGCCGCCACCGCCGTAATCGCGCACGGCAGCGGCGCCTGCATACCTCGACGATCCTGATCGCGCGCGATGCGCGCTCCCACAGGGAGCGCCACCGGCGATTCGGGCCGTAAGAGCGCGCACTGCGCGCGACCGGCGGTGGGCGCGCTTTCTAGTTCAGCCAGAAGCTGAAATACGTGTACATCCCGATGACCAGGACCAGGATCACCGCGGCCAGGATCTTGTTGCCGGTATCCCAGCTCGCGCGGATCTCGTCGCCGTATTTCGCGCGGATCGAGCGATAGGTCAGCCCGTCGACCTTCTCCGGCGGGGGCGGCGCGGTGGCCAGCGAGCCCGCGATCATCAGGATCGCCGCCAGCACGAACAGCACGCCGGTCGCGTACAGGAAATTGAAATCGCCGACGGCCGCGAGGAACGCGGGCTCGTGCATCTTGCCCTCGCCCGCTCCGAACAGCACCTGGCAGGTCAGCTTGAGCATGCCGAGGATGAAGCCGCCGGCAAGCGCCCACACCGCGCCGGCCGCGTTCAGGCGCTTCCAGAACACGCCGAGCAGGAACACCGCCGTGATCGGCGGCGCGAGGTAACCCTGCACGGACTGCAGGTACACGTAGAGGCCGCCGCCGGACACCGCGTGCATGACCGGGATCCAGGCGATGCCGAGCACCACGACGATGGCGGTCGCGACACGCCCGACGGTCACGAGGTGGCGTTCGGACTGCCCCGGCCGCAGCTTTTCGTAGATGTCGACCGTGAACAGCGCGGCGCTCGAGTTGAACAGCGAGGCGAGCGAGCTCATCAGGGCCGCGAGCAGGCAGGCGACGATGAGGCCGCGAAGCCCGGAGGGCAGCAGCGCGGAGACGAGCGTCGGGAACACCGTGTCGCCGTTGATCGAGGTCACGCCGTTCACGGTGTGCATCGGCAGCTGGATCACGCCTTTCTGGTGCAGCGCCCAGCCGATCAGGCCCGGAACCAGGAAGATCAGCACCGGCCACACCTTCAGCAGGCCGCCGAAGAGGGCGCCGCGCCGGGCGGTCGTGAGGTCCTTTGCCGACAGCGTGCGCTGCACGATGTACTGGTCCGTGCACCAGTACCAGATGCCGACGATCGGCGAGGCGATCAGCACGCCGAGCCAGGGAAAATCCGGGTCGCCCAGGGGCCGCCAGAGGGCGAACTGGTCGGCGTTGGCGCTCACGGTGTCGACGAGCTCGCCCCAGCCGCCGAGCTTTGCAAGGCCCGTGAGCGTGATGTAGCCGGCGCCGAAGAGGATGAGGACGGCCTGCGGCGTCGCCGTGGCCATGATGGCCCGCATGCCGCCGAACACCGTGTAGATGCCGGTGATGACGACGGTCGTGAACGCACCCACCCAGAATGCGTTCTGCGGCGACCCGAAGGTGTCCGGCAGGAGCGCCTGGAAAACGATCGCGCCCGCGTAGACCGTGACGCTCACCTTGGTGAACACGTAGGCGACGAGCGAGACGACGGACAGGATCGTGCGCGCGTGCGCGTTGAAGCGCCGCTCCAGGAACTCCGGAATCGTCTGCACGCCCGCCTTGTAGTAGAAGGGGACGAACAGCCCGGCGAGCAGGATCAGGATCCAGGCGTGCAGCTCCCAGTGCGCCATCGCCATGCCGGTGGCGGTGCCCTGACCCGCGAGGCCGACGATGTGCTCCGAGCCGATGTTGGAGGTGAAGATCGAGGCGCCGACCGCGATGAAACCGGCGTTCCGGCCGGCGAGGAAGTAATCGACGCTGTCCTTCTGCTTGCGGCCATACCACCAGGCCAGCCAGCCGATCAGCACGAAGTAGAGAAAAATGACGAACCAGTCGAACCCGGTCATGGACGTGACATCTCCCCGATTATTCTTCCTGGCTTGCGATGCCGCGCCGCCCCCGATCCCCTGGCAGGCCCCGGCCCCCGGCGAAATTGTACGACATTATCCGGAGCGCCCGCACCTCGCCGTGCGCGCGACGGGCCGCGCACTGTCCCGCAGCAGCCGCAACTCCCTGTCGGCCGGCGGCTTTCGGGCCGCCGGTTTGCTACTGCCGCGATCGTATAATAATGTCCGAGTTATTCCGTTCACGCCATTTTGCTGCGCCGCAGGAGGCCGCGAATGCCCTTATCGGGAGAGCTGTTCATCGGCGCCAGCCGCGTCCGCACCCAGGCCACCTTCCGCGCCGTCGCGCCCGCGACCGGCGAGCCGCTCGAGCCGCCGTTCGCGAGCGCGGGTACGGCGGAAGTCGACCGCGCGTGCCGGCTCGCCGCGGAGGGGTTCGGCGCATACCGGGCGCTCGCGCCGGAGCGGCGCGCGCGCTTCCTGGAAGCGATCGCGGACGGCATCGTCGCGCTCGGCGACGAGCTCATCGAGCGCGCGCACGCCGAATCAGCGCTGCCCGCCGAGCGGCTGACCGGCGAGCGGGGCCGCACCGCCGGCCAGCTCCGCCTGTTCGCCGAAGAGCTGCGCGCGGGCGGCTGGCTCGGCATCCGCATCGATCACGCGCTGCCGGAGCGCAAGCCGCTGCCGCGGCCGGATCTGCGCGAGCGGCGCGTCCCGCTCGGACCCGCGGCGGTATTCGGCGCGAGCAACTTCCCGCTTGCGTTCTCGGTCGCGGGCGGTGACACCGCCGCGGCGCTCGCGGCCGGCTGTCCGGTCGTCGCCAAGGGTCACCCCGCCCACCCGGGCACCGGCGAGCTCGTGGCGCAGGCGATTGCCGGGGCCGCGGCGGACTGCGGCATGCCCGAGGGCGTCTTCTCGCTGCTGAACGGCGATTCGAACGAGGTCGGCGCAACGCTCGTCGCGCATCCCGCCATTCGCGCGGTAGGCTTCACGGGCTCGCGGCGCGGCGGCCTCGCGCTCATGCAAATCGCGAACGCGCGGCCGGAACCGATCCCGGTGTATGCCGAGATGAGCAGCATCAACCCGGTGCTGCTGCTGCCCGGCGCACTCGCGGCGCGCGCGGAAGCGATTGCGCAAGGCTATGTCGCCTCCGTGACGCTGGGCGCCGGGCAGTTCTGCACGAATCCCGGCCTGGTGCTGGCGCTCGAAGGGCCCGGGCTCGAGCGCTTCGTCGGGGCGGCCTCGCACGCGCTTGCCGGCGTCGCACCGGCGGTCATGCTGACCGCGGGCATCCACGCCGCGTACGAGGCAGGCGTCGCCCGGCTGCGCGGGCACGCACGCGTCCGCCTGCTGGCCGAAGGCGGCGAACCCGCCGGCCAGGGCTGCGGGCGCCCGGCGCTGTTCTCGGTGGACGGCGCAGACCTGCTCGCGGACCGTTCGCTCATGGACGAGGTGTTCGGCGCCGCGTCCCTCGTCGTGCGCTGCCGCGACGAGGACGAGCTCGCGGCCGTGGCCGGGTCGCTCGAAGGGCAGCTCACGGCAACGCTGCACCTCGCGGACGACGACCAGGCGCTGGCCGCCCGGCTCCTCCCGCTGCTCGAGCTGAAGGCGGGACGGATCATCGCGAACGGCTGGCCGACCGGCGTCGAGGTCTCGCACGCGATGGTGCACGGCGGTCCGTTCCCCGCGACCTCCGACGGCCGCAGCACATCGGTCGGCACGCTCGCCATCGAGCGATTCCTGAGGCCCGTGTGCTACCAGGACCTGCCGGACGCGCTGCTCCCGCCGGAGCTTCGCGACGGCGCCCCCGCACGCCCGCGCCGCGTCGACGGCGCCTGGCGCACGGACTAGTGGCCGTGCGGCTGGTGCAGCTCGAGGACGCGGACGGGCGGCGGCGCGTTGCCGCCGATCTCGGGCAGGGCCCGCGGTCCGTCGACGGCATCGCATCGGTATACGAGCTCGCCCGCGCGGCGCTCGCCGAGCGCTCGACGCTCGAGGAGTGCGTGCGCCGGCACCTCTCGCCCGAGCCCGTCGATCTCGAGCTCGCTGCCCGCGAGAGGCGCCTGCTCGCGCCGATCGATCACCCCGATCCCGCGCACCTGCTGCTTTCCGGCACGGGACTCACGCACCTCGGCTCCGCCGAGACGCGCGACCGCATGCACCGCGAGGCCGCGGGCGAGCAGCCGACCGACTCGCTGCGCATGTTCCGCATGGGGGTCGAGGGCGGGAAGCCGGCGGCAGGCCGAACCGGCGTGCAGCCGGAATGGTTCTACAAGGGCGACGGCTCCTGTGTCGCGGGCACGGGCGCGCCGCTGGTGCTGCCGGATTTCGCCGAGGACGGCAGCGAGGAGCCGGAGCTCGCCGGCATCTATCTCGTCGACGACGAAGGCGTGCCCCGCCGGCTCGGCTTCTGCCTCGCGAACGAGTTCTCGGATCACGTGACCGAGCGGCACAACTACCTGTGGCTCGCGCATTCCAAGCTGCGCACCGCGGCGCTCGGGCCCGAGCTGCTCGCGGCCATTCCCGACGATATCCGCGGCACGAGCCGTATCCTTCGCCAGGGCGAGACGCTGTGGGAGAAGCCGTTCTGGACCGGTGAAGCGAACATGTCGCACTCGATCGCCAACCTCGAGCACCATCATTTCAAGTACCGCCAGTTCAGGAGACCCGGCGACGTGCACGTGCACTTCTTCGGCACGGCGACGCTGTCGTTCGCGGACGGCGTGCGCACGCGGGCGGGCGACGTATTCGAGATCGAGGCGCCGCCGTTTGCGCTCAAGCTCGTGAATCCGCTGGCCGGCGAGGTGTGGCCGCCGGTCGCCGTGCGCCCGCTGTGAGGAGAGCGTAGTGGATCGCATCCGCATTGCCCTGATCGGAATCGGCAAGATCGCACGCGACCAGCACGTGCCGGCGCTCGCCGCGAACGAAGGTTACGAGCTCGTCGCCGGTGTCAGCCGTCACCAGGAGCTCGAGGGCGTGCCGAGCTACAGGAGCATCGAGGCGCTGCTCGACTCGCACCCGGACCTCGACGCCGTCGTGGTGTGCACGCCCCCGCAGGCGCGCTTCGACATCGCGCGCACGGCCTTGCAGCGCGGGCTGCACGTCATGCTCGAGAAGCCGCCCGGAGCCACGCTGAACGAGGTGTACGCATTGAAGGAGCTTGCCTGGCGCAACGGCCGGGCGCTGTTCGCCGCCTGGCATTCGCGCGAGGCCGCGGGCGTCGAGCCCGCACGCGCCCTGCTCGTCGAGCGCAAGGTCCGCCGCGTGACGATCACGTGGAAAGAGGACGTGCGCTACTGGCATCCGGGCCAGGCGTGGATCTGGCAGGCGGGCGGCCTCGGCGTGTTCGATCCGGCGATCAACGCTTTGTCCATCGTCACGAGCATCCTGCCGCACCGGCTGGTGTTGCAGCGCGCCGAGCTCGCCTTCCCGGAGAACTGCGAAGCGCCGATCGCGGGCGAGCTCGAGCTCGTCGACGAGCAGGGAGCGCCGGTCACCGCTTCGCTCGATTTCCTGAAAACCGGCGCGCCGGCGTGGGACATCGCGATCGATACCGACGCCGGCCCGGTGCTGCTCGCGAAGGGCGGCGCGGTGCTCACGGTCGGCGACGAGCCGCCGCGCGAGGCGCCGGACGAGGAATACCCGAGGTTGTACCAGCGATTCGCGGCGCTCGTCCGCGAAAGCGGCATCGACGCCGACGTCGAGCCGTTCCGCCTCGTGGCGGACGCTTTCCTCTGCGCCCGCCGCACGACCGTCGCCCCCTTCGTGGAATAGGAGAACGACCGATGAGAAACGCTCCCGCAGGAGCCCGCCGTGCGGGCGACCCGACGTGGCTTCAACGCATTTTCAGGTCGCCCGCATGGCGGGCTCCTACGGTGCTGCTGCTCCTCCTGGGCGGTACGGTGCAGGCCCAGGACATCGAGGCGTCCGTCACCGTGCATGCCGACCGGCCCGGCCCCGTGATCGACAAGAACATCTACGGCCAGTTCGCCGAGCACCTCGGGCGCGACATCTACGAGGGCATCTGGGTCGGCGAGGATTCCGACATCCCGAACACGGACGGCTACCGCAACGACGTCCTCGCGGCGCTGAAGGCGCTGCACATCCCGGTGATCCGCTGGCCCGGCGGCTGCTTCGCCGACAAGTATCACTGGCGTGACGGCATCGGCCCTCGTGACGAGCGGCCGCTGCGCATCAACACGACCTGGGGTTACGTGCCGGAGACGAACGCGTTCGGCACGCATGAGTTCCTGAACTACTCCGAGCTGCTCGGCGCGGATGCGTACGTCGCGGCGAACGTCGGCAGCGGTACTCCGCGGGAGATGGCGGAGTGGGTGGAGTACATCACGGCGAACGTCGATTCGACGCTCACCAGGATGCGGCGCGCGAACGGCCGCGACGAGCCGTGGCAGCTTCCGTTCATCGGCGTCGGCAACGAAACCTGGGGCTGCGGCGGCAACATGCGGCCGGAGTATTTCGCGGACCTCTATCGCCGCTTCGCGACCTTCATCGATACGCC
>CAZBGV010000052.1:2309-20963 GCA_964491485.1 uncultured Woeseiaceae bacterium | reverse complement strand
AAGGACGGACCGGCCTCCCGCTTCTGGATCGCCCCTGGTCAGCCATTGGCGAGCCGCCATTTTACTGGAGCCTGCCCTCGCGTGCTACCGCTCCGTTGCGATCCGTTCGGCGAGGTGGCGCATATGGTACAAGCCGGGCGGGCGTCCGATCAGCCATTTCGCGGCGAGCAGCGCGCCGTCGGCGAACACGCGCCGGTCCACGACGCGGTGCGCGAGCTCGACCGTCTCCCCGTCCGAGCGGAACACCACGGTGTGCTCGCCCGGCACCTCGCCCTCGCGCCGCACCTGAAACACGATGTCCGCGGACGATTCGCGGCGGGGCGCGCCGTCCGGCGCGTAGCGGAACACTTCCGCGAAATCCGCACCGCGTGCCGCCGCGAGCGCCTCGCCGAGCTTGAGCGCGGTGCCGGAAGGCGCATCGATCTTGTGCACGTGATGCGTCTCGTGCACTTCGGCCGCGAACCCCGGCCCGAGGGCCGCCGCGGCGCGCGCGACCAGCTCCGTCAGCACCGCGATGCCGAAGCTCATGTTGCGATCCTGGAACACCTGCACGGACGCGGCGACGGAGCGCAGGCGCTCCATGAGCGCGTCGTCGAGGCCGCTGACGCCGCAGACCAGCGGCTTCTGCAGGCGTGCCACGCCCTCGAGCACCGCCGGGGTCGCGCCGGGCAGCGTGAAATCCACCGCGACGTCGGCGCCGGCGAGCACGGCCTCGAGATCGGGGGCGATCAAAGCACGGCCGAGCATCTCGCGGGCCGCCGGCGCCGCTCCCTCGAGCAGCCGCGCGCCGCGATCGCGTGCCCACACGCCGGAAAGGATCGCGCCGTCGTCACGGGCGATCGCAGCCACCAGCTCCCGTCCCATGCGGCCGGCACCGAGCACGGCGATCCGCAACGACCTGCTCCCGTCTGCAGCGCTCATGGGCCTCCCGTCAGGCAAACCGGAGACCGGATGTTCGGCCAGCGGGGCCCCGCCTGCAACGGTTCGCCGCCTGCCCGCGCACGCGGCTCAGGAGCTGATCTTGTCGAAGAAGCGCTTGACGGTGTCGAGCCAGCCGGTCGCGCGCGGGTTGTGACGGTCGCCGCCGGCGCGCGTGATCTCGTCGAAACGCTGCAAGAGCTCCTTCTGCTCGTCGGTGAGCGACACCGGCGTTTCGACCAGCACGCGCGCATACAGGTCGCCTCGCCGCGGGTCCCGCACGGTGGTGACTCCCTTGTTGCGCAGGCGGAAAACCTTGCCCGACTGGGTGCCGGGAGGGATCTTGAGCGTGACGTGCCCGTCGAGCGTCGGCAGGTCGATCTCGCCGCCGAGCGCCACGCTCGCGAAACTCACCGGCACGTCGCACGTCAGGTCGGCGCCGTTGCGCGCGAACAGGTGGTGCGGGTTCACGCGGATCTCGACGTACAGATCGCCCGGCGGACCGCCGTTCATCCCGGCCTCGCCTTCCCCGGCGAGCCGGATCCGGTCGCCGTCGTCGACCCCCGCCGGCACCTTCACGGACAGCGTCTTGACCCGGCTCACGCGCCCGCGGCCGCGGCACTTTCCGCAGGGCGTCGCGATCACCGAGCCCGAGCCCTTGCAGGCCGGGCAGGTCTGCTGGATCGAGAAAAAGCCCTGCTGCATGCGCACCTGGCCGAGCCCGCCGCAGGTCGTACAGGTGACGGGCTCGGTGCCGGGCTCGGCGCCGCTGCCGGAGCACTCGTCGCAGGTGACCTGCGTCGGGACCTCGATCGTCACCTCGTCGCCCGCCACGGCGCGCTCGAGATCGAGGCGCAGCTCGTACGCGAGATCGGCGCCGCGGAACACCTGGCTCCGGCCGCGCCGGCCGGTGCCGAAGATGTCGCCGAACATGTCGCCGAAAATGTCCGCAAAGCCGTCGGGGCCGAAACCGCCGCCCATGCGGCCGGCGTTCAGGCCCGCGTGCCCGTAGCGATCGTAGGCCGCGCGCTTGTCGGCGTCGGTCAGGACTTCGTACGCCTCGCGCACTTCGCGGAATTTGGCACCCGCGTTCTCGTCGTCCTTGTTGCGGTCCGGGTGGAACTTCATGGCGAGGCGGCGATACGCCTTCTTTACTTCCTCGTTCGTCGCCGCCCTGCTGACCCCCAGGACTTCGTAATAATCGCGCTTCGCCGCCATAGTCCCTTTGCTATCGATTCCCGCAGGAACCCGCCATGCGGGCGACCGCGATCCACGGGTCGCCCGCATGGCGGGCTCCTGCGGGGGCATTCGAAATCCCCCCGCAGGTTACGATCAACCGGATTTCGACTTCCGGTCGTCGTCCACCTCTTCGAACTCCGCGTCCACCACGTCCTCCGATCCGGCGCCGCCGGTGCCGCCCGGGCCGCCGGCTTCCCCGCCGCCCGGCTGCCCCTGCCCGGCATACGCCTGCTGGGCCACCTTCGCGCTGGCCTCCGCCAGTGCGTTGGTCTTGCGCTGGATCGCGTCCTTGTCGTCCTTGTCGAGCACGGACTTGAGATCGGAGATCGCCGACTCGACGGCGTGCCGATCCTCACCGCTCACCTTGTCGCCCAGGTCCTTGAGCGATTTCTCGGACGCATGGATCAGCGCGTCCGCCTGGTTCCGCGCATCCACGAGCTCGCGGAACTTGCGATCTTCCTCCGCATGGCTGGCGGCTTCCGAGACCATCTTCTCGATTTCTTCTTCCGTCAGCCCGCTCGAGGCCTTGATCACGATGTTCTGGCTCTTGCCGGTGGCCTTGTTCCTGGCCGACACGTTCAGGATGCCGTTGGCGTCGATGTCGAACGTGACCTCGATCTGCGGCACGCCGCGCGGCGCGGGCGGGATGTCCGTCAGGTCGAAGCGGCCCAGCGACTTGTTGTCGGCGGCGCGCTCGCGCTCGCCCTGCAGCACGTGAATGGTCACCGCCGTCTGGTTGTCGTCGGCGGTCGAGAAGACCTGCTGCGCGTTCGCCGGGATCGTCGTGTTCTTCTCGATCAGCTTCGTCATCACGCCGCCCAGCGTCTCGATGCCGAGCGACAGCGGCGTGACGTCGAGCAGCAGCACGTCCTTGACGTCGCCCGAGAGCACGCCGCCCTGGATCGCGGCGCCGAGCGCGACGGCCTCGTCCGGGTTCACGTCACGGCGCGGCTCGCGGCCGAAGAAGTTCTGCACCGCTTCCTGCACCTTCGGCATGCGCGTCTGTCCGCCGACCAGGATCACCTCGTTGACGTCGCTCACCTTCAGGCCGGCGTCCTTGAGCGCGATGCGGCACGGCTCGATCGTGCGGTCGATCAGCTCCTCCACCAGCGACTCGAGCTTGGCCCGGGTCAGCCGGATGTTCAGGTGCTTCGGACCGGACTGGTCGGCCGTGATGTACGGCAGGTTGACCTCGGTCTGCTGCGCGGACGAAAGCTCGATCTTGGCCTTCTCGGCGGCTTCCTTGAGCCGCTGCATCGCGAGCGGATCCTTCGTGATGTCGATGCCGGATTCTTTTTGAAATTCCGAGGTCAGGTACTGGATGACGCGGTTGTCGAAATCCTCGCCGCCGAGGAAGGTATCGCCGTTCGTCGCCAGCACCTCGAACTGGTGCTCGCCGTCCACTTCCGCGATCTCGATGATCGAGATGTCGAAGGTGCCGCCGCCCAGATCGTACACGGCGATTTTCTGGTCGCCCCGCTTCTTGTCCATGCCGTAGGCGACCGCCGCCGCCGTCGGCTCGTTGATGATGCGCTTGACCTCGAGGCCCGCGATCTTGCCGGCGTCCTTGGTCGCCTGGCGCTGCGAGTCGTTGAAGTACGCGGGCACGGTGACCACGGCCTCGGTGACTTTCTCGCCGAGATAGTCCTCCGCCGTCTTCTTCATCTTCATGAGGACGCGCGCGGAGATTTCGGGCGGCGCCATCTTCCTGCCGTTGACCTCGACCCAGGCGTCGCCGTTGTCCGCCTTGACGATCTTGTAGGGGACCATCTTGATGTCGCGCTGCACCACCTCGTCTTCGAAGCGGCGGCCGATCAGGCGCTTGATGGCGAACAGCGTATTGCCGGGATTCGTGACCGCCTGCCGCTTCGCGGACTGGCCGACCAGCACCTCGCCGTCCTTGCCGAACGCCACGATCGACGGCGTCGTGCGATCGCCTTCGCTGTTTTCGATCACCTTGGGCTTGTCGCCCTCCATGACCGCTACACAGGAGTTGGTCGTCCCGAGGTCAATGCCTATTACCTTGGCCATGGTGTGTGCTCTCCGGGAAAACGTTGAAGAAACTGCGCGTCTCGGGCCGAGGTGGGGCCGCGGCCCGCGGCTTTCAAGCGGTTCCGGTCAGGCGGATGCATCCGGGGCGGCCGCCACGACGACGCGCGCCGGCCGCAGGAGGCGGCCGTTCAGCGTGTAGCCTTTCTGGTACACGACGAGCACGGTGCCCGGCTCGACGTCCGCCGAGGGCTGGGTGGTCATGGCCTCGTGCAGCTCGGGGTCGAACGGCTCGCCCTCCGGATCCACCTCGGCCATGCCGAATCGCTCCATGACACCGGTGAGCTGCTTCAGCGTCGTGCGCGTGCCCTCCAGCAGGCTCTCGGGAGCGGCGGATTCCTCAGCGGCGGCGAGCCCGAGCTCCAGGCTGTCACGCACGGCGAGCAGCTCGGTCGCGAAGCGTTCGATCGCGAACTTGCGGGCGTTCTCGAGATCGCGCTCGGCGCGCTTGCGCACGTTCTCGATTTCCGCGGCCGTCCGCAGGTAGCGGTCCCAGTTCTCGTCCGCCCGCGCCTTCTCGGCGGCCAGCGCCACGGCCAGGTCCTCGGGCGGCACGTCCTGCCCCGGCTCCTCAGCCGTCGCCGCCTGCGCGCCGCCGGTCTCCTCCGCGGCTTTCATGGCTTCCGCGTTGCCGTTGCCGTCGCCGTGCGCCTGGGCACGATCGGGCTTTCCACTCATAGTCGCGTGACTCCAGTCGTAATTACGCCGCCGGCGGGTCGGGCCGACCGCCGCGGCCGGCCGCTGGCACCCCGCCACGGCGGCACCACGGGTGAACGATTCCGGCTGTCTGGGGTTCTGGAGCCGAATATCAAGCCCGGTCCGGCAAGGCGTGACTCGCCTTGAGCGCCAGGCCGAGCAGGTGGGCCGTGACGTCGACGATCGGCACGACCCTGTCGTAGGCCATGCGTGTCGGGCCGATCACGCCGAGAACGCCGACTGAACCCTCGCTCGCGTGGTACGGGGCCGTCACCACGCTGCAGTGATCGAGGATCTCGTAACCGGATTCCTCGCCGATGAAAATCTGCACGCCGTCGGCGTTGATGCTGCGGTCGAGCAGGTCCAGCATGAAGCGCTTGCGCGAGAACGCCTCGAACAGGCTCTTCAGTATCTCGAGGTCGGAAAGCTCGGCGAAATCCATGAGATTGGTCTCGCCCGCGACGAGGTACTCCTCGCGGGTCGATGTCGCCCGGTCCATGGCCGACTGGGCGACGGAGATGATGTCGAGCATCGCCTGGTTCATCGAGTGCCGGGTCGCTTCCAGGTCGGAGATGAGCCGGCGGCGGATCTCGATCAGGTCGACGCCCGCGTAGTGCTCGTTGATGTAGTTCGAGGCCCGCTGCAGGTCGTCCTGCCCGTACGCGCGCTCGGTGTGCAGAATGCGATTCTGCACCTCCCGGTCGTTGATCACCAGGATGGCGAGCACCCGCTTCTCCGAGAGCGTCAGGAACTCGACCTGGCGCAGGATGGCCTGCTGCGCGCGCGGCAGGGTGACCACGCCTGCCATGCTGGTCAGCCGGGAGAGCAGGTTCGTCACGTGGTTGAGGATCGCCGCGGGATCGTCGTACTGGGTCTCGAGCTGCGCCTTGAGCTTCTCGATCTCGCCACCGCGCGGGCGCCGGTAACGCACCAGCGAATCGACGAACAGCCGGTATCCCTTGGGCGTCGGCACCCGGCCGGCCGAGGTGTGCGGCGTCGACACGAAGCCGAGCTCCTCGAGCTCCGCCATCACGTTCCGGATCGTGGCGGGGCTCAGGTCGAGCTTCGCCTCCTTCGAGAGCGTGTGCGAGCCGACCGGCTGGCCATCCCGGATGAAGCGCTGGATCAGCACTTTCAACAGGTACTGCGCCCGCTCGTTCGGCAATTGTGTGATCGGTTCCGCGGCCATCGCTGACTGTGTCGAGGTGCCTTGCCGGCGATTCTGGAATCGGAAACCCGAAAAATCCAGTTCGAACCGCCGGTTCCGTGAATATGGGGGCGGGCGCCATCGCATCAATGCGCACGGGATCGCCGGGATTGGCGGCTTGGCGGCGCCGGAGGGGTCTGCAACAATCGGCGCGGCGGCCGGGCGCCGGCCGCAACGGGGCGGCATCGCTTTTATGAGCAACGAATTCCGCAGGGTGGCGATCGTCGGCCGCGTGGAGGACCCGCGCGTCGCGGAGCCCATGGCGACGCTCGCGGCCTACCTCACGGCAAAGGGCGTCGAGGTGCTCGCGGCCCCGCAGGCCGGCCTCCCCGCGCCGGTCCGCGGCGTGCCCGAACCCGCGATGGCGGAGCAGGCCGACCTGATCGTCGCCATCGGCGGCGACGGCACGATGCTGTACGCGGCGAACCTCGGCGGCGAGCGCGGCGTGCCGCTGCTCGGCATCAACCGCGGCCGCCTCGGGTTCCTCGCCGACGTCACGCCCGACGAGATGCTGAACTGCCTCGACCGGGTGCTGGGCGGCGACTGCGTGCGCGAATCGAGGCTCATGCTGACCGCCTCCATCCTCACGCCGGACGGCGGCCGGCGGACGGCGAACGCGTTGAACGACGTCGTGCTGCAGCGCCGCGAAACCGGCCGCATGGTCGACCTCGAAACGCGCATCGCCGATCGCTACGTGAACACGCATTCCGGCGACGGCCTCATCATCGCAACGCCGACCGGCTCGACGGCCTATGCGCTGAGCTGTGGCGGACCGATCATCGAGCCGGCGCTGAACGCGGTGGTCGTCGTGCCGGTCTGCCCGCACACGCTGAGCGATCGCCCCATCGTCGTTCCTGCCGAGCGCGAGATCGAGGTGCGGCTCCTCGCCTACAGCGACAGCAAGGCCGAGGTGGTGGTCGACGGACACGCGATCGGCCCGCTGGACCCGGCCGACCGGCTGCTGATCCGCGAAGCCGACCGGCGGATCACGCTCATCCATCCGCCCGGCTACGACTACTTCGACCTGCTGCGCTCGAAGCTGCACTGGGGGCGCGACAGCCGGGTGCGGGCGGGCGACGGCCAGGACGGCGAAAAGCAGGACCGGAAATGCTGACGCGCCTGCACGTCCGCAATTTCGCCATCATCGACGAGATCGCCATCGAGCTCGGGCCCGGCATGACGGTGCTGACGGGCGAGACGGGCGCGGGCAAGTCCATTCTCGTGGACGCGCTCTCGCTGGTGCTCGGCGAGCGCGGCGGCACCGGGCTCGCCCGCGACGCGGACAAGCGCATCGAGCTCGCGGCCGAGTTCGACGTTTCGGACAATCCGGCGGCCCGGGAGTGGCTGGCACGGCAATCGCTGGACATGGACGGCGAGTGCCTGCTGCGGCGGGTGATCGGGGAGGACGGACGCTCACGCGCGTTCGTCAACGGCAATGCGGTGCCGCTTGCCGGCCTGAAGGCGCTGGGGGAGCTCCTGCTCGACATCCACGGGCAGCACTTCCACCAGTCGCTGGTGCGCCGCGAGGTGCAGCGGGACCTGCTCGATCATTACGGGGCGCTCGCCGCGGAGCGCGAGGCGGTGGCAGCTGCGTGGTCGGCGTGGCAGGCGCTGGAAGCGCGCCTCCGCGAGCTGCGGGAAGCCGAGGCCGATCGCGCGGCGCGGCTCGACCTGCTCACGTTCCAGACGCAGGAGCTCGAAGCGCTGGCGCTCGCGCCGGACGAGCACGAAACCCTCGCGCGCGAGCGCGAGCGCTTCCGGCACGGCGCACAGCTCGCGGAGAACGTCGGCGCGGCGCTCGGCGCGCTCGCGGAGAGCGAGGCGGGCAGCGCGCAGCAGCTCATCGCGGAGGCCGGCCATCGCCTGGGCGCCGCGGCGGCGATCGACCCGGCGCTGGAGCGCGTGCGCGCGCTCGTGGAAGAAGCGGGCATCCAGGTCGCCGAGGCGGCGGATGCGCTGCAGCGTTATGGAGAATCGCTGGACGCGGACCCGGAGCGCCTGGAATGGGTCGAGGACCGGCTCGCCGCGATTCGCGCCATTGCGCGCAAGCACCGGGTCGAGCCGGACGCGCTGCCTGCCCTGCACGCGGACCTCGCGCAGAAACTCGCGGAGCTCTGCGATGCACAGGCCACGGGTGCCCGGCTCGCAGGCGAGGCGAAGAAGGCGCGCGCCGCGTTCGTCGCGGCGGCGCGCGCGCTCTCGGACGGCCGGCGCAAGGCGGCCGCGCGCCTCGCGGCGGAGGTGACCGAGGCGATGCGCGGGCTCGGCATGCCGCAGGGCTCGTTCGAAGTGGCGCTCCGGCCGCGGCCGCCCGAGGAGGCGGGCCCGGCGGGCGCCGACGACATCGACTACCTGATCAGCGCGAACGCGGGCCAGCCGCCGATGCCGCTGGCCAGGGTCGCTTCCGGCGGCGAGCTGTCGCGCATGAGTCTCGCGATCCAGGTGATCGCGAGCGACGGGAGCGCGATCCCGACCATGGTCTTCGACGAGGTCGACGCCGGCGTCGGCGGTGGCGTCGCGGAGATGGTGGGGCGCCGCCTCAAGGCACTCGCCGCCTCGCGGCAGGTGCTCTGCGTCACCCACCTGCCGCAGGTCGCGAGCCTCGCGGACCGCCACTGCCGGGTCGTGAAGCTCTCCGACGGCAAGACCACGCGTACCTCCGTGACCGAGCTCGGCGATGACGAGCGCGTCGAGGAGATCGCGCGGATGCTGGGGGGCGTGAAGATCACCAGGCGCACCCGCGAGCACGCCGCCGAGATGCTCCGGAACAGCCGCAGCACCCGCCGCCGCGCCTGACCCACATCGCGCTTGACGCGCCACGCCCCCGGCAGGAGCGCGCAGCGCGCGAGACCGACAAGCCACCGTCGCCCACCCGTAGGAGCCCGCCATGCGGGCGACGAACGAAGGCACTTTGCGTTGTGGTCCGCTGTCCCTGGGATCGCATCGTTCACGTTTGCGGGTCGTGGCGCGGGCGTAGGAGCCAGTACCCGGTCAACGGTGGCTCATCGGTCGCGCGCGGTGCGCGCTCCTAGGTTTTCTTGCGGGGGCGGACGTAGAGCACGAGGCTGTGGTCGATCAGCTCGTAATCGTGCTTTCTCGCAATCTCGTGCTGCAGGCGCTCGATTTCTTCGTTGGTGAACTCGATGACGTCGCCGGTCTCGACGCACACCATGTGGTCGTGGTGCTTGCCCTCGTCGATCTCGAAAACGGAATGCCCGCCCTCGAAGTTGTGGCGCGAGACCAGCCCGGCGGACTCGAACTGCGTGAGCACGCGGTATACCGTGGCGAGGCCGATGTCCTCGCCGGTGTCGAGCAGCTCTTTGTAGATATCCTCGGCGCTCAGGTGGCGCTGCTCGTGACGTCCCAGGATCTCCAGGATCTTCAGCCGCGGCAGCGTGACCTTCAGGCCGGCTTTGCGAAGCTCATGGCGTTGCTCCATCGCAGAGTGTCCCTTTGCAGCGGCAGCTACCCCGACGGTGGTCGAGAAGGTATCATCCGCACGTATTATGGCCCAGACGGACAGTTGCCTGCACCTTCGCGCCGGACGCGGGGCGCTGCGGGCATGATGCCCCCGCACATGCGCACATTTCTGCTGACAGGCTTGCTCGCGCTCGCCCTGCCGCTCGCCGGCGGCTGCGTCTATCAGCCGTCGCTGTCGCAGGGAAACCTGCTGAAGCAGGAAGACATCGACCAGCTCGAGATCGGCATGACGCGCAACCAGGTGCGGTTCCTGCTGGGTACGCCGATGATCGACGACCCGTTCCACGAGGAACGCTGGGACTACGTCTACTACCTGCGGATCGGCCGCCAGGATCCGCGCTTCACGCGCTGGGTGACGATCATCTTCGACGGCGACACCGTCTCCGAGATCCGCAAGGACCAGAAGCTCGAGCCGAAGGTCTGATCGGATTCCCGAACCCGTAGGAGCCCGCCATGCGGGCGACCCGAAATCGCGTTCGCCCGCATGGCGGGCTCCTACGCGTTACCCCGCTCGTTCCCGCCGCGCCGTCCGCGGGTCCTTGTGCAGCGGCCGGTAGATCTCGACGCGGTCTCCGTCGCCGACGTGCTCGTCCCGCGCGACGATGCGCCCCCAGATGCCCACCGGCGCCGCCGCGAGATCGTGCTCCGGAAAGCGCTGCGCGATCTGCGAGCGCTCGATGACGTCGCCGACCGTCGCGCCCTCCTCGATCTCGAGCGCAATGAGCTCCTGGCGATCCGGCAGCGCGAACACGACCTCGACGTGCAACGTGCCCACTCGGGCAGTCAGCCGTAAACAGCCGCCGCGCGCCGGGTGAAGGCGTCGACGAGCGCCTTCAGGGTGTCCTCGAAAAAGCGGCCGAAAACCATGTCCACCACGCGGCTGTCGAACTCGAACTCCAGCTCGAGCGTCACCTCCGAGCCCTCCGCGGAAAGGTCGCGGAAACGCCACCCGCCTTCGAGGTGGCGGAATGGCCCTTCCACGAGCTGCATGTCGATCGCATCGAAGGGCCGCCGCGTGTTGCGGGTCGTGAAGTGCCGGCTCACGGTGCCCCGGTGCAGCTCGAGCGTCGCGACGACGGTGTCCTCGGTCCGGCTCTCCACCCTGGCGTCATTGCACCACGGGAGAAACTCGGGGTATGCCTCGACGTTGTCGACGAGATTGAACATGTCGCGCGCCGCATACGGCACGATGGCGCTGCGCCTGACCTTACGCACGCGGCCGCCCTTCCCGGCCGGCGCGTGCACGGCCGTGCCTTGCCCCGTGAGAGCAGATTTCCGCGCTGCGATTCGTCCAATGCGTTGGCATGCCGACCCCGTTCCGTCCGGGCGGCGATTCTGGATGAACGCCGCCTGCCTTGACAACCTATAATCTCCGCCCGCCTCCCTGCCAGTTCCGCAGCCCCGACGTATGAACAAGAGCGCCGACATGTCGAAGCCGACGCCCCCGGTGGCGGTCAACAAGAAGGCCCGCCACGATTACTTCATCGAGGAGACCTTCGAGGCCGGGCTCGCGCTGGAAGGCTGGGAAGTGAAGAGCCTGCGCGCCGGCCGCGCACAGCTCACCGAGAGTTACGTGCACGTGCGCAACGGCGAAGCATGGCTGCTCGGGGCGCACATCACGCCGCTGCCCACCGCTTCGACGCACGTGGAACCCGACCCGACGCGCACGCGCAAGCTGCTCATGCACCGCCGCGAGCTCGACCGCCTGGTCGGCGCCGTCGAGAGGAAGGGCTATACGCTGGTGCCGCTCGATCTGCACTGGAGCCGCGGGCGGGCGAAGCTGTCGCTCGGGCTCGCAAAGGGCAAGAAGCAGCACGACAAGCGTGCGACCGTGAAGGAGCGCGACTGGTCACGCCAGAAGGCGCGTATCCTGAAGTCCAGTAAACGGTGATTTTACAGCTGATTACCGTTGTTATTTGAGATTTTTTCGATAAACGCCGGCTTGCGCCGACGCATTCTCGCCGAGCTGCTTCGGCCACCGCCGCCCCGTCCGCCGGCTCACGGCACGCGGACTGCTCCCGGCGGGTGGCCGGCGACGTCGAGAAGATCTCGGGCCGCGCGCCGGGCACGCGCAAGGCCCGCGAGTCGCCGAACCGGGCCCGCGCGCGCCAGAGCGGTTGTTTTTCGGGATTTCGCCCCTACACTACCGGGCACGGAGCGGGTCCTCGTGGCCCGCTCGTGAGTAAACCGGGGGCGACACGGCTTCGACGGAGGTCGCGAAACTCCGGGTGCATGCCGAGGGGCAGGTCACCTCGTAAATCCAGCTGCAAAACGAATAGTTGCCAACGACGACAACTACGCACTAGCTGCTTAAAAACCAGCCTTAGTGCCCTCTGGCCGGGTGTGCTCGTGCGTCCGGGTCCCAGGGGTCACCCACACGAGATCGCGGCGAGGACCGGCCCTGGGTCCGAACCGCTAAAACCTTACCGGGCTGGTCATGGGTCTTCCCCGTCCGCCGGGTAGTCCATGACGAGAACAAAGGCGGAATAAGCATGTAGAGCTCGGAACGTAGGGCTTGCGGACGCGGGTTCGATCAACGCAAACGGTCGCCTTTGCGGGTAACTGCAAAGTGAAAACGGGGCTCACATCGGCGAACCCTGACGGCTTTTCCGAAGGAATTGGTAAGGCCATGGCAACGCCGAGGGGTAGCAAGCGGGCCAACCGCAGGGCTGCCCTGTAGAGACTCATAGGCTCGCCGAGCCGGCAGGCAGGGCGGGTACTAGGATTCGGTCCAGTGCCGGATAACACGCCCCGCACCCGAACGATTCGGGTGAAGGCATAGTCCAGGCCGCAGCGAAAGCTGCGGAATCACTGTCCCGCCGCCTCCACCATTTTTCGCGTGCCCCGACACGGAACGTCGGGGTAAGCGAAAACCGCCTGTCAAATCATTAAAATAAGGTAATGGCGCAGATTTCGTCGCGCGAACGCACGGTCGAACTCGTTATCGTCTCCGCGTGCGCAAAGAACGATCAGTACAGGAGCTGAGCTCCGTCGACGCGGCATACATTGCCGGAATAAACGATGGCGAGGGCACAATTTCACTGACTCGACGCCATCGCAACGAGAATCGACAGCTTGAAGTCAGCGTAAGCAACACTGATATCTCCCTCCTGCAGTTCCTCAGAAAAAGTATCGGGGCTGGTCGCATCACGCAGAAGCGATCCCGTAGCGATCGCCACACCGCCAGCGGAACTTACCTGATTAGCAACCGACAAGCGCTGCGGTTACTGGCGCAAATTCGAGCTGAACCCGTCACGCCAGTGTCGGAACAGGCCGCCTGTGCCTTGACGCAGTCAGAATGATCCTCATATACAATAAATTCAGCCGGAGACGCGCTTGCTGGTTCCGATTTCCATTCTCGATCTGGTGCGGGTTACCGAGGATACGGACGCCCGCACGGCGCTCGACAACGCGCGCGATCTCGCGCGCCACGCGGAGCAGTGGGGCTACCGCCGGTTCTGGGTCGCCGAGCACCACAACATCCCGAGCATCGCGAGTGCGGCGACCTCGATCGTGATCTGCCATATCGCGGCGGGCACGAGCACGATCCGGGTCGGCGCGGGCGGCATCATGCTGCCGAACCACTCACCACTCACGATCGCGGAGCAGTTCGGCACGCTCGAGCTGCTGTTCCCCGGGCGCATCGATCTCGGACTCGGGCGCGCGCCCGGCACCGACCAGGCGACGCTGCGCCTGCTGCGCCGCTCGCCGGCGGCCGCCGAGAATTTCCCGCAGGACGTGCTCGACCTGCAGGCGCTGCTCGCGCCGCCGCAGCCGGGGCAGACTGTCCAGGCGACGCCAGGCGCGGGCAGCAGCGTACCGCTCTGGATCCTCGGCTCCAGCCACTTCGGTGCGATGCTCGCGGCGGAGCTCGGCCTGCCCTACGCCTTCGCGTCGCATTTCGCCCCGCAGCAGCTCATGACGGCGCTCGAGCTTTACCGGACCCGCTTCAAGCCGTCACGGCAACTGGATCGCCCGCACGCCATGGTGGGCGTCAACATCGTCGCCGCCGATTCCGATGAAGACGCACGCCGCCTGTGGACCACGCAACAGATGTCGTTCACCAACCTGGTGCGCGGCACGACCCGCAGCCTGAGCCAGCCGCCTATCGACGATATCGAGAGCTACTGGACGCCGATGGAGAAAGCACACGTATCGCAGATGCTGTCCCGATCGGTCGCCGGTTCTCCCAATACCGTGCGGGACGCGATCTTCGCGCTGCTCGAAGAGACCAGGGCCGACGAGCTCATCATCGTGTCCGACGTCTACGAGCACGCGGCGAGGCTGCGCTCCTTCGAGCTCATCGCGAACGCCGTCGCCTGACCGCGCTGCGCAAGACGGCGCAAGCCCGCGTCGTTCCCGGCGCGTGCGCGCACCCCCGACCGCCGCGCAACCCCGGGACGAGGCATGCGCGTTTTTGCAAGGGTGACATTGCGGCGTCGAATCCGGATACTTCCGAGCCTTTCGCCGCACACCGGAAAAGAAGAATGTTCCGCAATGTCCGCCTGTTTCGCCTGGACGGCCCCTGGCCGGATTCCGAGCAGTCCCTGTCCGCCAGGCTCGCCGAGGTCGCGTTCGAGCCCTGCGGCGCTTTCGCCGAGAAGAGCACCGGATTCGAGCCGCCGGCCGGCGATACGGAGGGCCTGCTCGCGCGGCGCGTGGCCGGTGCCGACCTGCTGCGGTTGCGCAGCCAGGTGCGGCTGCTGCCTGCCGCGGCCGTCGAGGATGCGCTCGAGGCGCGCATTGCCGAATTCCGCCAGCGCATGGGCACCGATCCCGGCCGGCGCGAGCGCCGCCGGCTCAAGGCGCAGACGCGCGACGAGCTGCTGCCCAAGGCACTGGTCCGCTCACAGCGCACGCGTGCGGTGGTGCTCGTCGCCGAGCGCATTCTCGCCATCGACACCGGCTCGGACGCGCGCACGGAGCAGCTCATCGAGCACCTGCGGTTCGCCATCGCGGACGTCGACGCAACGCCGCTCGCGTTCAATCGCCCCTGGGCCGACCTCCTGACGCGCATTTTCCTCGGCGATCCGCCTCGCGGCTTCGGGCTCGGCAACGAATGCCGCATGTGCGACCCGAGCGACAATAAAGCCGCCATACGCTGCAGCGACATGGATCTCGGCCAGGCGACGGTACGCAATCACCTGCGGCACGGGATGCGGCTGACGCATCTCGGCGTGACGCTCGACGACGTGCTGAGCTGTACGCTCGACGAGAAAGGCGGCGTCGGCAAGTTGAAGCTCCTCGGCGGCGACATCGCGGCCGACGTGCCGGACGAAGATCCGCTGGCACGCCTGGACGCCGAGATCGCACTGTTCGCCGGCACCTTGCGGCAGCTCCTGTCCGCGCTGGAGCACGCGCTCGGCGGCTACGCGGAAGGAACGCCGCCCGTGGAACGGCTGGCCGCCAGCGCGTAACGGGCGCCGGCCGGCCGACGGCTCAGCCGAAACGGCGCGTGATCAGCGCGATCGGCAGGCCGACGCAGAACAGCATCGGGGCCGCCGCCAGCGCTATCGAAAATGCCGTGAAGTGCCGCTCGCCCGGAACCGCCGACAGCGGTACCACCACGAAATTCATGACGATGTACACGGCGACGCCGTACAGCAGACCCATCACGACCGGCCGCTCCGTCAGCACGGCAACCCGCCGGCTCGCAGCCCAGTAGAGCCAGCAGATCGCGAACATGATGAGATAGTGCAGCACGACGCCGAGCGTCGCGCTGGTCGCTCCCTGCTCGAACGCGGCGCTGCCGAGGAGGCCGGACGAAATCGACTGCAGGATGCTGACCGGCGGAATGCCGCGCAGCCCGTACACCACGAGCGCGTAGGTCAGGTCCAGCGTGCCGGCGACGAGACCGGCGTACAGCACCGCCCGGTAAGGATTCGATGCCGCCAGATTCGCGGTTTGCGTGGTCATTGCTCCTCCTCGTTCGTGGGCCGTGCAGGTGACGAGCCGGCACGCAGGGTAATACCACAAGCGATCGGAGGCGCGTTATCAGATTTCGTTGTGACCGCCGAAAAACGGCCAGCCGCCCGGACCCGCCGAGGACCCGGGTCGCCTGTTCTGATCGAACGTCAGGTCGACGCTTGCAGGCGCTGCACGGCTTCGAGCGACTTCTGCACGTTCTCGATCGGGGAAATCCCGCCGATGGTCTCGGCAACCTTGCCGTCCGGTGTCACGATGAAGGTCGTGCGTTCGGCAAAGTCATGGCCGATCTCCTCACCGCGCGAGTCCTTCAGCCCGGGACGGCCCGCCGAGATCTCGAGACCGTAGGAGCGCGCGATCTCACCGCTGGCGTCCGACGCGACCGGCAGCTTGCCCGCGCAGTACTCGGGATCGGAGGAGAAATCGTTCAGGCGCTCGATGCTGTCGAGCGACACGCCGATCACGGTGGCGCCCGCCGCCTTGAACTTCTCGATGTTCTGCGCGAACTCGTGGGCCTGCATGTTGCAGCCCTTGGTGAACGCCGACGGGTAGAAGTACACGACGACGGTACCCTTCGCGAGCGCATCGGAAAGGGAGAAGTCGAATTCCTTGCCGGCGAGCGATGCCTTGGCCTCGAAATCAGGCGCCGTGTCGCCGGGCTCGAGAGCGGCCAGCGCCGGCGCGGCGAGAAGGCTACTGCAAATCAGCGTAATCAACTTGTGTTTCATCGGCTTGTCCCAGAGAATCGACGGAAATAAATAACCCGCAAAAACAACAAAAACAACGGCGCCCCATGCTGAGCCTCCCGTCGGGCCTCTGCAACACCGACGCTCCGGCCCGCCATGCAATGGCCCGGCGGGGCGAGGCCCCGCCGGCGTGGCTATCGCCGCACACAGACAGCAGACCCGGAAGACGCCCGTTCCATTACAGCGCCTTCCGACACGGGTCGCCCGCCGGCGCGCACTCGCATTGCTTGCGCCGGGCGCCGGCGATTCGACTATGATCCAGCATTATCCCCTCGACGGCACTCCAGTGTCGCGCCAGTATCGGTACCGCGCCTTCTTGAGCTACAGCCACGCCGACGAGCGGTGGGCTGCCTGGCTGCACAAGGCGCTCGAGACCTACCGGGTGCCCAAACGCCTGGTCGGACAGGGCACCGCTGTCGGCCCGGTTCCGGAGCGCCTCGCGCCCGTCTTCCGGGACCGTGAGGAGCTGTCATCGGCGACCAGTCTGGGCAGCGTGCTCACGGAAGCCCTGGAGAGCTCCGCGTGTCTCGTCGTGATCTGCTCCCCGAACGCAGCCCGCTCCCGCTGGACGAACGAGGAAGTCCTGACTTTCAAGCGGCTCGGCCGCGCCGAACGCATCTTCTGCCTGATCGTCGACGGCGAGCCCGGCGCCTCGCTACAGCCGGATGGGGCCGATCGCGAGTGTTTCCCGCCGGCCCTGCTCTACGAGGTCGATGAGGAAGGCCGGCTGACCGGGCGCCCGAGCGAGCCCATCGCGGCCGATGCGCGCAAGGGCAAGGACGGCCGCCGCAACGCGAGCCTGAAGCTGATCGCCGGCATACTGGGCGTCGGCTTCGACGCCCTGCGCCAGCGCGAGCAGCAGCGCCAGCACCGGCGCATGCTGGTGCTCGCCTCGGCGGCGCTGGCCGGCATGGCGATCACGACCGCGCTGGCCGCGACCGCCTGGCTCGCGCGCATGGAGGCCGAAGAGCAGCGCCGGCAGGCGGAGGTGAAAGCCGAGGTCGCCCGTCAGACCACGCAGTTCATGGTCGATCTCTTCAAGGTCTCCGATCCGGGCGAAGCGCTCGGCAACACCATCACCGCGCGGGAGATCCTCGACAAAGGCGCGAGCCGCATCGAGGACGAGCTCGCCGGCCAGCCGGAGATCCAGGCAACGCTGATGGACACCATGGGCACGGTATACACCGGGCTCGGGTTGTATCCGCCGGCGCTGCGTCTCATCCGCCAGGCGCTGGACCGGCGCAGCGAGCTGTTCGGTGACGGCAACCGGGAAGTCGCCCGCAGCCGCCTGCATCTCGGCCGCGTGCTGGCGCTCGATGCCAGCTATGACGAGGCCGAAGCCCAGCTTCGCCAGGCGCTCGCGACCGCGCGTGCGACCGCCGGCAACGATTCCGCCGACGTGGCGGACGCCGCGACGGCGCTGGCCGACGTGCTCACCCGGCGCGGCGAGACCGGCGCTGCGCGCCCGCTCATCGTCGAAGCGCTGGCCATCCGGCGCGCGCTGCACGAGGGTGCCGATCCCGATGTCGCCGAGAGCCTCGAGGATCTCGGGCTCAGCTATTACGAGCAGGGCGACTACGACCAGGCCGTGCCGTACCTGCGGGAAGCGCTCGCGATGCGACGCGCAGGCAAAAGCGGACCGCTCCTCGCGGAAACGCTGAACAACCTCGCGTGGGCCGTACTCGACCAGGGCCATCTCGAGGAGGCCGAGGCGCTCCTGAAGGAGGCGCTCGCCATCAAGCGGCAGGTATTCCAGGGCCCGCACGCGGAGCTCGCCGCCGGCTTGAACAACATCGGCTACGTGCTCGAGCTCAAGGGCGACCTCGTCGGGGCGGAACAGGCCTACCGCGACGCGCTCGCGATGTACGGCGAGGTGTTCGACGCGGAGCACCCCGAGACCGCCGCGGTGCTGAGCAATATCGCATTCGTGTTGTACGCGAGGGGCAAGAGGCAGGAAGCGATCGCGGAGCTCAGGGAATCGCTCGCGATGCACCGCAGGCTGCTGCGGCCGCAACATCCCGGCATCGCAGCAACGGTCACGAGCCTCGGCTTCTGGCTCATGCTGGAAGGACGGTACGCCGAGGCGGAGACGCTGCTGGACGAAGGCCTTGCCATCCGGCGGGCGGTGCTGGGCGACGAGCATCCCGAGACCGCCGGCACGATGACCGTGCGCGCGGACCTCATGGTCCTGACCGGGCAGTACCGGGAGGGCCTCGAGACCGCGCGCGAGGCGGAGCGCATCCTGTCGAAGAGCCTGCCCGCGAATCACTGGCGCATCGCGGCGGCGAAAAGCGTGGAAGGCGCCGCGCTTGCCGGCATCGGGCAGTACGAACAAGCGGAACCCCTGCTGCTCACCAGTCTCGAGGGCCTGGCGCAGGCGCCGATCCCGCAGCT
>CAZBGV010000052.1:0-2209 GCA_964491485.1 uncultured Woeseiaceae bacterium | reverse complement strand
TTCTTCCCGGACTCCGGTGCGCCGATCGAGATCGCAAACAACAAGCGGAACTGGAAGCTCAACGGGAAAGAGGAGCTCCAGGCCATCGCGCTTTTGCGGCTGCCGGGCACGTCCGGGGCTTCCGGCTCCTACGTGCTCGCGACCACCAGCCTCGGCCGGGTTCTCGCGGTTGCCGCGTCCGGCGGCAGTGCGCTCCCGGTCTTCGACCTGAATGCCGCCCGCGACCCGTCCAGCGTCCGCTGCAGCACCGCTGCCGCGGCATACGGCATTCGCGTGAGCTCCCGGTCCGGCCGGATTTACGTGACGGACCGGGCTTTCTGCCAGGTGCTCGCGCTCGAGCCGGCGGCCGCCGGCGGCGTCCTGTCCGGACTCGAGAACGTGCAGGAGCCGGTGTTCGACGCTTCCGGCCGGCAGACCGGCTTCCGCGACCTGACGCTCTCGACCGCCGGTCCTGCCGGGGCGTTCCCGCCGGAAGGGCCGACCATCGCTCCGGGCATCACGATCGACCTCATCGACTGCGCGGGCTCGTGCACGCTCGTGCTCGGCGCGAACGGCGAACCCGCGGCGACCCTCTCGAACGTGACGCTCGCGAGCCAGGAATCCGGGCTCGTCCTGTTCCAGATCCGTCATATCCCGGACTGCCGCTACGATCCCCGGACCTGCCGGGACCTGCTCGGCGTGCAGAACCTCGTCCAGGCCGGTGTCGTCGTAGATCCGCAGGCCGCCGGCGACCCGGCCGGCCAGCTCCTGAACGTGACGCCGCTCCTGCCGCGCGAGGTCACGGACCTGTTCGCGGCCAGCGGTGGGCTGCCCGACATGCTGATCTCGCGCCAGTATCGCGGGCAGAAGGCGAACGGGTTCGAGTTCGATGCGTTTTTCGGCGTCGCCGAGAACGGCGTCGTGTTCCGGGACGTTTTCGAGGGCGAATTCGACGTCGCCGCCCTCACCGGCTCGGAGCTCGGGTGCGAGCTGAACCTGCCGCCCCGCTCGCCGCTGTTCACCGAGAACGCGGGCCAGCCGAACGAGCGCATCGGCACGCTCGACTGGGACGTCGCCACGACCGCCTCCGAACGCTTCCGGACGTTCACGGACCCGCTGCTCGGCGCGGCGCCGCAGTTCGTCGACACGCTGATCAACAGCGGTTGCGGGAGCAGCCGCGTGCTGAGCGGCCGCTGGTCTTTGAAACCGTACAACCTGGAGATCGCGCCGTGCACCTTCAACGGCGATCCGCAGGATGTGTGGGCGGGCGACGGCAGCTGCCCGGTCGGCGGCCCGGAGCTGCCGGACGACGCCGTGTTCGCGAAGCTGGTGCTGTCGCTGTATGACGATCTGCACGCGGCGCTGAACCAGCTTGCGTGCAGCGATGCCGATGGCGGCGGCGCAGCGCCGCTGTCGGCCGCGAGCTGCTCGGCTCTCGACGCGAGATGGCTGAACGGCAAGGACAAGCTCGACAAGTGCTGGGCCGCGACCCAGCTGCCGAAGGCGAGCGCCGGCAACCAGAACTGCGAGGCATTCCTCAGCCAGTTCGCATCCTTCCGCGGCACGCTCGCGAATGCGGCCGGATTCGGGCCGGACCCGGCGAACCGCAAGGGTGAGCTGCGGGCCCGCGCCGCCACCCTGCTCCACGTCTACCAGGAGCGTTTCGTGCCGTCGGTTCCGGCCGGGGGCTTCGTCGAACCCTGATGTGGGCGAGCTATGCGGTGCCGCTCATGGTGGCGGTCACGGGGCACCGCGACCTGGTGCCGGCGGAAGTCCCGGCGATACGCGACCGGGTTCGGAGTTTGCTCGGCAGACTGACCGCCGAGGACCCGGACCGCCGCGTCCGGCTGATGAGCGGGCTTGCCGAAGGCGCGGACCGCCTCGTGGCGGATACCGCGCTCGAGCTCGGCATCCCGCTCATCGCCACGCTGCCGATGCCCGCCGAGCTCTACCGGAACGACTTCGTCGCGCCGGAGTCAGTGGCGGAGTTCGAGCGGCTGTGCAGCGCGGCGGACGAAATCTTCGAGCTGCCGATCGTCCCGGGCCATTCGCCGGAGTGTCTCGCGCCCGGTAGTCCCGCCCGCGCGCTCCAGTATGCGCAGCTCGGCGTGTTCCTGAGCGCGCATTGCCACATCCTGGTCGCGGTATGGGACGGCAAGCCGACGGAACAGCTCGGCGGCACCGCGGACGTCGTCCGCTTCCATCACGACGACGTGATGCCGGGCTACAC